>CAZBLQ010000009.1:25631-32159 GCA_964492635.1 uncultured Oleiharenicola sp.
CTCAGATGTAATACATCTCGGTCGGGTTCTTGGTGGAGAGCTTGTTGAGCGTGTAGCTCTTGGTCTTCTCCATCAGGGTCGCGCTGATCTCGCCCCAGACCTGCTTGAGCCGCCGGCCGCTGCGCCCGTGAAAATTCCCGCTCAGGTGCAGACAGCCGCCTTCGACCGCCATCAGGATGTCATAAAGCGAAATTTCATCGGGCGGGCGAGCGAGCGTGTAACCGCCCTGGTTGCCGCGCCGGCTGGTGATGAGTCCGTGGGTGCGCAGCTTCCCCAGAATCTGGGCGAGAAAGTTTGCGGGCACGGCTTCCGTCCGGGCCAGGTGCTCGATTTGCGCCAGCGTGCCCGAGCCATGCAACCGGGCCATTTCAGCCATGACGCGGCAGGCGTAATCGACTTTGACGGAGATCTTCACTGGTGCGGCAGGCTAGGTGACAATTGAGGGCCGGCAACTTTTTAGCGCGGCACAGGACACATTAGATCACGTAATCGCCGTTTTCCGGCTTCACGACCTCGCGCGGCGGCAGCAGCATGCCGGCGGCGACCGTGGCGTTGGTGCCCTGTTCGATGAGGATGAACGAGCCGGTGAGCCGGTTGGCGGCGTAGCCGTCGTAGACGAGCGGCTCCGCGGTGCGGAGCCGGATCTCGCCGAGGTCGTTCATGGCCAGCTCGGCCGGCCCGGGCTCGGTGTCCAGCGTGGCCATGTTGAGCCGGTTGACGATTTCGGTGACCACGACCTGCACGGTGTGCGTGGTGTGCTTGAGAAAATATTTGCGGCCCGGCTGGAGGGCGCGCGGATGCATCCAGCAGACCTCGGCTTGCAGGTCGCAGCCGGCCCCGGGCAGATGATCGGGACCGATGAGCATGCTGCCGCGGCTGATGTCGATGTCGTGCTCCAGCACCAGGGTGACGGATTGCGGGCAGAACGCCTCCTTTGCGAGGCCGTCGTAAGTCCAGATTTGTTTCACGGTTGTCACCATGCCCGCGGGCAGCGCGATGACCTTCTGGCCGGTGCGCACAATGCCGCCGGCAATCTGGCCGCTGAAGCCGCGGAAATCGTGGAGTTGCGGGTCGGTCGGATTATTCGGGCGGTTGACCCATTGCACCGGAAGGCGGAAGCCGTTCAGGTTCCAATCGCTCGCGATGTGCACGCCTTCGAGATGGCCGAGCAGCGTGGGGCCGGCATACCACGGAGTGTGGGGCGAGGGGTCGACGACATTGTCGCCGTTGAGCGCGCTGAGGGGGATGAACTTGACGTCCTTGATGTCGAGCAGCGGGAGAAATTCCTCGAATTGCGCGCGGATCTCGAGGAAGCGGGCCTCACTCCAGCCGACGAGGTCCATTTTGTTGACGGCGACGACGAGATGTGGGATGCGCAACAAAGCGGCAAGGGCCGTGTGGCGGCGGCTCTGTTCGATGACTCCCGTGCGTGCGTCCACCAAGACAATGGCCAGGTTCGACAGCGAGGCACCCGTGACCATGTTGCGCGTGTATTGCACGTGGCCCGGGGTGTCCGCGATGATGAACTTGCGGCGCGGGGTCGCAAAGTAGCGGTAGGCGACGTCGATGGTGATACCCTGCTCGCGCTCGGCCCGGAGACCGTCGGTGAGGTTGGCAAGGTTGATCTGGCCGCCGCCGGTGATGTCGGCGGAGCGCTCCAAGGCCTCGAGCTGGTCCTCCATGAGCGATTTTGAATCGTAGAGCAGCCGGCCGATCAGCGTGGACTTGCCGTCGTCGACGCTGCCGCAGGTGTTGAAGCGGAGAATGTCGACCGGCAGGGCCACGGGAGCAGGGGGAGGCATCATTTCTTCGGTGAACATTTAAAAATACCCGGCTTTTTTCCGGTCTTCCATGGCCGCCTCGGAGGCCTTGTCGTCGGCGCGCGAACCGCGCTCGGTCACGCGGGCGGCGGCAATCTCGGCGATGATGTCATCCACGGTGGAAGCGGGTGACTCGACGCAGCCGGTGCTGATGATGTCGCCGATGGTCCGTACCCGGACCACGAGGTCGCGCACCTCCTCGCCGGGTTTCGGCGGCACCAGGTCGTTGACGGGCAGCCACTGGCCCGCGCGGCGCACGCACCGCCGGCGATGGCTGAAGTAGATGCTCGGCACCTCCAGTTTCTCCCGGCCGATGTATTCCCATACATCCATTTCCGTCCAGTTGCTGAGCGGAAAGACCCGCATGTTTTCGCCGGGATTCAGGCGGCCGTTGTAGAGGTTCCAGATTTCCGGCCGCTGGTTCTTGGGGTCCCACTGGCCGAAGCTGTCGCGGAAACTGAAGAAGCGCTCCTTGGCCCGGGCCTTTTCCTCGTCGCGCCGCGCGCCACCGATGCAGCAATCAAAACGGAACTCCTCGATGGCAGCGAGGAGCGTGGGAATCTGCAGCCGGTTGCGACTGGTCTCGCCGGGGGCCGGTTGGGCGATGCCCTTGGCGATCGCGTCTTCGACCGTGCGCACAATGAGCTTGGCGCCGAGTTGCCCGGCGCGGCGGTCGCGGAATTCGTTCAACTCGGGAAAATGATGGCCGGTGTCGACATTAAGCAGCGGCAGCGGCAGCTCGGAGGGGCGGAAGGCCTTCTCGGCGAGCCGGAGCAGGCAGATGGAATCCTTGCCCCCGGAAAAAAGCAGGGCGGGTCGCTCGAATTCGCCGGCGACTTCCCGCATCACATGGATGGCCTCGGTTTCGAGGTGCTGGAGATGATCGAGATGGTAGCTGGTCATTATCGATGGTGCGGCGGTGCCCGGTTCGTCGCGGAGGCCTTAACGCCGGTTGGATCAGGAGTTGACCGCTTTTTTGCCCCACGCGGCATGCAGGCCGCACTCGCGTTTCTCGTCCGCCTTGGCGGGATCAAAATAATCCCATTCGTTGGGAAGCTGGTGCAGTTCAAGATACGCCTCGAGGTCGGCATCGCTGGAATAAAAGACCGGACTGACCTTGAGCGCACCAAAATTCTCGTCGAGCGAGACGATGTCGAGCCCGGCGCGATTGGGATTCTGCACCTTGCGCAGGGCGGTGAGCCAGACCGTGGGCGCCAGTTCCTTCATGCCACGCTGGAAGGGCTCGAGCTTCATCAAGGCGCTGAAATTTTTCAGTCCGGCCTCGTCCTCGATGGTCGGGACGGGTCCGTAAACAGCGTCACGATGGGCGGGGGTCAGGCGCGGCAGGTAGGGCTTGAGGTTGAGGCCGAGGCGGACGCACAAAGCCTCGGCGTGCCGGTAGGTGGCGGGACGGTTGTAGCCATGATCGACCCAGAGCACGGGAATGTCGGGCTGCGCCTGCACGGCGAGGTGCAACACGACGGCTTCGTAAGGACGGAAGTTGGTCGAAACAAGGGCGCGACCGCCGGACGGGGCGATGGCCCAGCGGACAATCTCCAACGGGGATTTGTCACGCAGCTCGGTGTTCCAACGGGTGAGATCAGCGGAAGTCATATCAATTTGAAATTGGGGCGGGAGCGGCACCTAGCGCCGCTCCCACCGGTTTTTGTTCAGGCAACACAACACGCGAACAAAAGTCTCCAAAGCGCTCGCCGGCCAGCCGCTCGTTTTTCCAGCGGGTCAACAGCGGGCGCAGTTCATCCTCAATCTCGGCATCCTTGACCGTTTCCCTGAAGACGCGGTTGAGGCGGGTGCCGGCGGCATTGCCGCCGAGCCAGAGCTGGTAGCGGCCGGGCGCCTTGCCGACGAAAGCGATTTCGGCCATGTAGGGCCGGGCGCAGCCGTTGGGGCAGCCGGTGGAGCGGATGATGATCTCCTCGCCCCCGAGGCCGAGTTCGCCGCCCAGCTTCTCGATGCGGTCAATGAGGCCTGGCAGCATGCGCTCGGATTCGGCGAGACCGAGGCCGCAGGTGGGGAGCGAGGGACAGGCCATCGACGCGGCGTGCAGAATCGAAGCCTGCCGGTCGACCTTGACCCCATGCGTGGCGAGCAACGCCGTGAGCGGGTCACGGTCGGCGGCCGAGACGCAGGCGAGAATGACATTTTGGTTGGCGGAGATGCGAAACTCGATGTACGGAAATTTTTCCGCGACCCGGCGCAACGCGGTCTTCTGGGCGTGACCGTCCACATCCTTGATGCGGCCGGTCTCGACAAAGAGCGTGAGAAACAGGCTGCCGTCGACTGCGCGGTGCCAGCCGTAGAGGTCGGCCGTGGAAGTGAATTCAAAGCGGCGGATACCCGAAAGGGCGTCGGGCGCGCGGCGGTTGATCTCGTCGTGCACCCAGGCCACACCGCGTTCCTCGACGACGTATTTCAAGCGGGCGTGCTTGCGGTTCGTGCGGTCGCCAAAATCGCGGTGGATGGTAAGCACGGCCTTCGCGACGTCGACGAGGCGCTCGGGCCGGACGAAACCAAGCACATCGGCGAGACGCGGGAAGGTCTGCACGTTGCCGTGGCTGCGGCCCATGCCGCCGCCGACCGCGACATTGTAGCCGGTGAGGCGGTCGCCTTCGACCACGGCGATGAAGCCAAGGTCGTTGGTGAAAATATCGATGTCGTTTACCGGCGGGATGACCAGGCCCACCTTGAATTTGCGGGGCAGGTAGGTGCGGCCGTAAAGCGGATCCTCAAAGGCCTGGTTGACCGGGTCGTCGAGTTTGAGCTGCACGCCCTCGATCCAGATCGAGTGGTAGGCGGGCGTCTTGGGCGCAAGGGCCTCGGCAAGGCGCAAGGCGTCGGCTTGAACTTGCTCCCGGGCCTTCGTGTAAGCCGGCGTGGGCGACGCCGTGACGTTGCGGTTGACATCGCCGCAAGCCGCCAGGGTCGAGAGCAGCGAATCGTTGATCCGCTTGATCAGCGGCCGGAGACCGGGC
Source organism: uncultured Oleiharenicola sp. (assembly GCA_964492635.1). Lineage (GTDB taxonomy): Bacteria > Verrucomicrobiota > Verrucomicrobiia > Opitutales > Opitutaceae > Lacunisphaera. The sequence continues at coordinate 30,445 of CAZBLQ010000009.1, forward strand.
TTGAGAACGCCGTGAAACTGGATGCTCTGGCGCGTGGTCAGGCGCAGGGTGTTGTTGCCGTATTGCGTCGCGAGGTCGTCGAATGCGATCCATTGCGCCGCAGTCATGACCCCGCCAGGGATGCGGCCGCGGATCATCATCATGTATTTCTTGCCCGTCTTGCGCAGGTCGCGGTCGTCCTGCTGGTAGATGCCGTGGAATTTTAGAAACTGCTCATCATCAGCGGAAAAATGATCCAGGGAGGGATCAGCCAGCGTCTCCGCCAGCGCCCCACTCAGGGTGGGGTCGTTTTGTTTGAGCACTTCGTTCTTGCTCAACGGGACAGTGGTATCGACAGACATGGCACAGAGAACGCTTGCTTCTGATTCAGCGGACGTAAAGTCTAATTGTTGTCATATTGACTAAAGAACTCATGTTGCCATTAAATCAATCTTTTCCCGGCTTTGTCTGGCTGGTTGGCGCCGGGCCGGGAGCCGCCGACCTGATCACGGTTCGGGGGCTTCATTTGCTGCGTCACGCGGGAGCGGTGGTGTGCGATGAACTGGTTAACCGGGAGTTGCTTGGGCACTGTCCGGCAGGCTGCGAGCAGCACTTTGTCGGCAAGCGCGCCGGCAGCCACAGCGCCACCCAATCGGAGATCAACGCCCTGCTTGTGGCGCTGGCCAGCGCCGGAAAAAAAGTCGTGCGGCTGAAAGGCGGCGACCCGCTGATCTTCGGTCGCGCGGGGGAGGAGATGCAGGCGCTGCGCGAAGCCGGGATTCCTTTTGAAATTGTGCCCGGCGTCACCGCCGCCACGGCAGCCAGTGCCGTGGCCGGCCTGCCCCTGACCCACCGCGATCATTCGTCCGCCGTGGTTTTTGTCACCGGTCACCAATGCGCGGCGAACACCTCCGCGCTCGACTGGGGTTCGCTCGCCCGGTTGCGCGCGACGCTTTGTTTCTACATGGGCGTCCGCCGTCTGCCTGAAATCGCCCGCAACCTGCTGGGCCATGGCATGCCGGCGGACATGCCGCTGGCGCTGATCAGCGAGGCCACGCAGCCGGCCGAGAAAATTCTCATCGGAACCCTGGGCGAGGCGGAAAATCTTTCTGCCGGTCTGGCCGGCCAACCTGCGCTCGTGGTCATCGGGGAAGTGGTGCGACTGTCGACCTTTGCCACGGAGCTGCCCCACCTGCACGCGCAGGCAATGACCGTAGGGTAAAGTGACTCCTTGCTTTAGAGGCGGGGTGCCCGCATCCCGCGCACAACCAGAAATGGCTCACTTTACCGCGCGCCAGCGATCCACCAAAATCTCAACCAACAACGGATGTTCGCTGACCAGCCCGGTGATCTTAGTGCGGAGATCTGGGGTTGCGCCTTCCGCCTGCCGGCAGATGCGGGCGACATCACCATCGGGTCCGCCGTGACGCCCGGGCAAGAGAAACTGCATCGCCACAATCACGTGACTGGCGGACCACGGTGGCATGACCAGCAGGTCGCTCAGCAACGGACTGCTGAAATCATACGCCGGTTCCGGCCGCCGCTCCATGCTGCACGGTGCAACAGCGGCAACGCTTGAACCGAGCAACCCTAGCAGTTGCCGGGCGAGTTCGTTGCGTACCGCGGTGACTTCAGGTACCGGGCTGCCATGGTCGACCAAGGCAACGCGAACCGGCTGTGGCGCCGGGTTCTTGTCTCGCCGTAGCCTTGGCGACGAAGGCGGATGTTGCACGATT
>CAZBLQ010000009.1:32259-50152 GCA_964492635.1 uncultured Oleiharenicola sp.
GCCTGTCCGCCGAGATGCTTTGGGTCGATGCCGGAGGAGTGAAGCAATGAGACCGGCTCGACCGTGAGGCCGAGCCGGTGGGAGAGATTCGCCGCCAGTCCGCGAAGGGCAAGGGTGGCGGCGGGCTGCAACGATCCGTTGTCGACGAGAAAGATCAGGGGCATCCGCGACATTTATTCCAGTCCGGCCACGTTCACCTCGTTGGCGTATTCGACGGTGAACTTCACGGTGAGTTCTCGTTTTTCGCCGGGCTTGAGATCGAGCGACCACTTGAGCGTGCCCTCGTCGGTGGGCTTCACGTCCTTGGCGTCAGGCGAGACCAGCTTGACGACTATCTTCTCGTTGCGGGACAGCGGCACCTGGTCGGCCACGATCACCCGCTCGGCTGTCTTTTTGTTGTTCTGAATGGTGATGAGGTATTCGTAGGTGATGCGCTTGCCGGAATTGGTGATGCCGGTGTCCTCGGTGAACTTTTGCACGCGCTTGTGTTTCACGCTGATGCCCTCGTCGGCGCCGAGCGCGAGGTCGAACTTCTCGCCAGACATCACGGTGCGCAGGCTGCTGGTGGCAACGAAGGTGCCGTCGAGGAACACGTTCATTGCACCGGCGAGCAGCGGAAAGTCGGAGGTGTTGACGACGCTGCTCGTGAGGTAGGCGATTTGCTGACGCTTCGGCACCGTGGAGTATTCGGGATTGGCCGCAAGTTTGGCCGAAGTGATCGGCACCTTCTGCGGCGAGTTGTCACTCGGCACGGTGGCGGAGGTGGCAATCTTGAATGACGCGCTGGTCGCGCCAGCCTCAATTGTGGCCTGAGCAACGCCGGCGTCTTGAAGGTACTGCTCGGTTACTACATTAATAGCAGAGGCGGTGTCCTTCAACTCGGCACGGAGCCGGGTGCCGGCAAGCGTATCCATCCCCCCAGCGAGGGCGGGGGCATTGGCGGCCTCTTTCTTGCGGGTCTCGTAGTCTCTGGGCATCGATAGGCGGGGCACAAACACGTCCAGATTCCACGCGTTCAGCACCGGGGCCGCGCCGCCGAGGCCGGGGCGTGCGGTCGAAAGGGTGAGCGCGACGTCCTTCCATTCTTCGCCGGTGTTCTGACGAACGATGCCAAAATAGCCGAGCGCCACAGCGCGCTCGCTGCTGAGCACACGGGCATCGTAGCTGGGCGACCAACTGGCACCGGGCACGGTGTAGGAAAGTCCGACCTCAAGGCTGCCAGCCTGCGGAGCGGAAACGCGCACGGTCACGGTCTTGTAGCCGCGGCCGCCGGCGCCGCGCAGCTCGTTGAGCTGGTTTTGCGCCGTGGTCATCTTCGTCTGCAGGTCTTCGCGCTGTTCGTCGAGCGTGGCGTGCTCGGCGATGATCTTGGTCTTTTGTTCGGAGAGAAAAGTGAGCGAATTCGTGAACTGCGTCAGGTCGGGCCGCGGCACATCCTTGGTCGGCGGGGCAAAGAGCGCCGTTTCCATCCGGTCGAGCATCGTGCTCTGGGCCTGGAGTACGCCGGCGCGGTCGTTGAGCCCGCGCATCTGCTTGGCGAGTCCGCGCAACTGGTCCTCGAGTTCCTTCACCCGGGCGTTGGGCGTGAAGTCGACGTAGGTCTGCTTTGCGCTGACGTCGAGGATGAGCGCCTGGGCCGTGCCCCGGCCGCTGACCTGCAACGAGCGTTCGTTGAGTGCCTCGGGCAGGTTGGCGAACACGAGTTCGGTGGTACCGCCGGCCAGGTCGACCGTGGCGGTGCGGGTGACAACCGCACGGTCGGTGTAGACGGTGACAGCGGAAATGGTGGAGCTGACCGGTGCGGCGCCGAGACGGAGGGCTGTGCAAAGGACCGAGGCCAGAAGACAGAGAGACAGACGGTGGGATTTCATGGGATTTTTGTTGGAATGGATTGTGAGGGTACGACGCGCGAGGACCCGATTTCTTAGAAGCCACTGATCTGCGTTAATAATTTGAAGGGTTTTTTATGAGCCAAGGTGAAGTATCACCAGTTGTCCGAGCGAAACGGTGCGGCGGGCAGCCCGGCACTGTTACACAGAGACGCGGCCGGATTGTTGGTCCAGGCATAGCGCACGGCGACGGGCTTGGGCACCTCCGGGGTCGACACGGCGATTGATTTGCCCTCGATCCGGGCGGTCGCCGGGTGAAAAATCTTGTCAGCCCCCGCGACCTCGAAACCCGTGGGAGGTGTCACGCGCAAAGCAAGGCCATTTGCATGGGCGAATTTCACTCGCAGGGCAGAGCCCTCACGCACAGCGGACTCAAACAACGGCCCGGACCACTCCACGGCCAGTCCGTAGGTGTTGGCTTCGGCGACGAGTGCCAGCCGCTCACCCACCGGCTGCTTGTTGGTGGGGTGAAGATTTTCGGGCTCACCCACGTCGATGGTCACAACCATGCCGGTGTGGGGCAGGGCGAGCGCCGCGGTCTGGGCCTCGCGCAATGCGGCCCATTTGCGGCCGCCGGCATCGCCATCGGCGTAGTTGGGCAGCTGCACAAAATAGAAAGGGAGATCGCCCTGCGGCCAGTGCGCGCGCCAGTCGCGGATCATGGCGGTGAACAATTCCCGATATTCCTCGTGCCGCCCGACATTGGATTCGCCCTGATACCACAGCGCACCGCGGAGCGCGTAAGGTGCGAGCGGTGCAATCATGCCATTAAACAATCCGCCGGGCGCATAGGCGGTGCCGGGTCCGACCGGCGGATGTGGCCAGGGCAGCAGATTCTTTTTGCCGGTGGCGCGCTGCTCATCATCGGCTTTTTTCCAAGCAGCATCCAGCGCGGGATACTCGGCCAGCTTTTGTGGAAATACTTTCAACGCCGCCTGCCATTGCTCGTTGAAGTGGGGCCAGGTAGAGGTTTTTTCCAGCACCGATTTTGAGAGCCACGACTCGATCGGAGTGCCACCCCACGAGCTGTGGATGATGCCGACAGGCACGCCGAGTTTCTGAGAGAGCGTGAGAGCGAAAAAATATCCAACGGCCGAAAAGTCACCGACGGTAGCGGGAGTGGCAGTCTGCCAGCCGCTGGTTTTCACTGTGTTCGTGGGCAGATCTGACGGCGAATGCTCTACTTTCAAGTGGCGCACGAGCGGGGAATTCGCCGTGACGACTGCCTCCTTGCCGTTGCGGGCGAGGCTCAGCGGCCATTCCATATTTGACTGGCCGGAGGCCAGCCACACTTCTCCCACGACGACATCGTGCAGTGTGAAGGTGTTCGTCCCGGCGACGACGAGGTCAGTCCCCATGGCGCTGGCGGGCATTGGTGCAAGTTGCACCGACCAGCGGCCGTCCGGCCCCGCCGTGGTCTTGAGTTTCTGGCCGCGGTAACGAACCGAGATTTTTTCACCCGGCACGGCCCGGCCCCACACGGGCACGGCTATGTTGCGTTGGAGCACGGCATGGTCGGAGAAAGGCGGAGCGAGCATGACTTCGGCGGGACAAGGGAGGCAGGTGCAGGCGCCGAGGGCGGCGAGAATCACGCCACCGGCGGCGGAACAACTGGGCATCATGGTAAAGCAGGACACTTGACAGGGACAACCGACGTGTCGCAACAAGCATTTGTGACGGACCCCATCCGGAGGTGGGAGCGAGCTTGCTCGCGACAGATGAGGGCAAGGCAGTCGCGGCACAAGGGAATGCCGTGCAATCCACGTTTGCCTCGCCCGCGCGACTATGTTTTCTCGGAGGCACCATGCTCTACCATAGTGTCTACTTCTGGTTGAAACCCGAACTCACCGCCGCCCAGCGCGCGGATTTTCGCCACGGGGTCGAAGCGCTCGCTGGCATCAAGTGCGTCAAAAAGGTCGCGGTCGGAGCGCCGGCCGCCACGGAGCGCCGGCCGGTGATCGATGCGAGCTACGATGTGGCGCTCATCGTGATCTGCAAGGATGTGGGCGCCCATAATTCCTACCAGGTCGATCCGATCCACCTCGCGTTTGTGGAAAAATACAAGGGCTGCTGGTCGCGGGTGCAAATCTACGATTCGGAATAATTTGTTGTCGTGCCCAGTGGTAGGGCCGGCGCTTGCGCCCCGCCAAGGCTGCCGCAAGCGGCAGCCTTACAAATTCAAAACAATCCCACCATGCCTCAACTCGCCGGCCAGGTTGTCATTGTCACCGGCGCCTCCTCGGGCATCGGCGAGGCCGTGGCCCGCCGGCTGGTGCGAGCCGGGGCGCAAGTGGTCCTTTCTGCCCGCCGGGCGGAACGGCTCGACGCGCTCGTCTGCGAACTCGACCCGACCAAGGCCAACGTGCTCGCCGTGCCCGGCGACGTGACGAGCGACGCCGACCGCCGGAAACTGGTCGAGGCGACCATGAAAAAATTCGGCCGGGTCGACGCCCTGGTGAACAACGCCGGCTACGGCACGCGCGGCCCGGTGGAACTGGTGCCGGTCGACGCCATCCGGCGCAATTTCGAGACAAACGTCTTTTCCCTCATCGCGCTCACGCAGCTCGTGCTGCCGGCGATGCGCGAGCGCAGCAGCGGCTGCATCGTCAACATCGGCTCGGTGGCGGGCCGCATCGCCCGGCCGCTTTCTTCCGTATACGATTCGACCAAGCACGCGCTCGAGGCCATCACCGACGGACTGCGCGGCGAAATGAAGGCGTTCGGCGTCCGCGTGACCCTCATCCAGCCGGGGTTTATCCTGACGGAGTTTGTCGCGGCGGCGAACACGGCGTCCGCTGAAGTGATGACCAATGCCGGGGCTTATGCCCCATTCTACAAAGGCTACGGCGAAAACACCACGATGATGCGCCGGGTCGCCGGTGTGCCCGACGACATCGCCCGGCTCGTGGAAAAAGCACTCACCAGCGACAATCCCGCGCCGCGTTACAGCGGTCCCTTCCACGCCAAGGTGTTTTTGGTCCTGAAGTGGATCCTACCGAACCGGGCGCTGGAATTCTTCGTCCGGCTGCGGAAATAGCCGGAGGAGGCACAAAAAATATACGGTGGTCAGGATTTGGCGGGTGGCGGCTGGGTCCCGGTCGAAGCAACCGGCGGCCGCGAAAGATGCCACAGCCAGAACGCCAGCAAGGCGCACGCGACAGTGGCCACAAGACTGGCCCAGACAGGAATGGACCGGCCGGCGACCAGGACCTGAACCTGCGCCAGGAAGCGCAAGAGATGGGCAAGACCAACGAGACCAATCAGTGCGCTGGCGGTCTTGAGACCGATTTGGGGTGAGTTCATGGGATTCCTTTTCTTCGGGCAAGCCCGCCGCGTGGAGAGGAACTGCCAGAGTGTAGAATACACCCAAGGGCAATCCCGCACAAGGGATGAGTGGAAACGGCCGGCTAGCGCCCCAGGAAAAAGGACCGAAGCTCTGTTGCCAGCTTCGGGCCGAAACCGGGAGTTTCGCCGATCTGTTCCGCGGAGGCAGCGCGGAGTTTGTCGAGGGAGCCGAAGTGCCCAAGCAGGGCGGCGCGGCGGACGGGGCCGAGTCCCGGGAAATCATCCAGGATGCTCTCCTTGATTTTGCGTGAACGTAAGTCCGCGTTGTAGGTGTTCGCGAAGCGATGAGCCTCGTCACGCAAACGCTGGAGCAGGTTCAGTCCGGGATTGCCCAACGGCAGGTTGAGCGGCTTGCGCTCGTCGGGAAAAATTATGGTCTCCTGTTTCTTCGCCAGGCCGATCATCGGCGGCGGCATGCATTCGAGCCCGACGAACGCCTTGAGCGCCGCGGCGATCTGTCCGCGCCCGCCGTCGATGACCACGAGGTCGGGAAACTGCTTTTGCTCCGCAATCAGCCGGCGGTAGCGGCGCGAAACGACCTCTTCCATCGCCTTGAAGTCGTCGTTGCCGACAAAGCTCTTGATCGAGAAGCGACGATACTGGTCCTTGTCGGGCTGGCCGTCGGTGAAGTGCACCATCGAGGCGACGACGAACGTGCCGGAAATATGCGAGATGTCGAAGCACTCCATGTGCGCCGGCGGAGCGGCCAGACCCAGCGACTCCTGCAATTCCTTGAGCGCGGCCTGGCCGGGCCGCAGTTTCGTCAGGTCGCGCGTGAACTTGCGGGTGCGCGCGAGGGTCTGCTCCAGCGCGAGCACGACATCACGCAACTCGGCGGCCTTTTCAAATTCCTGCTTTGCGGCCCGGGCGGTCATCTCCTCGCGCAGCGCGGCGAGCCACTCGCGGCTCTTGCCGTCGAGGAAATCGCACGCCTGCGTCACGCGTTCGCGGTATTCGTCGGCGGTCACCACGTTCGGCCAGCTGGTGAGCTCGGCGCGTACATCATCATAGAGCTGCCAGGTGCCGGCGGAGATTTTCTTCGGCGTGGTGTCGGCGAGCAGGATGCCGAACTTCTTGCGCATCGTCACCAGCGTCTTGCGCAGCAGGCCGGAGTGGGCGAAGGGGCCGAAGTAGCGCGAGCGGGTGTCTTTCTTGAAACGGGTGAGCACGAAACGCGGCAGCTCGGCCTCGAGGTCGAGGCGGACGAGCAGGAAGCGTTTGTCGTCGGTGAAGTCGGTGTTGTATTTCGGCCGCCACTGCTTGATCAGCCGGCCCTCAAGCAGCAGCGCCTCGGGCTCGGACTTGACCTCGAGGATTTCAAGGTCGGTGATCATCTCGATGAGCGTGCGGATCTTTGGCTGGTGGTGCAGCGCACGGGCCCGGCCGGGTTGGAAGTACGAGGACACGCGTTTCTTCAGGCTTTTGGCCTTGCCGACGTAGATGATGCGGCCCAGCCGGTCCTTCATCAGGTACACCCCCGGGCCGTCCGGGAGCGCGCGGACTTTTTCCTTTAAAAATTCATTGTGTTCGGCGGCTGGCATTTTGCGGAAAACAGGGTAGGTTATGCGGGCACACACTGTATGGCCACTTCGGAATCGTCAAAACCGCGCGCCCCGGGCGCCGCGCCGCGCTATGAATTGCTCACGCTGGGCGATGAGCTGCTGCTCGGCCTGACCGCGAACGGCCACCTGACCTTTATCGGCCAGCAACTCGGCCGGCGGGGCGTCCTGCTCCAGCGCAATGTGACCATCACGGACGAGGCCGACGCCATCGCGGCGCAATTCCGCGAAAGCTGGGCCCGGGCCGACGTGATCATCACCACCGGTGGGCTCGGGCCGACGTGCGATGACCGCACCCGTGAAGTGCTGGCCGAGACCCTCGGCCAGAAACTGGTTTTGGATCCGGTCATCGAGCAGGCGATCACTGATCGCTTCGCCCGCATCAACCGCAAGATGACGCCCAACAACCTGAAACAGGCCTACCGGTTCGAGCACGGCGAGGTGCTGCCCAACGCCAACGGCACGGCGCCGGGCCTCTGGGCTGAGCAGGACGGCAAGGTGTTGATCATGCTCCCCGGCCCGCCCAATGAACTCCAGCCGATGTTCACCGAGCAAGTGCTGCCGCGACTGACGAAGCTCGGATTGTTGAACGAAGCCGAGGCCTATATCCAGCTCCGCACCGCCGGTGTGGGTGAATCAATGCTGGAGACAAGATTCCAGCCCATCTTTGCGCGCTATCCCGGACTGGGCATCGCGTATTGCGCACACCAATGGCAGGTGGACTGCCGTGTAAGTTCGCCCGACGGACGCCACAGCATGGAGACGCTGCGCGCCATCGCACAGGAGTGCGCCGCGTTGCTCGGCGACGACTTTGTCTGCTTCGGCCATGACTCGCTGGCGAAGGTGGTGGCCGAGCAACTGCGCGAATCCGGCCGCACCCTCGCGGTGGCCGAGTCCTGCACCGGCGGGCTGCTCTCGAACAGCTTCACCGACATCTGCGGCGCCTCAAAATTCTTCCAGGGCGGCATTGTCTCCTACAGCAATGAATCAAAGATGCGGTTTCTCGACTGCCCGGAATGCCTGCTTTCCCAGCACGGGGCGGTCAGCGCCGAGTGCGCCGTGGCGATGGCCACCGGGGTGGCGGAGCACATCGACGCGGACTTCGGCCTGGCGGTCACGGGGTTTGCCGGGCCTTGCGGCGGCACGGCGGAAAATCCGGTGGGCACCATTTATCTCGGGCTGCATGCGCCCGGCGGCGCCTGGTCCAGGAAATTGAATTACCCCGGCCCGCGCGAGGCGGTGAAGCAGCGTTCCGTGACAGCGGCCATTGACTGGCTGCGCCGCGAAATCCTGCGCGAGGCCCGCAAGCTCGCGGTCCCGCTGGCGAATTGAGCGGGGAAGGGTTGCGGTAGGGCGAATCCTCCGGATGAGCCGTGCCGTCGCATGGCTCATCGGGGCCGACTCACCCGACCATTGTAAGGTAAGTTTTTTCGTGCGCTTTGGCGCGATTCGTGGACAAATCCCGGCCCATGCCCGCCGCCACCAAAAACTTCGTGTTTATCTGCGGCCCGGATGACTTTCTGGTCAACCGGGTGGGCAAGGAGCGGTTCGAGGCGCTGGCCACCGAGGCGAACGCGGATGAATTTTCGCGCGAGATCGTCAGTGGGTTTGCGGCCAACGTGGACGAGGTGGAATCGGCGGTAAACCGTTTCCGCGAGATTGTGCAGACCATGCCGATGTTCGGCGGCCGGCGGGTGGTGTGGTTCAAGGACGTAAATTTTCTGGCCGACACCGTCACGGGCCGGGCCGAGGGTACGCTGGCGCAGGTCGAGGCGCTGCAGGAACTGCTCGGCAAGGTGGACCCCGGCGAGGTGGCGATCGTCATCACCGCCGCGCCGGTGGACCGCCGGCGCGCGTTTCTCAAGTGGTGCGAGGGCAACGCCGATTTCATCCTCGCTGGCGGCGACGGCGAAACCGGGGGCGAAGGTCTGGCGGCGGTCGCGCTGGGCGAGGCCCGCCAATGTGGCACGACCTTCGGCGAGGGGGCCCTCGAGCTGCTGCTCCAGAAAACCGGCGCGAACACCCGGCTGCTGACTGAGGAAGTTAGAAAACTTGCCACTTACGTTGGCGGAGCCCTGGCCTCCGAAGCTTCAGCGAAGGAGGCGGTGATTGAGGAAGCGCACATCGAGGAGCTGACGCCGAATTTTGCCGAAGGGGATTTTTTCGCGGCCGCCGACCGGTTTTTTGCGGGCGATCTGCCGGGCACCTTGGCCGAGTTGGCGCGGCATTTCTTCAACGGAGGCGACGCCCGGCCCATCATCAGCGCGCTGCAAAACCGCAACCGCATCCTCATCCAGTGCCGCGTGCTGATCGATGCCGGCGACCTGCGCGCGCCCGGGCCCTACGGTTTTGACAAGGCGGCCTGGGCGCGCACGCAGACGGCCTACGCGAAGCATTTTGGCGGCGACGCGGAGAAGAGTTCCTACAACATCTTCAGCCAAAACCAGTGGTACGCCGGCAAGCTCGTCAGCGGGGCCAGGCTGCCGGGGCTGCGCCGGTTGATCGACAACCAGCAGGAGCTGGTGCGGGCGTTCGAGGAGATCATCCGCCGGCCGAACGAACAGGAAACCGTGCTGCGCGACATGGCGGTGCGGTGTTTGACGTAGGTCTTGAATGCGGGAGCGTATTTACGTTGAGACAAACTGCCGGGCGATCGTAGTCGGGGCGTGAAGCCCCTCCCACATTTGGACCAGGGCTGGGCAAGACACGCTGTTTTCCATTGGCAACCCGCAGGCGTTCCCTAACGGTAACGCCGCCGTGAAGCCGCCTGCCCCCTCCACTGAAATCATCCCCAACGTGCTGGCCGAGCGCTATGCTTCGCCGGCGATGAAAGACCTGTGGTCGGCGCACGGCCGCATCCTGCTCGAGCGCGATTTCTGGATCGCCGTGATGAAGGCGCAGAAGGATCTCGGCGTCGCCATCCCCGCCGAGGCGATCAAGGACTACGAGCGGGTGCGCGACGAAGTGGATGTCGAACGCATCAAGGAGCGCGAGCGCGTCACGCTCCACGACGTGAAGGCCCGCCTCGAGGAATTTTCCGACTTGGCCAAGCGCCAGTTCATCCATTTGGGACTGACCAGCCGCGATTTGACGGAGAACGTCGAGCAACTGCAGGTCGCCCGCTCGCTGCAACTGGTGCAGTTCAAGGTGGTCGCGGCGCTGCTGGCGCTCGGCCGGCAGGCAGCGGCGCACCGGGACGTGATGATCACCGGCCGCACGCACAACGTGCCGGCGCAGCCGACGACGCTCGGCAAACGCCTCGCGATGTTCGGCCAGGAACTGCTCGTCGCCCACGCCCGGCTCGCGGACCTCGTCGCGCGCTATCCCGTGCGAGGGCTGAAGGGCGCGGTCGGCACGCAGCTCGACCAGCTTACGCTGCTGGGCGGCGACACAGGAAAGGTGGACCAGCTTGAGGCGCGCATCGTGAAACACCTCGGATTCAAGGCGACCCTCGATGCCGTCGGACAGGTTTACCCGCGCAGTCTCGATTTCGACGTCGTCAGCGCGTTGCACCAGGTGGGCGCGGCGGGGGCGAGCTTCGCCACGACGGTGCGGCTGATGGCCGGGGCCGGTTTGCTGACGGAAGGCTTTCAGGAAGGCCAGACCGGCTCGTCCTCCATGCCCCACAAGATGAACACGCGGAATTGCGAACGCATCTGCGGATTCTCGACCATCCTTTCCGGTTATGTCGCCATGACGGCGAACCTCGCCGGCCATCAATGGAACGAGGGCGACGTGTCGTGCTCGGTCGTGCGGCGCGTTGCGCTGCCGGATGCGTTCTACGCCATCGACGGACTGCTCGAGACGTTCCTGACGGTGCTGCGGCAGATGGAGGTTTTCCCGGCGGCCATCGCGGCGGAGAACGAGCGCAACCTGCCGTTTCTGGCCACGACAACGATCTTGATGGAGGCGGTAAAAGGCGGCGCGGGCCGCGAGACCGCGCACGGGGCCATCAAGGAACACGCACTGGCGGCGGCGAAGGCATTGCGTTCCGGGAACCCGGTTTCACCCAAAGGCGCCGGGACGGCCGGCGACGGGGATTTGTTTTCCCGGCTGGCGGGGGACAAAAGAATCGGGCTCAGCCGGAAGCGGCTCGGGGATATTTTGTCGGAAAGCGAAAGATTCGTTGGTGCGGCGCCGCACCAGGTGGACGCGTTCGTGGCGAATGTGCAATCGCTTGGTAAAAAACACAAGGGCGTGGCGGACTACCGCCCCGGTCGGTTGCTGTGAGCGCATAGGTCATGTGACATGGCGTGTTGCCCCGGTCACTTGTGAGGGAACTCCGGCGAGCCAAGGATAACCCGGCGCTCCTAGGCGCTTTAGCCACACAACAAGATATTTAGCCGGACGGAGGGTGTGATTTAGGGAGATTTGGTTTGCCAGCACCGTGGCGGCAGCCTTTTTTGACCCTTCCTTTCGTTTCTTTAACAGATTTAACCACACCACACCATGGCAGAACTAGTAGGAAACTGTCTGATCGGCCAGTCCGGCGGCCCCACCGCCGTGATCAACGCCAGCGTTGCGGGCGTTGTCGCCGAAGCCCTTAACCATGCCTGCATCGAGGAAGTCTATGGCTCGCTCAACGGCGTGCTCGGTCTCCTGAACGAGGATTTCGTCGATCTCGCGGCTGAGTCGCAACAGGCCATCCGCGGCCTCCGCTACACGCCCGGCGCCGCCCTCGGCACCTGCCGCACCAAGCTGAAGAAACCGCAGGAATTCGAGCGCGTGCTCGCCGTGTTCAAGGCGCACAATATCCGTTTCTATTTCCACATCGGTGACGCTGACTCGCAGGAGACGGCCGCCAAGCTCAGCGAGCTGGCCAAGGCCCAGGCTTACGAATTGCGCGTCATCGGCATCCCGAAAACCATCGAAAACGATCTGCCGGCTACCGACCACTGCCCGGGCTACGGCAGCGCCATCAAATACATCTGTGCCACCGTCAAGTAGCTCTCGCTCGACGCCGACTCCATGGGCCAGGGCGACCTTGTCACGGTCGTCGAGGTCATGGGTCGCAACACCGGCTGGCTTGCCGCCGGCGCCTCGCTGGCCAAGCGCCGCGACCACCCGAACGATCCGCCTCACCTGGTTTATCTGCCCGAGGTTCCGTTCACCAACGAGAAGTTCCTCGACGATGTCCGCCGGGTCCTGAAGCGCGAAAAACACTGCGTCATCGTCGCGGGCGAAGGCCTCGTGGACAAGGATGGCAACTATGTCGCGGTCGAAACCGGCTCCACCGAGGCCCAGTTGGGCGGTGTGGGTGAGTTCATGAAGGATTTGATCGAGTCCCAGCTCGCCGTGAAGGCCCGCGTGGCCCGCCTCGGCATCACCCAGCGCTCCGCCGCCCATCTCGCCTCGAAGACCGACGCCGATGAGTCATTCCTTGTCGGCCAGGCTGCGGTGAAGGCCGCCGTCAATGGCGAGTCCGACAAGCTGGTCACACTCGTACGTGGCGATGGGGACAATTACACCTGCGAGACGGGCCTTTCAGCCCTCAGCGATATTGTCGGCAACCTGAAGAAACTGCCGCCCGAGTGGGTCAACGAGGATGGCGTCAGCCTGAACTTCCAGTTCTTCCGCTATGCCACGCCGTTGATCCAGGGCGAGGTCACCGTGCCCTACGACAACGGCCTCCCCTCGTACGTGCGGCTCGGCAAGGAAGGCGTCGACAAGACGCTGCCCGCTTACGAAGCCTGAGCTTCCGCCTGTTTAGCCAGCAGAGCCGGTCCACCGACCGGCTCTTTTTATTCCCTGTGGGTCTAATACCCTGGGGGCTTGCTCCGGCTTGGTTGAAAATGTGGGAGCGAGCTTGCTCCAGGGATCTTTACTTTCCTCCGCGAGGAAGGCGTGGCACATTCGATTCAACCCCTGGTCCATGGCAACAAACAATCTCACCCGGCGACAGGCCCTGTCGCTGGCGGCAAAATTCGCCGCGGTAACGTGCGCGTTGAAACTGTCCGGGCGGACCAAAAACGTGCGTGAGTTCAACATCCGCGATTACGGCGCCGTCGGCGATGGCAACACCCTCGACAGCGCAGCGGTGCAGCGGGCGATTGACGAAGCTGCCGCCACGGGCGCGGACGCACGGGTGATCGTGCCGGGCGGGCGGCGTTATCTGGTTGGTACAATCCAACTCAAGGGCACGATCGATTTTCACCTTGCGGACGACGCGGAGCTGCTGGCCAGCATTCGACCGGAGGATTACGGGACAGCAGGCGCAGTCCTGACTGCCCGCGATGTGCAGGGATTAAGTCTCACCGGCACGGGACGGATCAACGGCCGCTCTCGTGAATTCATGGCGCATTTTGACGAACAGGAGGAATGGTGGCGGCCGAAGCCTTTTCGTCCGCGACTGGCGCTGCTGGCCAGCTGCCGGGATCTCACGGTGCGCGACATCACGTTGGCGCAAGCACCGAGCTGGACACTGCATCTCGTCGGTTGCCAACAAGTGCTGGTTGACGCGATCAAGATCCGCAACCAGCTGGATGTGCCCAACTGCGACGGAATTGATCCCGATCATTGCCGTGACGTCGAGATCCGTAACTGCGACATTATCTGCGGTGACGACCCCATCGTTATCAAGGCTACGCGGCCATTCGCGGCCTACGGCGGGTCATCGAACATCCACGTGCATGATTGCGTGATCGAGACACAGAGCTCCGGGGTGAAGATCGGTACGGAAACCGTCTGCGACATCCATCACGTCCGCTTCGAGCGTTGCAAAATCAAGACCGGCAGCCGCGGCTGCTGCATCCAGTTGCGCGACGAGGGTGATGTGCACGATGTGCTGTTTCGCGATATCACGTTCAAATCCCGGTATCATTCCGTTCCGTGGTGGGGACGGGGTGAGGCAATCTCATTCACGGCCCTGCCGCGCACGCCGGGTGGCAAAGTCGGCCGAATTCACGATGTGCGCATGGAGAACGTGACCGGGCTGGCGGAAAACAGTGTGCGGATCAGCGGCAGTCCGGAAAGCCGGATCGGCCACGTGGCCTTCGAGAACGTCGCAATAACACTCGACCGCTGGACCAAATACCCCGGTGGCGTCTGGGACAACCGGCCGACAGGTGCCGGCCCCGGCATCGAGGAGCACGGCAACCCCGGAATCCATGTTCGCTATGCCGACCATGTTTCGTTGCAACGCTGCAGGATTGCCTGGGGAGACAACCGCCCCGATTACTTCACCCACGCGTTGGAAGCGCATGATGTCACCGGCCTGACCCACCCGGATTTCATCGGGGAGGCAGCCCATCCGGAGCGGGACGCGGCTATTGCCATCAAGTAAACCGGTCGGTGTTTTGTTTTGCCCGCGACCGGGCGATCCAGCAGTTTGAACAAACGCCAACCCCCAAAAGGAAAAACGATGAGCCCCTGCCGACCGAAATGGATGCTGTTATTCGCCCTGCTGCCTGGAATCCTGACCGCGCAGCAGGTGAGCTACGTGCAGCTGCGCACCGCTGACGGTGTGTTGGAAGGCGTGGTCAGCGCCGATGGGAAAGTGCGCACCTTCAAGGGTATTCCCTACGCCGCGCCGCCGGTCGGCCCGTTGCGCTGGCAGCCGCCGCAACCGGTCACGCCCTGGACCGGAGTCCGGAAAGCCAGCGAATACGGGCCGCGACCCATGCAGGGACGCATCTTCGACGACATGATCTTTCACGATGCCGGGCCGAGCGAGGACTGCCTCTATCTTAATCTGTGGATGCCGGCCAATCCCGCGACCGACAAGCTGCCGGTGATGGTCTGGATTTTTGGCGGAGGCTTCGCGGCGGGCTCCACTTCCGAACCGCGCCAGGATGCCGGAAACCTCTCCAAGAAGGGCGTGCTGGTCGTCAGCATGAATTACCGGTTGGGGGTGTTTGGGTTCTTCGCGCACCCCGGACTCACCAAGGAGTCGGAGCACCATGCGTCGGGCAATTACGGGCTGCTGGACCAGGTCGCCGCGCTTCAGTGGGTCAGGAAGAACATCGCCACGTTTGGCGGCGATCCCGACAATGTCACCATCTTCGGTGAATCGGCCGGTTCAGAATCAGTCTGCGCGCTGATGGCGTCGCCGCTTGCGCGCGGCTTGTTCCATCGCGCCATCGGTGAGAGCGGCGTGTTCTTTGACACCATCCCGCCGTTGCAGTCGCGCGTCGAAGCCGAGGAAACGGGCGTGAAATTCGCCGAGGCCGCCTTCGGGACAAGCTCACTCGAGGCGCTGCGGGCCAAGCCGGCCCGTGAGATTCTGGACGCGGCGTTGAAATACCCGCGGGAGCATTTCTATCCGGACATCGATGGTTACGTTATGCCGGCGGGCTGTCCGTCCATCTACGCCGCGGGCAGGGAGAGCCATGTCGCGCTGCTGGCCGGTTGGAACCGGGACGAAGGAAACTTCAAAGGCCTGCTCGGCGAGGACGAGTCAACCGTTGCGAACTACGTCGCGCACGCCAAGGCGCGGTTCGGCGGCAACGCGGACGCATTCTTGAAACTCTATCCGGCGACCACCGACGCCGGAGCCCGGCGGGCGGCGCAGGATTTCGACGGCGACCGCAACGTTGCGTACGCCACCTGGAAATGGCTTGAGCTGCATCTTGCGACCGGCGGGTCGCCGGTCTTTCGGTACGAGTTTGACCAGACGCTGCCGTTCCCTGCGGAAGCAAAACCGGGCACGGAACCAACCGCACCGCACGCCTCCGAAATCGAATTTGTCTTCCAGGTTCTCTCGTCAAAGGATTTGCCTTGGCGGCCGGAGGACCACGCCGTGTCGGAAATGATGGCGTCCTACTGGACGAACTTCGCCAAAACAGGCAACCCGAACGGGCCGGGGCTGCCCCAGTGGCCGGCATACAACAGCGCGGATGGTTACCAGGTGATGCATCTCAGCGCCAAATCAGGCGCCGCACCCGACGAACACCGCGATCGCTACGAATTTCTCGACCGGCTGGGCTCTGGCAAATAGCCGGGTCCATGAAATAGGGGTGTATAAAATTGCAGGACGGGATCGTTTGCCTCAGGCCTTGGCGTGGGGACAAACACCGGGCCGCGAGCACGCGGCAACGGTGCTGATCCCGCCGAGCAATCAAAGGGGACACCTACAACCTGAAGCGCATTCCGCCCATATCGGGACGGCGAGCGAGGTCGTAATCAGGATTAAAGGGACCGGATCTCGGGCTGCTGTTAAGACGATCGGCCGCGCGGGGTGCCAAACGGCTGTGGGTGTCGACTGCTGGCACGGCACGCGGGCTGGCAGTTGGCGGGCCGTCGGCGAAATGGTATTCGACCGGCCAGAGGGTGAAGGGGTGTCGGGCATACCCGCCGCCGTAGGAGTAGTCGGCGTTCCGGCGATAGAGGGCGGCCTCATTGGCGCGAGACTCGGCTTCGATCACGCGCGCCTCCAGATCGGCCAGACGCTGCTCCTGCTCGATCTGGGTTCGTCTTTGTTCGGCAAGGCGCAGCCGGGCGATGAGCAACGGCTCTGCGCCAATGACGCCGGGATAACGCCGCGAGAAGTTCTCCCAAAAGGCGACCTGATATGAAAGTGGTGCAACCAGAAAGGACGGATCGGCGAGCACGCGGGCCTTGAGGGCCTCGCCCTCGGCACTCAGGCGGGCGCGACGCGCCTCCTGCTCCTCGCGGACCTGCGCGCGCCGGACTTCGAGGGTCGCGAAGTCAGCGTTGGACAGGAGCGCCACCCGGATCACAGAGCCGGAACGCAGCTCGACTTCCCCGCGATCATAATAAAGCAGATGGCGGTCGCCCTTGTGCAGCTCCCCGTTGGGCGCGCCCAACGCAGCCCGAACCTCGCGCACGGTGTCGCCGGGCCGCACTTCGGCCGCCGTGAGAACGAGGGGCAGGGCCAGCAAAAGGGCGAAGGGTATGACTTTCATGAGAGCCTCCTTGGGATAGGGAGAGTTAAGTCGCTTTTGTCCCCTAGGCAAACCGTTTAAGCAGGAGGCAGAGATTGTCCCTTGCTCAAGCAAGTTGACTCACCGCGTCATTATGGGTTCACAATCCCATTGGTAAAGTGCCGCTTCGCTGACGCCGTCTGGACCCCACAAGTTGTCGCTTTTTGTGGATTATGTGAGGCCTAAGGGTCGAGTTTGATACCTACGAGATGTCGTATTTTTCAAACGATCGGGAAGTCGTGTCGTTCTTTCCATGGCACTTGGTGGGGCGGCGTTAATGAAAAGTACGACATCTATTTTCGGCGCACTGAAAAATGCGACAACTTATGGCTTACTACAATCGACTCTCTTGCGGCTCTGCTAAGAAGTACAAGTATTCAGCACGAGTGAATTCGCCCCCTGAATCCATTTCATGCTATATGACGCTAAGCCGGTCGGAAAAATACCTCCGCCTCGCCGAGCTAGTGGACGGCCACGCCTATCTAATTTACGCGAGAAATTCGCGCATCGGTATCTGGGATTCCCATAGCGAAAATTACCTCAGAGATTCGTTCTTAATCATTCGTGAAAAATTCGGCCGGAGATACCTCGCCATCGAGCACCACTGGGACGCGGGTAACGGCACCGCTAAACCCTTCGTTCACATCGGCCCATGCGCCCCAGCAATGGAGGCTTTAGACGCGCTTGCCGCCGAGTATCCACAGGAACGTTTTGATGCGCTCACGGCGGAGTTTGCGACCAGCCATCCACACCGATGAACGATCTCAAAGAACAAGTAGCCTCGGCCCTAAAAACTGGGAAACGGCTAATTATTCTGGGCACCGCCCGAGGAAGGGCTGGGACACTCCAGGCACTCTGGCACGAACTGGCCGGCGTTAAGGCTTACTTCATCGACTTGGAAGCAGTTCGGTCGGAACGCCAGCTGAACACGCTCATCAAACCGGCATTAGAGTGGGACGTAGGAGCAAAGGGAAAGATTGAGGCAATCGTACTTGCCGGGTTGGAAGGTCCGTCAAATGCGGGAGAAATCGAGGAACGTGCATGCATGGGACGTCTGCGCGGAGTCATGCAATTCGTTCAGAATATGAGAGTCTTCTATCTCGCTGATGCCGACGATGATTGGGTGAATCGGACCTTTAGTGCGCCCGACGCGCCGTTCAATCGGCAAGCAGTAATCGTCCGCTACCATGATTAGCTATGACGCCGAGCTGACCGACTT
>CAZBLQ010000010.1:0-20304 GCA_964492635.1 uncultured Oleiharenicola sp.
CACCAGATCCGCCGCACGCCCGGCCTCTACAGTCTCTATTGCAGCAACTACTCGTGCGGCCCCGACAGTTTCAACCTCCACTTCTACGCCTATATCATGGAGGGCCGGCCGTTCGCCATCATCGAAACCGACGGCCACTCCGGCGATGCCGGCACCAAGACCCGCGTCGAAGCGTTTCTCCATTGCGTCGCACAGGACCTGCTGGCGACTGACCGCAGTGAGCCGCAACGCGATTTCGGACGCGTCCAGCAACGGCATTCGCCGGTCACGGAAATCCGTGACCGCGGCGAGACCCTGCTGGTTCCCTCCATGGGGCCGGTCTCCGCGGCCGTCGTCAGCTGCTTCCGCGGCGTCGGCATCCGCACAGAGTGCCTGCCACCGCCGGACGCCGGGGCGTTGCGCCTGGGCCGGCGGCATACTTCGGGCAAGGAGTGCCTGCCTCTCTGTCTCACCCTCGGCAGCATCCTCCAGCGGCTCGAGCGGGAAAGACACACCCGCGAGCGCTTCGCGGTGCTGCTCACGACCACGCACGGTCCCTGCCGCGAAGGCGCTTACAATCTGCTCAACCAGATCACCCTCGAGCGACTTGGCTGGGCGGAGCGCGTGCGCATCTGGCCGCCCGCGGACTCCGGCTATTTCGATGATCTGCCCGGCGGGCTGTCGATGCTGGTGTTCTCCACCGCCGTCACCTCAGATCTTCTCCTCGCCGCGTTGCACCATGTCCGCCCCGTGGAAACCCACGCGGGGGCGGCCCAGGAGATCTATCAGCGTTACTTTGCCCAACTCCTCGCCCTCACCGAACGCGCCGCGGGGAGCCTGTCGGCGGCCGGCGCGATCTGGCAGTATGCCGGCGGCCAGCTCTTCGGTTTGCGGAAACTCCTGACGGACGCCTCGGCGGAATTCGTCGCGGTATGCAGCCGGCAGGAACTTCCGACCGTGCTGGTGGTGGGCGAGATCTATGTCCGGTGCGAACCGTTTGCCAATGGCTTCCTGATCGAGAAACTTGAACAGCGGGGGTTGAGGGCAAAACTGGCACCTTTTCACGAATGGCTCGAATATTCCGACCTTGTCACGCGCCGGGATGAGCAGGACATTCGGCTGGCGGATCGCCTGAGCAGCCAAGTCCAGCAACGGATCCAGCACACTCTATACCGTTGTGCGGCTGGCCCGCTGGGCTGGGCGGCGGCACCCTCGGTACGAGCCACGCTGGAGACGGTTGAACCCTACCTGAACACGAAGCTGATGGGTGAGGCTGTGCTGACCGTCGGCGGCCCGCTGGAGGAATGGCGGCACGGCCAGATCGACGCGGTGGTGAGCGTCGGCCCGCTCGAGTGCATGCCGAATAAGATTGCCGAGGCGCAATTCTTCCATGTCTCCGAGCAGGAGGGCCTGCCCACCCTTACCCTCCCTGTTAACGGCGACCCCGTGGACGATGCCGTGCTCGACAACTTCGCCTTCATGGTGCGTGCCCGACCGCGATCGAACCGGGCGGTGTGCCGCACAGGCGAAAAGCAACCGCCATTCCTTACGGCCCGCACCGGCGTACCCGTCTAAGCCTCGCTTGCACGCGCTGGTCGCGAATTGAACCGGCGCATTTGACATCTAAAACCGGCATGTAAATCCTTCCGACCCTATGCTCAGGCTGCGATTGACGTACCTGCCGGCTTTTCTCGTCGTTCTCTGCGCGGGTGGTTGTACCACGCTGAGGCACACGACGGTCAACCGGCTCGGCGACGCCCTCGCCGCCGGTGGCACCAGCTACGCGGAGGACGATGATCCGGCCCTGATCCAGGCGGCCGCGCCCTTCAGCCTAAAATTGATGGAAAGCCTGCTCGCCGAAAATCCCACGCACCCCGGGTTGTTGCTGGCCGCCACCAGTGGTTTCACCCAGTATGCCTATGCCTTCGTGCAGCAGGATGCGGATGAAATGGAGGAAAAAAATGTCGCCGCCGCTGCGGCGCTCCGCCAGCGGGCAGGCCGGCTTTATCTGCGGGCGCATAACTACGGTCTGCGCGGACTGGCCGTGGCGCATCCTGATTTTCCCGTCCTGCTCCGGCGCAACCCGCGCACGGCAGTGCAGGTCTGCACGTCGGCCGATGTCCCGCTGCTGTACTGGACCGCGGCTTCCTGGTGCGCCGCCATCGCCGCCGCCAAGGATCAGCCCGCGCTCATCGCCGAGCTGCCGATGGCCGAAGCGCTCATCGACCGCGCGCTTGTGCTCGACGAAACCTATGATCACGGGGCGATCCACGTTTTTCTCATCACCTTTGAAATGGCCCGGGTTGGCGCCGGCGGCGACCCGGTGGCGCGTGCCGAGCAGCATTTCAATCGCGCGCTCGCGCTCGGCGGAGGCACCCAGGTCTCACCCTTGGTCGCGTTCGCCGAGGCCGTGTGCGTCCAGCGCCAGGATCGCGCGCGGTTTCAGGCGATCCTGAACCAGGCGCTCGCCATCGACCCTGATGCCCAACCTGGGTCGCGCCTGCTCAACCTTGTCATGCAGCGCCGCGCCCGCTGGCTGCTGGCGCGAAGCGGCGACCTTTTCCTTCCTACGGAAGCTCCACCGGAGCCAAAACCATGAAACCTTCCCTCGCCGAACGCTTCGCTGTCCTCGCCTTGATCTGGCTCGCCGCCGTGTCACGCCTCGCGGCCGATGAGCCGGTGGTCATCCGGCTGGGCACGATCATGCCCAGCGGCACCGCGCAGCTTGCCCTGCTGCAAGAACTCGGTGAGCGTTGGCGTCAGGACTCGGGTGGCACGGTAAAACTTGTCCTCTATCCTGACGGCCGGCTCGGGGGCGAATCCGAGATGGTAAAAAAACTGCGCATCAAGCAGCTTAACGCCGGCTTTTTCAGCGGCATCGGCCTCTCTGACATCGATGCCACCGTCACTGGCTTGCAGTTGATGCCTCTGATGTTTCGCTCTTGGGAGGAAGTTGATTATGTCCGTGAAAAAATCCAGCCGCAGCTCGAGCAACGGCTGCGCGCCAAGGGGTTTGCCGTGCTGTTCTGGGCCGATGCCGGCTGGGTCCGGTTTTTCTCCAAGGAAGCCGCCACGCGGCCCGAGGAATACCAGCGGATGAAGATGTTCGTCTGGGTCGGCGATAACACCCAGATCTCCATTATGCAGGCGACCGGCTACCAGCCGGTGCCGCTCGAAACCAGCGACATCCTGCTCGGCCTGAATACCAACATGATCACCACGGTCGCCTTGCCGCCCTTCGCCGCGCTCGCCGGGCGCATCAGCGGAGCCGCCCCGCATATGCTTGAGGTTAATTGGGTGCCGATGGTGGGCGCGGTCATCGTCCGGACCGACATCTGGGAAAAAATCCCGGTGGCGGTCCGCGTCCGGCTGCAGGCTGTCGCCGACGACATCGGCGAGAAAATCCGGACCCGCGGGCGGCGCGACGGTGAGGAATCTGTCAAGGCGATGCAGCAGCACGGCCTGCAAGTCCACAAGCCCACCGCGGCGGACGAGCGGGCATGGAACGACTTCGCCGCCTTGCTCTGGAAAAAGATCCGCGGCCCGATTGTGCCGCCGGAGATCTTCGACGCCGTCGAGAGCCACTTGCGCGAATTCCGCGCCCGCCAGCCATGAATTCCAGCGCGGCCCCGGCCAATCAAGTCAGCCCGACCGCTCCTGTAGCGCCGCGTCTGACCGCCGGTCGTGGCCGCGTCGTAGAGGAGATGTTCATCGCCAGCGCCCTCGCCATCATGGTGGCTTTGCCGCTGACGGAAATCCTCTTGCGTTCGGTTTTCCACACCAGTCTGGGCAATCCCGGAACAATCGTGCAGCATCTCACGCTTTTCGTCGGCATGGCCGGCAGCGCCCTAGCCGCGCGAGACAACCGCCTGCTCACCCTGGCGACCGGCGGCTGGCTGCAGGGAGTTTGGGCCACCCGCGGACGCTGGTTCAGTCATAGTGTGGCTGCCGCCGTGGCCGGCGCACTGGGCGTGGCCGGCTGGCAATTCGCCGCCTCCGAACGCGAAGCCGGCCAGCTGTTCCTGCCCGGCCTGCCGCTGTGGATCGTTCTGGGCGTGCTGCCGCTCGGTTTTGCCGCCGTCGCGCTGCGTCTGCTGTATCATGCCGCGGCCGGCTGGCGCGGCCGGGTGCTCGCCACAGTCGCCGCCGCCGCCGGCCTCGCCGCCAGCGCCTGGTTGCCCGTGCCGGCACCCAGCCTCGTGTGGCCGTCATTCGCGCTTTTGCTGGCGGCGACTTTTCTTGGCGCACCGCTCTTCGCGCTGCTGGGCGGCGCCGGCTTGATTCTGTTTCACGGCGCGGACCTGCCCATCGCCGCCGTGTCGGTCGAGCATTACCGTCTGACGGTGAATCCGGCGCTGCCGGCGATCCCGCTTTTCACCCTCGCGGGCTACTTCATGGCGGAGGGCGGCGCCTCGCGCCGGCTGGTGCAGCTGTTTCAAGCGCTGTTCGGCTGGTTTCGGGGCGGACCGGCGATCGCCGTCACCCTCATTTGCGCATTTTTCACGGCGTTCACCGGTGGCTCGGGCGTGACGATTCTCGCCCTTGGTGGATTGCTGATGCCCGTCCTGCTCGCGGCCAGCTATTCCGAGCGGGATGCGCTCGGGTTGCTCACCGGCGCGGGTTCGCTCGGCATTCTGCTGCCCCCGTGCCTGCCGGTCATCCTCTACGCGATCGTCGCCAAGGTGGACATCAAGGACATGTTTGTCGGCGGATTTTTGCCCGTCGTGCTGTTGATCGTGATGACCGCGGCCTGGGGCGTGTGGGCCGGACGCAAAGCGGGTGTGCCCGGGCGTCCCTTCGATGCAACCGAGGCCCGTCATGCTCTGTGGACCGCCAAGTGGGAATTGCTGCTTCCGGTCGTGTCGCTGGTGGCGCTTTTCAGCGGACTGGCCACACCCGTCGAAGCGGCCGCGGTGACCGCGGCGTACGCTTTTGTCCTCGAGGTTTTCATCCACCGTGACCTGCATCTCATCCGCGATTGTCCGCGCGTAATGGCGGAGGCGGGATCGCTCGTCGGCGGGATCCTGCTCATTCTCGGCGTGGCCCTGGGCCTGACCAACTACCTGATCGACGCGCAGGTGTCCGACCGGCTGGCCGAGTGGGCCGCCCTGCACGTCCAGTCGCGCTGGCTGTTCCTGCTGGGCATGAATGTCGTGCTGATTTTTGTTGGTGGGCTGGTGGAAATCTATGCGGCCATTGTGGTCGTGGCGCCTTTGCTCGTGCCGATCGGGGCGCGGTTGGGCATCCACCCGGTGCATCTCGGGATTATTTTCCTAGCGAACATGCAACTCGGCTTTCTCGCTCCACCCGTCGGTCTCAACCTGCTCCTCGCTTCCTCCCGTCTGCAAAAGCCCATGAGCGAGGTCATCCGCGCGGTACTCCCGCTCCTGCTGGTGATGTTCATCGGCGTCATGCTCATCACTTACTTCCCCTGGCTGACCACCGCGCTGCTACACTGAACCAGAGCGCGCCCGTCCGCCGTGCACCGCAAGGCCGGATTGCCGGACCTAGCCTCAGCCCCGCAGCCACGCGATCGACAGCGCCAGGGCAATCGAGCCCGCGATGAGACTGCGGGCGTAGAGTTTGCGTTTCGCCTCGTCGGGGATGAACCGGTCCTCGCGCTTTGCCAGCCACATGAAGAAAAAAGCCGGGATGATCATCGCATAAAGCCAGTGCACGCCGAGTCGCGTCAGGGCGACGTTGACCCAGTGCGAGAGCGACATTCCGAGCATGAACGAGGCGAACAGGAACGCGAACGTCACGCTCCGGCCTTTGAAACCACGCCAGAGCCAGGACAAGGCAAAGGGATTCACCATCCCGCGATCCAAGCGCGCGCCGCCCGGCTTGCAAGCCGCCGCCTCATCCGCAGTCTTGGCCGCGTGACCTTGGCCGAGAAACAACAGCGCCTCATTGATGATTACCTCATCATTGACGACGCACAGGAACGTCTCGCCGCCATTGTGGACAACGCCCGCCGGGTCCCGCCTTTGCCCGACACTGAACGGACCGAGGCGAACCGGGTCAAGGGCTGCGTCTCCCAAGCCTGGATCACGACTGTGATAAGCCAGGGACTATGTCAGTTCCGCAGCGACGCAGACTCGCCGCTCGTGCGGGGCTTGCTCAAGCTGCTTTGCGATTTCTACAGTGGCGCCACACCCACCGAGGTGGCCGGCACCGAGCCCGTTTTGCTCGAAGAACTCGGCCTCGCGCGCAACCTCTCGCCCACCCGGCTCAACGGCCTGAAGGCGGCGGCGGCGACAATCCGAGCTTTCGCAAAGTCCGTTGATCATCCGCCGAGCAGCGCCTGCCCGCCGTAGCTCTATCGGAGCGAAGGCTGGGTCCGGGCAAAAATCCGCGACTTTGCCGCCACCCGCGTGGCATCAGGGGCCGAGTAACCGTTGATTCTTGGCACCGGCCGCGCCATCCGCATCTTCCACTTCCGTCATGGGCTCGTGCGCCTCGACGAAGCGCCGGCCCTGCGCAAAACCCCACAGCCAGCACGCGCCATCCAGCCGGTCATGCACCAGCAGAAAATCCGGCTCCGTCTCTTCCGAGGGAGTGGAGATGCTGAACTGGCTGTCTGTGATCCTTTCCAGAATCTGGCGCAACCGCCAGAGGAGTGGCGTGGCATCCAGCGTGACTTTCCAGTGCTTCGCGAGCACCACCGGATGCCGGCCGGCAAAATAGTAGCCAAAGAAACGCGGGGGATGGAAATGCCCGGCCACCCCGAGGAGCCGCACATGGTCCTCGACCGCCTCAATGAATTTCACGCGCCACGCGAGATCACGGGGCAGTCGAATTTCCGGCAGATCGATTAGTATGTTGTCCATCATGGACGTGGTTCCTTCCTTGGTTTCATCCATTAACGGCCACTTCGACCCCGGGCTTTAGGGGTGTTTGGGATGGCACCTTCGTCCGGCCTTTTTTATCCGTGTTTAACAGGGCAAATCATGATTAATCATCCCTGTTTTGGCCCACTTCTACGACGCCCATCAGCATTTCCACTTCGAGGCGCTGGTTCCGCATCACGCCACCATCGATGCGGACCTGCGCGCCACCGGTGTTCGCCGGGCCGTCGTCAACGGCACGGGGGAGGAGGAATGGCCGGTCGTGGCCGGGCTCGCAAAAAAATATTCCTGGATTTTGCCCAGCTACGGCATCCACCCGTGGGACTGCGGCAACCGCTCGCCCAACTGGCAACCGGTGCTGCGCTCCCAGCTTGAGGCTGACCCGCAGGCGGGCGTCGGCGAAATCGGACTCGACCGCTGGATCATCGACGGGGTGAAACCCGGCGATCCACGCATCGCCGGTCTTCGCGTCGCGCCAATGGATGAACAATGCGAAGTCTTCACCACCCAACTCGCCCTCTCCGCGGAGCTGAACCGCGCCGCCTCCATTCATTGCGTGCAGGCTTTCGGAATCCTGGCCGATGTCCTCCGTACGACGAAGCTCCCCGCCCGGGGCTTCCTGCTCCATGGATACGCTGGTCCCGCGGAAATGGTCCAACTCTTCACCGAGTTGGGCGCTTACTACTCATTTAACATCCAACTGCTCGAACCGCGCCTGAAAGGTCGGTTGGAAAACTTCCGCCACGTCCCGGCGGATCGGTTGCTGGTGGAGACCGACGCCCCCACCAAGGCACCGCCCCCGGAGCGGAATCGGTTCCCGCTTGGCACAGGCCCGGACGACTCTGCCATCAACCATCCCGCAAATATTGCTGTCGCCTACGAAGCACTGGCCGAGTTGCGCGGCCTTTCACTGGACGCTCTGGCAGAGCAGGTTGAGAAGAATTTCACTCGGCTTTTCCTGTAATTTAACGGTAGAAGAGAATAGCTGCTTCCCAAAGTCCGTTATTTCTGGTCATATTTTGCTACGTTTGCCCTCCCCACGCAGCAGGCCCGGCGTGAAATCTCTATGGCAAATCCGATCATAATTCAGGGTGGCATGGGCGTGGCTGTTTCCGGCTGGCGGCTGGCTCGGGCTGTAGCCCAAGCCGGCCAACTCGGGGTCGTCTCGGGCACGGCACTGCCGGTCGTCTTCGCCCGCCAATTGCAACTCGGCGATCCCGGCGGCCACCTCGCCCGCGCGGTGGCGAATTTTCCCCTTCCCGCCATGGCGGAGCGCATCTGGCGCGAATATTATATTCCCGGCGGCAAAGCAGCCTCAGCGCCATTCAAGCTCACTGCCCTGCCCTCCATCCGCCCAAGCCCGGCTTTCGTGGAACTGACCGTTCTCGCCAATTTCGCCGAGGTCTTTCTCGCCAAAGAGGGTCATGCGGGGTGCATCGGAATCAACTATCTGGAAAAAATCCAGCTTCCCACCCTGCCGTCGCTCTACGGAGCCATGCTGGCCAAGGCTGACTACGTGCTGATGGGTGCGGGCATACCCCGGTCCATTCCCGGTGTGCTCGACTGTCTCGCCCGGGGCGAGGCGGTCGGATTGAAGATCGATGTCGCCGGCTCATTGCCTGAGGACGATTGCGTCACCACGTTTGATCCGCGCGGATTCTTTGGCGGACCGCCGCCGGAGCTGCCCCGGCCAAAGTTCCTTGCCATCATCTCCTCCGCCACCCTTGCCCTGACCCTCGCCCGCAAGTCGAACGGCCGGGTCGATGGCTTCATTGTCGAGGGCGCAGTCGCCGGCGGACATAACGCTCCCCCGCGCGGTCCGCTCCAGTTTAATGAGCAGGGCGAACCCATCTACGGTCCCCGCGATGTGCCGGACCTGGCGAAAATCCGCGAGCTTGGCCTGCCCTTCTGGCTGGCGGGTGCGTATGCCCAACCCGCGAAGCTCGCCGAAGCGCGGCAGCTCGGCGCCGCCGGAGTCCAGATCGGCACCGCCTTTGCCTTTTGTGAGGAATCTGGAATCACCCCGGAACTGAAGCGCCAGATTTTGCAGCTGAGCCGCACCGGCACGCTCCGCGTGCGTACCGATCCGCTGGCCTCGCCCACCGGGTTCCCCTTCAAAGTGCTCCAGCTCCTTGGTACGCTTTCCGAGGAGGCCCGCTATTTCGCCCGGCAACGCATCTGCGACCTCGGATATCTCCGCCAGCCTTTCCGCAAGCCCGACGGTTCCACCGGCTATCGCTGCGCCGGTGAGCCAGTCGACGATTACGTCCGCAAGGGCGGTCTGCTTGAGGAAACCGTCGGCCGGAAATGCATTTGCAACGGCTTGGCCGCAACCGCTGGGCTCGAACAGCAGCGTTCCACCGGCGCGGAAGAGCCCATCGTCACCGCCGGGGATGATGCGACCTACCTCGCCCGCTTTCTGCCACCCGACTGCGATTCGTATGGCGCCGCCGACGTCATCCGCTGGCTGCTGGGTGAACCCGCGCTCGCCTGATGCGAATCGCACATCGTATTTAAACTGTAGGGCCGGCGCTTGTCGCCGTGCCGTTTTGCGAGCAAGGCATGGCCTGCCGACAAGCGGCAGCCCTACAATCTGTCAACGGTCCCTACCGGCCCAACGCCACTCTCCGCACCACTTCGCCAGCCGCGGCAAAACCGAATGCCCCGGTGATGAACACCGCCGTGCCGAAGCCGGTGGCGCAGTCGAGCCGCAGGTTCGAGCCCTCCTGCGGGTCGGACGAACACGTGCCATCCGCCCATGGATAAACGGGCTTCTCCTGTGATGACACGCAGGGAATCCCGTATTGGTTGCCCTCGCCTTTGGCGAAGCCGTGATCGCGTCGAAGTTTCTTCCGCACCTGTCGCAGTAATTCGTCCCCATGGGCCCCACCCAGGTCGCTGACCCGGATGCGCGTGGCGTCGCGCCGACCGCCCGCCGAACCAACCGTGAGCACAGGCTGGCCGCGCCGGGTGCACTCGGCGATGAGTAGCGCCTTGTTTGACATCAGGTCGATGGCGTCCACCACCCAATCGTAACGCCCGGCGAGCAACGTCTCCGCCGTTTTCGCGGTGAAATATTCGGCCACGGTCGTGACCTGACAGTGCGGATTGATCAACTTCACGCGTTCGGCGATCGCTTCCACCTTGGGCCGGCCGATATTGCCATCGAGTGCGGGGAGCTGCCGGTTGACGTTGGTGAGGCATACGTCGTCGAGGTCGATCAGCGTTAGCGCGCCGATGCCCGAGCGTGCCAGTCCCTCGGCCACCCACGAACCGACTCCGCCCACGCCCACGACGCAGACGTGCGCCGCTTGCAGCCGCGGAAGCGCGGCGGAACCATAAAGCCGCGCGAGGCCGCCGAAGCGTTGAAGATAGTCTTCGTTAACTGTCATTCTGAGCGAAGCGAAGAATCCAGCCGCACAACCGCAAGCGAATATCGTGCAGGATCCTTCGTGATGCCAGAATGACAGAAGACGTTGATTCGTCGTCGTTCCATGTAGCTTCAATGCGCATGTCACCTCCCGGCCGGCCTTTTCCCGCCCGGTTGACTTATTAGCTGCCGGCGCAGGTCAGAAGCAGAAACGTGATGATTGCGCCATAGGCTCTTATCCCCATTGGTTCGCCGCCGCCGCAGGAGTATCATCCGGCTCTCCTAAATCCACGCATTCGAAAACACCACCGGAAGCCACCATGAAAAACTATCTTCACGGGAAGCGCGGCGTCGATCTGTTGCATGATCCGCTTTTGAACAAAGGGACGGCTTTCACCGCCGCGGAACGCGATGCCCTCGGCGTGCGCGGCTTGGTGCCACCCCGCATCACCACGCAGGCGGACCAGGTCACCCGCGTGCTCGGAAGTTTCCGCCGGAAGCCCAGCGACCTCGAGAAATATATCTACCTCATCTCCCTCCAGGAGCGGAACGAGTCCCTTTTTTACCGCGTGGTGATGGACAACCTGAACGAGATGATGCCCATCATCTACACCCCGACCGTCGGTCAGGCCTGTCAGAGGTGGGGCTACATTTTTCGCCGTTCCCGCGGACTATACATCACCGCGGAGGACCGCGGGCGCGTCATGCAGGTGCTGCGCAACTGGCCCCATGCCGACGTGCGCATGATTGTTGTCACCGATGGTGAACGCATTCTCGGTTTGGGCGATCTCGGGGCCAACGGCATGGGCATTCCCGTGGGCAAGCTCTCGCTCTACACCGCCTGCGCCGGTGTGCATCCGGCCCAGTGTCTGCCCATCATGCTCGACGTCGGCACGAACAACGAAACCCTGCTGGCCGACCCGCTCTACATCGGGACTCCGGCAAAACGCCTGCGCGGGCCGCTCTACGATGAACTCGTCGATGAACTCGTGGCCTCCGTGCAGCAGCTGTTTCCGCAGGCCTGCCTCCAGTTCGAGGACTTCGGCAACGCCAACGCCTTTCAGTTGCTGCACAAGTACCAGGATCGCATCTGCACATTCAATGACGACATCCAGGGCACCGCCGGCGTCACGCTGGCCGGGCTTTATTCCGCCGCGCGTCTGGCCAGCATCAAACTGACTGACATGCGCATGCTCTTTCTGGGTGCCGGGGAGGCGGGCATCGGCATCGGCGACCTGATTGTGGATGCACTCCGGGCCGAGGGGGTGCCCGAGGATGCCGCCCGTCGCCAGTGCTGGTTTGTCGACTCAAAAGGGCTGGTCGTCCGCGGGCGCGCCGACCTGGTCGAGCACAAGCTCCGCTTTGCGCATGAGCACGCCCCCGTCACGGATTTGCTGGCGGCGGTCGAATCGCTCAAACCGCACGCCCTCATCGGCGTCTCCGGCATGACCGGGGCTTTCACCGAGCCGGTCGTGCAGGCGATGGCTCGGCTCAATCCCCGTCCCATTATTTTCGCCCTCTCCAATCCGACGTCGAAATCCGAATGCACGGCCGAGCAGGCTTACACGTGGACCGACGGCCGGGCCATCTTCGCCAGCGGCAGCCCCTTCGCCCCGGTCACGCTCGCGGGCCGCACTTACGTGTCCGGTCAGGGTAACAATTCGTATA
This sequence comes from uncultured Oleiharenicola sp., assembly GCA_964492635.1. Lineage (GTDB taxonomy): Bacteria > Verrucomicrobiota > Verrucomicrobiia > Opitutales > Opitutaceae > Lacunisphaera. The sequence goes on from CAZBLQ010000010.1 coordinate 11,866, forward strand.
TCTTTCCCGGGGTCGGCCTCGGCGTCATTGCCAGTCAGTCCCGCCGCGTCACCAACGAGATGTTCTTTGTCGCCGCCAAGACTCTGGCCGCCCTGGTAACCGCGGATGACCTTGCCATCGGGCGCATCTATCCCGATTTGGCCCGCATACGCGAAGTCTCGGGGGCCATCGCCCTCGCGGTGGCCGAGACGGCCTTCAACCGCGGACTCGCCCGGCAGACCCGCCCGGCCAGTCTGGACGCGTATATTCGGTCGCAGATGTACCAGCCTGACTACATGGAATACGTCTGAGGCAAAGGCCCGGGCGAGCCATCCCTGATGAGCCGCTTGAAAATACGGCTCACCGGGACGGTTCACCCTACCTTGTTTTACGACGACAACAAACGGGTGACCGCCTCGATGGCCTGCCGCTCCCGTTGCGTCCAGTCACCGTGAATCTCCACAAAGGGCAGGTGCCGGCGTTCTAGCGCACCGCGCCACACCCTCATGCATTTTTCGCGATCGGCTTGCTCCGGAAAACAACGCTGCGGGTCAGGCGTGAACGGCACGTCAATATCCAGCAGCAGATAGAGGGCGTACCCTTTTGCGCGCTTTCCGGCGCCGCGCCGGATATCCTCCGGACAGGTTCCGTATAACAGATCGCTCCAAAGTACCGTCGTCAGTGCCTCGGTATCGCAGATTAGCAGGCGGGCCGCCGCAGCCTGCCCCTCGACGCCTTGGCAAAGCAGGGCCGCCGCTTCGTCCTCGCGCCGCCATTGCTCGCGGGCAATGGCGGGAATGTCCTCCAAGGTGATGACGCCATGCCGGTCCCAGAACTCACGGGCGTATTCCGCCACCAGCGGTGCTTTGAAATGCCCGGCGAGTTTTTCCGCGAGTTGCGTTTTGCCCGTCGATTCGGGCCCGAAGATGGCAACGCGAATCATGCGACAGCCCTGAATGATTTGTGCCACTGCCACCAACCGGCAAACGCCAGCACGAGATAGATCGCGTAAAGAAATGCGGTGAAGGCGAGCTCCGCGCTCCAGTACGACGCCACCGCCACCAGATTTACCAGCACCCACAACGCCCAGTTCTCGATATTTTTTCGCACCTGCAGCACCTGCGCCGCCACGCTGAATGCGGCAATGAACGCATCGCGCCACGGCATGGCCGCCTTCATCCATGGGCCAACCGTGAGTGCCCATCCCACCGTCGCCAGAGTGGCACTGACGACCGTCAGGACGCGACCCCGCAGTGTCAGGCACGTCACGGGCAGTTCGGCCGCCGGCCCGCGATCCCGCACCCAGTGCCGCCAACCCCAGGCGAAGGTCGCGAAATAGAAGATCTGCAATGCGGCGTCGGCCGGAAAATGCGCCTGATAAAACAGGATCCCCTGCACCGTCACCGCCACGAGTCCCACCGGGAAAGCCCACAGGCTCCGCCGGATCATCAGCCACACGCCGACAATGCCCAGGGCAAGATTGGCCTGATCCAAGGGCGAGGACGTGGTCAGGCCCGACCAGATATTCTGCCCGATTCCACTCACGCGCCGCCCTTTTTGGTGTCCGCCAGGTAGGCTTCCATCGCCTCGCGCGTCAGGGTGTGCAACGCCGCGCAGCGCGGACATTCCACCCGGATGGACTCGCCGTCGCCGAAGATACCCTCCGGGTCCGCGCGAAAAGCCGGGGCGATGGCCCCGAGGATTTTTTGCTGCGTGCAGCCGCAGTGCCAGCGGTAGAGCCGCCGGCCGAGGCGCGCCAGTGTCTCGGTCTGCGCCAGTGCGCGCAGACCCGGAATATCCACGGAGTCGAACCAGACCATGTCACAGTCCGGGTGCGAGGCCAGCATTGCATATTGGTCCTCTCCGGTGTGAAAATAGCGCACCGGTCGCTGCTCGCTCGTCTCATAGTAGGCCCGGGCGGCGTCAAAAATACCGGCGCCGGCGAAATTGACCACGCTGCGGCGCGCCTCTGCCCCGCGGCGCGGGATGCTGTCGTTGTAGAAGACATTCTGCGGCGCCTCCTTCACGTTCTCGGTGAAGAGCCGGCCGGTGACGGTGAAATCCTCGTTGTCGCCAGCCAGAAAGACGTTCAGGCGCGGTTGCTGGAGATTGATGGTCCAGGCGATGTGCTCGTTCAAAGGACGTGACGCGCAATGCAGCGTGAAGGCGGCCAGGGCTTCCTTGAAAATGGCGTCCTGCTCCGGTGTGTGGCGCAGCTTGTGGTCGGCGAGGTGCAGGTAATAGTCCATGAAGAGCGGGCCCAGGTCGGCGCGCATCAGCAAGGCGTTGCGATAGCGGACAAAATCCACCGTCACCTCGGCGCCATTGGGTTCATCGGCCTGATCTTCAGACATGACCCGGAGTGTATGCATAAATGCAGGAAGTCGAGCGGCCTCTGGCCCGCCTCACCGCCCCTTCCGAGCCGGCGCGAGACCTCACCGGCTTGCGGCCCGTTCAATCTTTGCTGAATATTTTCCCCGGATCAGCGATTGCCAATTTGTCGGAAACGTGGAGGATTCAGTCCATGCCCGCCCACGCCGCCCCACCGGAGCATGCCGAGGAGGAACTCTCGCTGCCGCTCTTCTTCCTGACCGTCGCTGTTTCCCTGTCAGGTTTTTACCTGCTGTTTTGGTTTTCCGCGCCCCGGTCCGTCTGGCTGGCGCATGTGTCCGCCGGGGTCTGGAAATTCATCGCGGCCTTCGTGGCCATCAAGCTGGCCACCAGCTTCGTGGAGTATTTCTTCCACCGCTACGTGCTGCACAAACCGGTGGTGGCGTTTCTCAGCAAGTTCTACAAGCAGCACACGCTGCACCACAATCTCACCCGCATCGGCCGCCGGCGCACGCCGGGTGGCCGCGATGTGCCCTATGTGGAAAACATCTACCCGATCACGACGCCGGAACAGGGGGAAGCCTCGTTCTTCCCCTGGTATACGCTCGCGATCTTCGGGTTGATCTACACGCCGGTGTTCGCGCTGCTCCAATGGCTCGTGCCCGCCTTCCCCTGGTTTTTTGCCGGCTACGCATCGCTGGCCACCTCGCTCGCATTCTACGAGCTTTTCCACGCCATCGAACACTGGTCCTTCGAACGCTGGGCCCCCTTGATCGAGCACCCGCGCTGGGGCTTCTTCTGGCGCAAGGTCTACAGTTTCCACCTGCGCCATCACGCGGTGATCGACTGCAACGAGGCCATCTCCGGTTTCTTCACCCTGCCGGTGCCTGACTTTGTCTTCGGCACGTGGATCTTCCCGAAAAGCCTCTACGCCGACGGAGGAGAATGGGAGGAGTCGGAATTCAAGAGCCCGCGTCCCTGCCGTTTCATCCGCTGGTGCGACCAGGCCGCCGACGATCTCGTCCAGCGCCGCCGGCTGCAGGCGCAGGGTGTGCCAGTACCGGAGCCGGAGCCCGTGACGCCCGTCTACTCCCTGAGTGAAAAACTGGCCTATCGCATTTCGGACAGCGTCGGACTGATGCTGGGTGCCGCCGGTCTGGCGCTGCTCATCGTGTTTGCCTGCCTGCGGGGCGACGCCTGGCACATCGCCAGCTTCAGTGTCTTCGGCGTTTCCCTGGTGCTGCTGTACGGCTTTCTGGGGCTCTACCACAGCCTGGAGGCGGCGGAGTGGCGGCGCGTGCTGCGGCAATACAAGCACGCCGCGGTTTTCGTTTTCATCGCCGGCACTTCGACGCCGTTTCTGCTCGTCGGATTGCGCGGTGCCTGGGGCTGGTCGCTCTTCGGCCTTGTCTGGGGTCTTTGCACCGTGGGCATGCTGTTCCAACTGCTGTTCGCCGGACGATATCGGGTGGTGTCATTCCTCGCCTACGTGTTGGTCGGGGTGCTGGCTGTGATCGCGATCAAACCCGTTGTCTCGACCCTGCCTTCCGGCGGACTTTGGCTGATGCTGGCCGGCACCCTCTGCTACCTGGCTGCCCTCGCCTTTTATATCTGGCGGCTGCCGCGTTATGATGTGCTGCCCCGCCGGTTTTTCGCCATCGGGGGCAGCGTCTGCCACGTGCTCGCCGCGCTGCTCTTCCTGCTGCCCGCGCCGGTGTGAGCGCCGCTGAGGCAGGGGCTGCAACGCCTCACGGGAAACGCCGGCCGCTTCCCTCACGCTCACTCCTTGATCACGCCTTGGTGCTGCAGCTTTGAGACCTTGGGCTTGATGACGAAGGCACAGTAACCCTGGTTTGGGTGCTGGTTGAAGTAGTCCTGGTGGTAGTCCTCGGCGCGCCAGAATTTCTTCAGCGGCACGATCTCAGTGACAATCGGATCCTCGTGGTGCGCCTGGGCGGCGAGCTTGGCGCGCCCGGCGGCCTTGTGCTGCTCCTCGTCATGATAAAAAATCACCGAGCGATACTGGTCGCCCTCGTCCGCGCCCTGGCGGTTGACCGTCGTGGGGTCGTGCGCCTCAAAGAAGATTTCCAGCAGCTTCTCGTAGCTGATCACCGCCGGGTCGAACTCGAGCTGGACGACCTCGGCATGGCCGGTGCCGTGCCCGCAGATATCCTCGTAGGTCGGGTTTTCGGTCTTGCCGCCGGAGTAACCGCTTACGCTGTGGATGACACCCGGCACGTGCTGGAACACGGCTTCCATGCACCAGAAGCATCCGCCGCCAATGGTGGCGAACTCGGTTTTCGAGGCGGGTTTGGTTTCAGCCGGAGCGGACATGGCGGTTGTGAGAAAAGTTAAAAGGATAGCGAGGACGCGGACTTTCATGCATGTGGGAGGAGGCTAGCCAGCTTTTATTCCGACGCAAGGCACGCTCTACGCCCAAACATTTTTACCACGGATGATCACGGATAAGAATTTGCACAGGAGGAAACGGAGAAAACCGAGGACAAACTAAAACGGGGCCTTCCTCTCTGTTCCCTCTGTTGCCTCCTGTAAAATTTGATTCGTCGTCTTTGCTGCAGTGATTGAATCCGTGTTCAACTGTGGAATCCGTGGTTAAACTCAGGCTCTTGTCATTTTTGGGGGAAGAACTTGTCTTGAACCATGGACGATCCCCGGCTCGACAAATGGCTCTGGAGTGTGCGCGTTTTCAAGACGCGCCCGCTCGCCACTGCCGCCTGCCGGGCCGGCAAGGTGCTCATCGGCGAACTTGAGGCCAAGCCGGGCCGCGATGTGCACGTCGGCGAGACCGTCACCGTTCGCATCGGCGTCATCACGCGCACCCTCAAGGTTGTCGCGTTGCCCCGTTCCCGCGTCGCGGCCAAGCTGCTGCCGGAGTTCATGACCGACCTCACGCCCCCGGCGGAATACGAGCGCGCCAAGCAGGCCGGGATCGAACACATGCTCGCCCGTCAGCGCGGCATGGGCCGCCCCACCAAGAAGGACCGCCGCGACATGGCGGACCTGTTCGGCTTTGAGTGAGCATTTTTGTAGGGGCGCAGTCTTGCTGCGCCCTGGTAGGGCGGATTATCCTTAATCCGCCGCGGCGCGTTAAGGATAACGCGCGCTACCGTTTCACCCCGACGCCATTCGGCATCGAGCGCCGGCGGGGCTGTGCGACAAATACCAACAACCCCACGCCCAATAACGCGATGCCCGGAGGCTCGGGTATGGCGGTGAAAGCCGCCGTATCAATCGCTGCGATCTGGGCTGCGCTCAGGTCGGTGTTGAAAAAAGCCACCTGGGCAATGTCCCCGTTGAATGCCCGGCCGCCAAATACGTTGCTGTAACCGATGGTAAACGCACTTCCGCTATCATAGTGACCGCCCGGGACGTTCGAATTGACGAGCGTTCCATTGATATAAAGATTCCGATCACCACTGGCTGTGAATGTAGCGGCCACAAACATCCAAGTGCCGAGATCAGCCGCGGTCAACGCCGTCGGCGAAGATACGCTGCCCCCGCTGTCGGTGTAGAAGTAAATCTTGTTATCAGTCTGAATCTGCAGGTCAAAATCGTTTCCGACTGCGGATTGACCCGCGAGATAAAAGATGCGGCCGGCCGTCGACGGCAGTTGGGCCAGGTTCACCCAAGCGAGGATGCTCCCGGCCGTCGAGACGCCATTGCTCAAGCTGGATTGCAATTCGTTGCCGCTGGTCCCGTTGAAGTTCAGTGCCTGGTTGTTGGGGTCGCCGGCCAGCGCCGGACCGGAACCGATGATATCAATGGATGCACCCGTGGTGAGGGTGCCGGTGTAACCGTTGACGCTGCTGTTGGTCGTGCCGGCGAACTGATAGTATGCCAGGAGTCCGGGTTGTGTCTGAACGGTGTTGGCGTACATAAACTGCGCCCGGGCTGTTGGCCCGGCGGCCGCAGACAACACGGCGAAAACAACGGCAAAACTCAGTCTTCTCCTTGAGTTCATCCTCAATCCGCCGGGGAATAGTTCCATATTCGTCGGGTGCATCAGCGTGGTTCTGCCTGCTTTGTTGGGATTGGATTCTTGCACGCAAGTTTCACACGTGTCCACAATTTCCCGCCATTGCCTGCCTTGAACCCAACCCCTCAGGCTCAAGGAGAAATGCAAAGCAGCGCCTGCTAAATCCAAAAGCCCTTGTTAAATAGCTGGCGGCGGAGCAAAACAAGCCCGCCCATGGAAAGCCCGAGCAGGCCCAGCGTGCCAGCAGTATCCGGCACGGAGCTGCTCGAAACCGGCTCGACCACGGCGATGCCCCGAGGGTCTGACAAGCCGATGAATCCTGCGGTGCCGGGATTGGGGTTTGGCTCGTAGATCAGCGTGGCGTTTATCGCGACGCCCGTTGTCGCATCATATTCCCCAATCGTCGCCCCGGCGATGAGCACGCTGTGTTCATAGATGCCGTCGCTGACGACGAAAAGATCGCCTCCCACCACCGCGAGCCCATATGCTCCAAAGAGCCCGGTGATGAAATTCTGATTTAGCAGCGTCCCGGTGGTCGCGTCGTATTCGAGCACCCGGTCTTGGGTCGAGTCCGAGACGAAAAGGTTATTGCCCGAAACCGCGATAAACTGCGGCGCGGGGTCACTTAGCCCGACGAGCGAGGCGTTTATTACGGCCCCGGTGGTCGCATCGTACTTCCCGATTGAACCGTCGTGGTAATTCAATTCGTAGAGGTTGTTCCCCGAAACCGCGACCGAAGTGGGACCGTTCAAACCCGTAATGAGCGCATTGTTCACCAGGGCTCCCGTGCTCGCATTGAACACGGCGATGGATTGGGTTACAGTGCCATCGGGAAGGGGCGTATGGGCGCTTGAGGCGTAGAGGCTATTACCCGATACTGCCACGCCCCCGATCTGCAAGCCCGACACCATCGAGGGGATAACCGTGGCCCCTGTGGTCGCGTTGAACTCCCCGAGCGTGCTGCTGCCGCCGCTCGTGGTGAAGAAGAGGTTGTTGCCGGCTACCGCCACGTCGTAACCATAGTTTGGATCCGAGACCAACGCCGGATTGATCAACGCACCCGACAGGGAAAACTCGGAAACCGTGTTTAGGTTGCGATTGGCAACATAGATCTGGGCGGACGAGGTATTCGCGATTGAACCGAGCACGACCACAAACGCCGCGCCATAAAGCAGCATAAAAGAGATGCGGGACCGGGGATGGGCGGTTGTGGCTGTTTTCACTTGGGAGTGTGCTTGAATTTACGGTGCATCAGTGGAGCGAGCGCTAGGTGAGACTAACTTTGCGGCACGGCAGGCGGCGGAGGGCGGCAAGGCCGATGAGAGCGCCGCTGAGAAGTTCGACCGTGCTGGATGCATCCGGCACCGAGCTGTCCGGGGTAACAGTAAAAGTATATACCTCGATGGCGTTGACGTAAAACAGGTCACCAGAATTCCCGGAAAAATAATTGTTGCCGCCATCAATTATATCCTGCCCACCCGAATAGCCCGCAGTGCCGCCACCGTAGCTGTAATTATATGCAATTCCAGTGCCTAAACTTCCGTCATAGGGAATAGCCTTGTTATAGGGATTATAGCCGGCCGTTAAGTCGAATCCCCCTCCAAACGTTGGTCCGTTATTCCAAGCGTTATAGGTCTGAGCCTCGTCTTGTTGGGGGAGACCCTGACCATTCAAGTTCTCACGTTGAATTCTATCACTGCTGAGGTTGAAAATGAATGCGTTTCGCTCTGCGTCGTTAGTTGTAAGGGTAAAATTGGTGATATCCGCATTCCAGCTTTGAGGATTGTACCCGCCGACGACCTGATTCGCCAGACTGAATGCGCCGAGTCCTCCATTGCCAGAAATGTCCATCAATACAAATGTCGGTCCGCTTCGATCCACCGCGGTATGGAAGTCGGCGGTCGTATCTCCCGGTTTCATGGTATAGATGTTAGTGAAGGTAAGATTGCCCTGCCCTAGCCAAGATTCGAGCTGCGTTTGGTCAGCATTAGTAAGGAGCTGCGCATTGGCGGCGGCGGTTAAGCACAGGGCAACCGCGAGTAGTGAGGTATAACGTGGGACGCTTTTCATAAGGTGTTTTTCTTGAATACTTCGATACCGTTGCAAATATCTGCCGCCCGGACGGCCGTAGA
>CAZBLQ010000010.1:20404-48108 GCA_964492635.1 uncultured Oleiharenicola sp.
TTTTCTTGAATACTTCGATACCGTTGCAAATATCTGCCGCCCGGACGGCCGTAGAAAAACTAAGGACTACCGCGAAAAGTGCTGCCAATCGGATCATGGGACTCATAGGTAAAAAATATTGCGGTTGGTTTACGTCGAGCTGCGGCTGCGCCCAAAGAAAGCGAATCGAAGCTCCGTTTGATTTAAAAGGGTTCTCCCTTCATCTCTGCAAATGATTGTCGGAAAGTTTCAGTAATAAATCCAAGGAAACGCAGCTGGATACAGACCATACTGAGACAAACAATTAGGAATCAGCGAATTGCCTGGGGAAGTATGCCGTCTCGATTTCCGCTTGTCCGTGGACCCCAGTTTAGGAATGCCCTATCCAGCAATCTTCCCTGTGAACTATTTTCAGTTTCTGTGGAACTCCCATGCGCAAAATTTAGGATAATGCGCCCGGCCTGGATTTTCCCGCAGCCTGCTACCGACCGACCGTATCCGTCCAATCCAGACCTACTACAGCCAGTTCGCGCCGCAAAGCCGTGAGATTCCACGTAAAAATGCGGCCTTCGAGATTGACGGCGCACATGCGGCCGTCGCCGGCAAACACAATTCCCGAAACGTATCCCAGTGGCTCCGGTGTGGTGAGCCGCACTAGGATTCTTCCGGTGGCCGTCTCCACCAGACGCAGGCCAGTATCGCCATCGCGCATGGCCAGCCAGCGCCCGTCCCGTGAAAAAGCCCCCGCCCGAAGCAAATCGTCCGCCACGTGCATCAGATTCGGCCCGCGTTCCCAATCCGCCGCGCGCCAGAGCGCGGCCTTGCCGTTGCCATCCCCTGCGTAAATCCAGCGACCGTCCTGACTCCAAGCAGAATAGCCTCCCGGCTCCCGGCCCAAGGTGCGCACCACGGCCCCCGTCAGCGTCTCGTGCACCGCGGCCGGCTGCTCGGTTCCGGCACGCCGGTTCGCGTTCACCAACAGGCGGGTTCCATTGGAAGAAAATGCCGCGCTCACCGCCCCGGCATGCTTCCACCGCGCCACCATCGCGTGCGTGGCCACATCCATGATCTTCACTGTTCCGTCCTCCGGTCGCACCAGTGCCAGCCGGCCGCTGGCCGCATTCAAATCGGCACAATAAAAGCCGGTTTCCATGTCCACCTGCTCGCCCGGGCCCGGTCGGCCCAATCCGTCGGCCACCGACCCCAACGGGTAGCACCATAATCCGCCTTTCTCCAGTGCCACCCACACCGCCCCGCCAGCCGGTTCCAGCCGCAGTGTGCCTCTTTCGTTCGTCAGCCCGTCAGTGAAATTCATCCGGGCGCGGCCGGCGACCAGATCGTAAATCACTCCGCCTTGCCGCCCGCCAACCGCCAGCCAGCGACCGTCTGAGGACAACGCCACCGGCCCGCCGAACGGCCCCACCAACGCGTCCGCCTCCTCGGAACTGCCCACGGCCAGCACCGGGCTTTCGCTCAACGTCCGGGATCTCACCCTTCCGTCGCTAAATGAGTTCCAAAGTCGCAGCGGATCGCCCGCATACCAGGAACCGGGCCGGCCAATAGAGTTTTTTTCCAGCAACTGCTGCCCGCGGTCGATGTCCCACAGCCGGGTCCGGCCCAGTTGTTCACTCAGGAGCAGCCGCCGGCCACCCCCCAGAAACCGTCCATATAACGCCGCCCGATCCGGCACGATCGCCCGCAGGGTGAGATCGCTCGTCGCGCGTACTTCGGCCAGCCCGCCGCTTTCGCGCGTCGCGAGCCACCGGCCGTCCGGTGACCAGGTGACAAACTCAGTGCGTTTGAGTGGCTTCATCTGGGCGATGGTCTTCCCGCTGGTCGCATCGACCACGGCCAGAATGTTGTCTTTCGGCAATTTGCCTCCGCCCACGGCGAGCCGCGTTCCGTCAGGTGACCAGGCGATGGCAGTCACCCACTCAGGGGCCGTCCACTCGCCATCGGCTTCACCGCCCGGCAGCCGGTGGAAGCTCACCCCGCCACCGGGTCGCGTTACAGCCAGCCGCGCCCCATCGGGCGAAAAATCCATGTCCTGTCCATAGCCTTGCACCGAACCCTTGAATGCATACGGCCGGCCCTCGAGTCGCATGACCAGCTTGCCCTCGGTCACCGACCGTACTTCAACTGTGTCGTCAGTGAGCCTGACTGCGACCCACCGGCCGTCCGGCGAAAACACGGGGATACTCGCCGAGGAAGCCTTGCCCTGCCAGGCCCATCGCTCCACCCCGGTCGCCATGTCGTGCAGGCTGAAACTGCCATTGCCTTTGTCCACCAGCACTGCGGTGAAATCCACCGAAGGAACGGAAAAATCCGACGGCCCGGTCCAAGGCCAGCGCTCCTCTTCCGCCGTCCAGTCAGGCAATGCGAGCGCCGCCGCCACCTCATCGCGTGCCTTGATCCCGGGGTTGATCTTCGCCGCTTGCGCCAGCAAATTCAGCGCTTTAAAGCGCTGCCCGACCTGGCCGCTTTGACGTACCGCACTGGCTTGCGCCAACAACGAATCTGCGAGGCTCGCCTGCGCCTGGCTCAGCGCCGCGTCCAGCTCGCGGTTTTTCACTGCCAGCACCACCGTCGCAACGGCCAAAGTCAGTGCAAGCGTGAGTGTGACTCCCGCCAGCGCCGGATTTCGCCGCGCCCAAGCCCAAGCCTGGCCGAACGCCGACACCGGCCGTGCGGCAATCGGCCGTCCCGCCAGCCACGCACGCAAATCCTCCGCCAGTGCCGCAGCCGAGGCATAGCGTGCCGCCGGCTCAAGCTGCAGGCATTTGGCGGCAATCACCGCCAGATCCCGCGGCACACCCGGTCTCATGGCTGGAGCGGCGGCGGAAGCCGGGGGCGCACCGGTGAGCAGTTCATACAGTATGGCACCCAACGCATAAACATCCGCTGCGGTCGTCGCCGCATTGGCCCCGCCTGTCAGAACTTCCGGCGCAAGGTAACCCGGCGTACCCATCACCACCAGCGGTCGTGTGAACGGCCCGGCGCCGTCGACTGCCTCAAGCAGCTTGGCGAGCCCGAAGTCGCTGACAAACGGCCGGTCCGCCTCGTCGAAGAGCACGTTGCCCGGCTTGAGATCCCGATGCAGCACACCGCGCAGGTGCGCATAATGCACCGCATCGGCCAGCGTTGCCATCAACTGCGCTGTCCCGCGCCAGTTGCTCTGATAGCGGCTGAGCCGCTCCGCCAGCGAACCGCCGGCGCAGAGTTTCATCGTGAAATACGGCAGCCCGTCGTGCTCGCCCACACTCAGGACCGGCAGGATCACCGGATGGTCAAGCCCCGCCAGCGCGACCGCCTCCAGCCGGAAGCGCGCGCGTGACTCCACCGAGCCCGCCTCGTGAGGCCGCAGGATTTTCAACGCCACCTCGCGGGCGGGCCGCTCCTGCCGCGCCCGATACACGATGCCCGCCGCACCCCGCCCCAGTTCCGCCAGCACTTTGTGCCCCGGCACGGTAAACAGAACATCACCGTCAGTTTTGGCCGGCTCCGGCGCTGTTTCCCCACCACTGTCTGAAAGAACTCCCGCCAGTGCGCAACGCGGGCACCAGGCGCCGCCCTCACCAGCCAGTCCGGTGCCGCACATCGGACAACGGGAAGCTGCGCTTAGGTCTGTCATTGCCGTCTCACGCCGACGGGTCGGAGAGCACGAGATGCAAGTGGGCCATCTCCGCCTCAATCTCGTGCGGTGCTTCAACGGTCAGGGCTATCTCCGAGCGTACCCGCTCGCGAAATTGTGACCGCAGACGGAACACCTCGGTCTTCAACCGCGCCAGCGGCCAGCCTAGTCCGGCCGCCGCCGCCTCGTACGTCGGCGTGTCCACCGCGCCCGGCAGAAAACGCAGCAGCATCGCCAGTGCGGCCGCTTCACCCTTCCAATCCGCCTCCAAGTCATGCCGCACCCGGATCAGCAGCTCCCGCGCCCACTCGCGGTCAAACGCTCGGGCCACATCCGCCGGCACCGCGGGTTCGTTTGTTCCCAAGGCCGGGTCGTCGAGCGAAAGTGGTATCGCTCCACTCCCACGTTTCACCGCCTCGTTGCGGGAGCGAGTGCGGGCGAGAAACCGCGTGAGCGTACCGAGCAGAAACGACCTGAAACGACCGCGCAGCGGATCCGCTCGCTGCAAAGTCGAGCTCTGGATGAGGTGCAGAAAAAACTCCTGCGCCAGATCCTCCGCCTGTGCCCCGGCTGTATCTTGCTGCCGGATAAAGCTGACCACCGGCTCCCGATAGCGGCGGTAAAATTCCGCCAGGGCTTCGGTCTGCGCCGCATCACCATGGATTGTTGCCTGCGCCAGCAGGCTCCAGCGGGTCGTGGGAAACGCCATGCTGCTTGCTTGAACAAAACCATCGCGCGATGCAACCCCTCACCGCGTCAGCTTGCCGCCGGGCCGGGGAACCTCGAGTGAGGTGTTCCGTAGAGGCGTCGTCTTCTCGGTTGGTAGGGCGGATTATCCTTAATCCGCCGCGGCGCGTTAAGGATAACGCGCCCTACCGTGTTAGCTTCCGGTATTTGATCCGGTGCGGCTCGTCCGCCTCTTTGCCCTTCCGTCGGTGGAGATCCTCCTGATAGCTCGAAAAATTTCCGTTGTACCAATGGACGTAGCTGTCGCCCTCGAACGCCAGAATGTGCGTTGCCACGCGGTCGAGAAACCACCGGTCGTGGGAGATGATGACCGCGCAGCCGGCGAAATTCTCCAGCGCCTCCTCCAGCGCGCGGATGGAATTCACGTCGAGGTCGTTGGTCGGCTCGTCGAGCAGCAGGAGATTGGCGCCGCTCTTGAGCACGCGCGCCAGGAGCACGCGGTTGCGTTCGCCGCCGGAAAGGATGCCGACCTTCTTTTGCTGATCGGCGCCGGTGAAGCCGAATTGCGCGCAATAAGCCCGGCTGTTCACCATGCGCGTACCGAGCGGCATCAGCTCCTGCCCGTCGCTGATGACCTCCCAGATCGTCTTGGCCCCTTCCAGCGAGTCGCGTGACTGCTCGACGTAGGCAAACTTCACTGTCTCGCCAACCTTGAACGCACCGGCGTCCGCTTGCTCCAAACCGGTGATGAGCTTGAACAGGGTCGTCTTGCCCGCGCCGTTGGGGCCGATGACGCCCACGATCCCACCGGGCGGCAGCGTGAAACTCAGTTTGTCGAAGAGAAGATTGTCGCCGTAGGCTTTGGCGACACCCTGGGCCTCAACGACCAGTGTGCCGAGCCGCGGGCCCGGCGGGATAATGATCTCGAAAAGCTTTTCCTGCTCGGCGACATCCTGCTTGAGCATCTGCTCGTAGGCGGTGATGCGCGCCTGGCCCTTGGATTGCCGTGCCTTGGCCGACTGGCGGATCCAGGCGAGCTCGCGCGCCATCGCCTTCTGCCGCTTGCCCTCGGTGCGCTCTGCCACGGCGGCGACCGCCTGCTTCTGCTCAAGCCACGAGGAATAATTCCCCTTCCACGGAATGCCCGAGCCGTGGTCCAGTTCCAGAATCCAGCCGGCGACATTGTCCAGAAAGTAACGGTCGTGAGTGACCGCGATGACCGTGCCTTCATAACGCGAAAGATGCTGCTCCAGCCAGTTGACGCTCTCGGCGTCAAGATGGTTGGTCGGCTCGTCGAGGAGCAGGATTGAGGGTTTTTGCAAAAGCAGCCGGGCCAGGGCCACGCGTCGGCGTTCTCCCCCCGAGAGATTGTCGACGATCGCCTCGCCGGGCGGACAGCGCAGCGCGTCCATCGCTTGCTCCACCATGGGTGCGACATCCCACGCGCCGAGGTGGTCGATCTTTTCCTGCAGTTCGGCCTGCCTGGCGGAAATTGCACCCTTCGTCTTGTCGTCCTCGGCGGCGGAAAGTTCGTCCCAGCTGGCGTCATAGGCGGCCGTGAGGTCGGTGAGATGCTTCACGCCCTCCTCGACACACGCGCGAACCGTGGCCCCGGCGGTGAGCGACGGCTCCTGCGGCAGAAAACCGACCGGGTAGCCCGGCTCGAAATGCACGCGGCCGTCAATGTCCGTGTCGATCCCCGCGAGGATGCGCATGAGCGAGGACTTGCCGGAACCATTGAGGCCGAGCACGCCGATCTTCGCGCCGTAGAAAAAAGACAGCGAGATGTCGCGGAGGATTTCCTTGCGCTCGATTTTCTTCGAGACGCCGAGCATCGAGAAGATGATCTTGGGAGCTTCGCCGGGTTGGGCCATGGTGCGGTTGAAAGTCAAGAGTTGTGCCGTTGTTGTCTGCTGACAACCCGGCATTTGTCCTGACCAGTCGTCAGGCAAAAGAGTTGAGCGCAAGAAAAAGGTGGGGCGAGTCGTCCCGGCGAGCGGAATGTGCGCCGGCTCATCCGGAGGATTCGCCCTACCCCAGGCCCCGCGTCAGCCCGCCGCCGCCCCCTTGTCTCGCCGTAGCCCTTGGGCGAAGGCGGATCACACCTCATACATCCGCAGCGGGACGGGATCGATGATCTTCGCGCTCGGCAGCAGTTCAGCGAGTTCCGCCTCGAACCAGCCCCGGGCATCGGGGTCGCCGTGCGTGAGCACAATGCTGCGGGCCTTCGTCTGCACGGCGAATTCCAGCAGCTCACCGCGCTCCGCATGCCCGCTGAGCTCAAAGCGGTCGATCCGGGCCCTGACCTTCGTCTTAAAGTCGAGGGCGGAAAACAGGAAACTCGCGCCCGGTTTGGTGGCCAGCAATTTGCCCCCGGGGGTGTCGGGATCGCAATAGCCGACAAACCCGACCGTGTTGCGCGCGTGACCGAGCAAAGCCGAAGCGAGCGCATAGCTGGGCGTGCGCTCGACAAGCATGCCGGAGCTGACGATGTAGAGACCCTTTTGCGCGGGTTCCTCCCCGGGGGTGATCTTTTTCGGCAACTTGCCGAGTTTCAGGTCTTTCAGAATGCGGCGGTCGAACTGCACGTCCTTGGTCTTGCGCGAGACCTCGTCGAACAGTTCGGAAAGACCGATGCCGAGTCCCCCGGCGTAAATCGGGCACTCGATCAGCCGGCCAAAGCGCCGCGCGTCGTGAAAGACCGAGAGTAGCTCCTGCATTCGGCCCAGCGCGAAAACGGGCAGCAGAAACGAACCGCCTTTCGCGACGGTGTCGTTGATCGAATCGATGAGCCGGGCGATCTCGTGCACGCGCTCCTTGCCATAGGCCCGCTCGGTCATGCCCCGGGTCGTCTCGATGATCAGCGTGTCGAAGTGCCCGATGGGAAAATGGGCGCCCTTGAGTGTGCGTTGATGCTCGAAGAGCACATCGCCGGTGAGGAATATCTTGCGCATTCCGTGGTGGATTTCCACGGCCGTGGCGCCCGCGACGTGGCCCGAGGGGTGGAACATGAGCTCGATCTCGGTCCGCTGGCCCTTGATTTTCTTGACCTTCTTGAACGGCAGGCCGGTAAACCGGTGCACGAGCTGCTCGATCTCCTTGTGAGTGAAGAGTGGATAGCCCGGAATGCCGTCCTCCTCCTTCTGCTTCTGCATCACGTTGGCGGAATTGTGCAGCATCTTCTCGATCAGCATGCGGCTCGACTGGGTGAGCAGCACCGGCGTCTTGGGATGCTGGCGCATGACGACCGGCAGTCCGCCGATGTGATCCAGATGACAGTGCGTGATGATGATGAGATCGAGCCGGACGTCGCGCAGCAGCTTGAGGTCCGGCAAGGCGCCGAGGCCGGGGGTCTTGGGGTTCAGGCCGCAATCGACCAGGATATTCAGATCCCCGATCTGCAGATAGAGCGAGTTCGCGCCGATGCCGCCCTGCCGGTTGAGATCGATGATTTTCATGAGAGGATGGAGGGCGACATGGAGAGGCCGCCCGGCAAAGCAGGCAAGCACCAGTTTATGACCGGCGGGCGGCGGCGAGGTGCCCGCCTTCATTGGACACGTCCTTGGTGCGCCTGGCTATCTTTCGAGGCACCATCACAAGGGAGTGTCAATCCACCGAATCGAGCGCCCGGGCGGCCGCCCGCCGGCTGCGCGCGGGGTTGGGCCGCAGGGCGCGCTTCTGCCGCTCGCGATCGCCGGCGTGACGCGCCACGAAGATCGGCTCCTCGCTCATCAGGTCACGGCCGGTCACATACATCGCCGCCGCCGCCGTCATCGGCAGCGGGATGAAGTCCTGCACCTGCTGCAGGTTCCAGTGCTCCTTCCGCAGGAATTGCTCGACCGCGCCCATCTCTTCCTCGCCGCAGCCGGGAAAGCTCGAGATGAAATACGGCACGAGATACTGCTCCTTGCCCGCGGCGGCGCTCTCGGCGTGGAACTTCTCCACAAACGCCGCGAAGTCGCCGGCGGGTTTGCGCATCCGGCGCAGCACGCCGGGATGGAGGTGTTCCGGCGCGACTTTCATGTGGCCCGAAACGTGGTTTTGCACCAGCTCGCGGAAATACTCCGGGGTGCGCCGTGCCACGTCCATCCGGATGCCGGACTGCACGAACACATGCTTTACCCCTGTGACCGCGCGGGCGCCGCGCAGCAGCTCCAGTCCGCGCTGTTCGTCGATCTTGAAATGCGGGCAGATCGACGGCCAGAGGCAGCTCGGCCGGTGACAGCTCTGGCACGCCGCGGCCACGGTGTTGTCGCAGCCGTAGAGGTTGGCCGTCGGCCCGCCAAGATCCGACACCGTGCCGCGAAACGTCTCGGCCTCCGTCAGCCGCCCGATTTCCCGCCGCACCGAGTCGATGCTGCGGCTCGACAAAAACTTTCCCTGGTGCAAGCCGAGCCCGCAGAAGGTGCAGCCGCCGGCACAGCCTCGCGCGACGATGAGCGAGTCCTTGATCGTCGCGAAGCCGGGCACCGGCTGGCGATGGCAGGGATGCGCCCGCCGCTGGAATGGCAGGTCGAAGAGCGCGTCGAACTCCGCGCCCTGCACCGGAAACGCCGGCGGCTCCATCAGCACCGCGCGGCTGTCATGCCACTGCACGAGGCGCTTGCCGCAGAAAGGCGTCTGCTGCGCCTCGACGACCTTCGTCAGCCGCAGCAGCTGCCGCGCGTCCGCCTGCAACTCCGCCCATGAGGGCAGCACGATGGCGTCGGAGAAATCCGCCGCGGCCGCGACCTTCGCACCCAACAGCCGCGCCGTGCCGCGAATGCCGGCGAGGTCGCGGTGGCCCGCGCGCAACCGCGCCGCGATCTCACGCACCGCCGACTCACCCATGCCGTAGACCAGCAGGTCGGCCTTGGCGTCGGCGAGGATCGAGGGGCGCAGTTTGTCCTCCCAGTAATCGTAATGCACCACGCGGCGCATGCTCGCCTCCATGCCGCCGAGCACCACCGGCACGCCGGGAAACGCCTGCCGGCACATCTGCGCATAGACGACCGCCGCGTGGTTCGGCCGCCGGCCGGGCGTGCCGCCCTCGCTGTAAACGTCCTCCTTTCGCTTGTGGCGCGCCGCGGTGTAGTTCGACAGCATCGAGTCGAGATTGCCCGCCGTCACCCCGCAGAACAGCCTCGGCCGGCCCATGACCTGGATCGACGCGATGCCGCGCCAGTCCGGCTGGGCGACGATGCCCACGCGCAGGCCCTCGGCCTCGAGCACGCGGCCGATCATGGCCGCGCCAAATGACGGATGGTCCACGTAGGCGTCGCCCGTGATCAGAAGCACGTCGAGCTCGGCCCAGCCCCGCGCGTCCATTTCGGCGGGCGACATGGGCAGGAAGGCGGTGCGCTCCGGTGGTGGGCGACGGGTCATGCGGATTTCAATCACGGTAGCCTGCGCCGCACCACTGGCAAAAGGAAACTCGACCGCGCGCGGAATCGCATCCGCGCCCAGGCCGTCTCCGACCGGGTCACCACTCCGCACCTGCTATCCCACACTGCATCAATGCTTGGCCGGTTTGTCCGGGACTTTCGTGGTCACGACGTCGATTGCGTCGTCCGTTCGCATCGCCGGTTGGCGGTTCGGCGCCAGAGGCGGACCGGACTGAACCGGACCCGGCCGCCTCTGGAACAACTGCATCACGTAGGCCGCGAGTCCGGTGAAAACAACGACGACCGCGGTAAACAAGACCGCAGCCACAGCGGCGACGGCAACCAAACCGGCCAGGATGAGGCGCAGAACGCGCATGATTTAAAGACTACCCGGATAAGCACAAAGTTGCACGGCGATTTTAGCCCTCCGGAAACATGCGATGATACCATTTACAGTCCGCTTTGAGACTTTGTAGGGCTGCCAGCCCAGCTAATGGCGCGGCGCATCAGCCTTCGCGCAAGGCTTCGGCCCGACAAGAGCGTCGGCCCTACAGTCCAGAAGCAATAGATAATTGGTATGAGGTGTTGGTCGCACAACCAGGGCGTCTACCCATCAAAGACACTTGGGCGCAAAGAAGATTGGACCGGCTTTGCTTTGCGTCCTCGCGTCTCAGTGGTTCAAGGGGTCAGAGTCCCGTTCATGGGCAGGCCCCCGCTTCCGGCTCGACTCGCCCGGCCGGACGATTGAAATCACCGCACCCACTCACCCCCATGAAAAAATACCTCGTTGAGTTCATCGGCACCTTCTTCCTCGTCTTCACCATTGGCATGACCGTGATCGCCCCCGGCGCCGGCGCCATGGCCCCGCTCGCCATCGGCAGCATCCTCGCGGTCATGATCTTCGCCGGCGGACACGTCTCCGGCGGACATTTCAATCCCGCCGTGACGCTCGGGGTCTGGCTCCGCGGCAAATGCGACACGGCGGACGTGGTGCCCTACATGGGGGCGCAGGTCGCCGCCGCCTTGGTCGCCTCGCTGGCGGTAAAGGCCCTCAAGACCGGGCTCATCGCCAAGGCCGCGGCGATGGGAGGCGCCATGTCGCCCGAAGTCCTACCGGCGCTGCTCGCTGAGTTCATCTTCACTTTCGCCCTCGTCTGGGTTGTGTTGAATACCGCCACGGCCAAGGGCACCAGCGGCAACTCCTTCTATGGATTCTCCATTGGGTTTACCGTGCTGGCCGGGGCCTACGCCGTGGGGGGGGTGTCCGGTGGCGCGTTCAATCCCGCGGTCGCCGTCGGGCTCTGCACAATGGGTGTCGTCGGGTGGAGCAGCATCTGGATCTACCTCGTTGCCTGTTTTGCGGGCGGCGCGGTCGCCGCGCTGGCCTATCGGACGGTCAACGGTACCGAATAGGTCAACGCACAGTCAGTCTTGCAAATGGGCGGAAGGTTATGAGCATTCCGCAAGTTTTCACGCATGAACCACGAGATTCTCTGGCTGATCCGGCTGGGCCTTGACCAAAAACTGTTCACGCGCGAACAGGCGCTGGCGGTCCTGCGCGCTGTGGGCAAAGGCGCCCAGTTGATGGATTTCGCCCAGAAGCTCATTGACGACGGCATTGTGCAGGATGTCGAGAAGCTCGAAAGTATCGCCGGCAACGCCATGGCCCGCGCCCAGGCTGGTCCGCCCGCCGGCAATCCGTTGCTGGACGAGGAACCCGCCGAGCCCGAGCCGGCAGCTCCGGGTAAATCCGCGACCGCCGCGGCCAAGTCAAAAATCACCGCCGGCGCGCCCCAGTTTCCTTTCGATCGAATCAGCACGATGGATGACGCGGCGCTCGCCACGGCTGTCCGCCAGTTGCTCATCGCCACCGGCGAATACGGCGCGAGCGATCTGCACCTTTCCGCCGGTTCCAGCCCGTTTGTGCGCAAGCACCGGGCTCTCACCCCCATCACCAGCCATGTGCTCAAGGAGGACGAAGCGATGCGGTTGAACACCATCCTGCTCGCCGCACACCAGCGCGATATCTTCCTCGAACGCCGTGATTACGACTTTGCCCTGGCGCTCGATGCCGGCCACCGCTACCGCGTCAATCTCATGTTCCACAAGTGGGGCCCCGCCGGTTCCTACCGCATGGTGCCGGCCGGCATTCCCAAGCTCGACGAACTCGGCCTGCGCAACCTCGACACCATCCGCAAGCTTCTCACCTATCACAACGGCCTCATCCTTGTCACCGGTCCCGTGGGTGCGGGCAAGACCACCACGCTCGCCGCCCTCGTCGCGGAGCTGAACGAGAAGCGCGAGGACCACATCATCACCGTCGAGGATCCCATCGAGGTCGTGCAGCCGCCCCGCGGCTGCAACGTCACCCAGCGCGAGGTCGGCCCGCATACAAAATCTTTTTTCACCGCGCTCAAGGGTGCGCTCCGCGAGGATCCCGATGTCATCGTCATCGGCGAATTGCGCGATCTGGAGACCATCGAGATGGCCATCAGCGCCTCCGAGACGGGGCACCTTGTCATCGGCACCATGCACACCAGCGACGCCGCCACGACCCTGAACCGCCTGCTCGATGTCTTCCCGCCCGCACAGCAGACCCAGATCCGCGCCAGCGTCGCCGAGAGCCTGCGCGGCATCATCTGCCAGCGCCTGCTCCCCGCGCTCGGGGGCGGACTCGTCTCCGCCTGCGAAATCATGGTTGCCAACACCGCCATCCAGGCCCTCATCCGCGATGGCAAGACCCAGGGCTTGCGCAACGTCATGGAAACCGGGGTCAAGGAAGGCATGTGCGTCATGGAAAACGTCGTCCTCGAGCTGTATCAGCAGAAGAAAATCTCCAAGGAGACTGCGCTGATCAACATATCCACTCGCAACGTCCGCCAGAAAATCGACCCGGCCTCCCCGCCCAGTACGCCGCCGGTCTCCGGCAAAGCCTGATCCATGGCCGCCATCGACTCCCTCCTCCGCACCATGCTCGACAAGGGCGGCTCCGATCTGCACCTTACCGTGGGCCTGCCGCCCAAGTCCCGCATCTCCGGCTCGCTCCAGCCGATCGGCGACAAGCCGATCGATGCGACGCAAATGGAGGCCTACCTCAAGGAAATCTGCCCCGAGAAACGCTGGCAGGAATTCCTCGAGCGCAAGGACCTCGACCTTGCGCACGAGGTCACTGGACTCGCGCGTTTCCGCGCCAATTTTCTCTACAATCACTGGGGCCAGGCCGCCGTCTTGCGACAGATTCCCGCTAAAATCCTTTCGTTCGAGGATCTGAAGCTGCCCGAGGCGCTCAAGAAGCTCTGCCACCTCGACCAGGGCCTCGTCGTCGTCACCGGCCCCACCGGCTCCGGCAAGTCCACCACGCTCGCCGCGATGATCGACTACATCAACACGAACCTCGCGCGGCACATCATCACCATCGAGGACCCCATCGAATTCGTCCATTCCTGCAAGAAGTCCATCATCGTGCACCGCGAAGTCGGCGAGCACACGCAGACCTTTGGCGCCGCGCTCAAGGGCGCCATGCGCCACGACCC
The DNA here is from genome assembly GCA_964492635.1 of uncultured Oleiharenicola sp. Classification (GTDB taxonomy): domain Bacteria; phylum Verrucomicrobiota; class Verrucomicrobiia; order Opitutales; family Opitutaceae; genus Lacunisphaera. The sequence continues at coordinate 33,598 of CAZBLQ010000010.1, forward strand.
CGACATCGTCCTCCTCGGTGAAATGCGCGAGATGGAGACCATCAAGCTGGCCCTCGGCTGCGCCTCGATGGGCATGCTCGTCTTCGGCACCCTTCACACCAACAACGCGCCCAAGACCGTCGACCGCATCATCAACACTTTTCCCGCCGAGGAGCAGAACCAGGTGCGCGTCATGCTCGCGGGCTGCCTCGCCGGGGTCGTCGCCCAGCTTCTCTGCAAACGCATCCCCAAGGGCCGCTGCGCCGTCCACGAAATTTTGCTCCAGCATGAAGCGCTGGCCAACACCATCCGCTCCGGTCAGATCGCCAACATCCGCGGCATCATCGAGAGCGGCGCGTCCGATGGCATGATCACCATGGACAACAGTCTCATGGCCCGCATCAAGGACGGCACCATCGAGGCCAAGGAAGCCTACATGAAGGGCTCAAACAAGGCGCTCTTCGCCCCGCTGCTCAAGCCCGGCGACCTCGACGCCGGGCATTAGGCCGGCGTGGTTCAGGAGTGTGCACCGGCCACACCCCGCCCTGCCGGGCACCCCTCTTCCGCCGTCGCCAAGGCTATGGCGGACAGGCCAGAGGGGATTTTCACCTGCACTGTCTTGATCCCCTCTATCAAGAGGGGTGGCATGTAACGCCGGGGTGTGTTGCTGATATTATCGAAGCAATACCGGATTCCTCCGGCGGAATCCGGCGCGGAAAACTGGCGTTTTATCGCATTCCGGCGAAAAGGCTTGTTTTATAAGTAATCAGCCGCTTACTTACTAGCTGATCCCGAATCACTCATCTTTCCCCCGTCTTTTTCTCCTATGAAAAACAAGCTCCACGCCTGGTTGCTCCTCGTATCCGTGGCCGCGTCAGCCGCCACCGTTTCCACCGCCCGGACCCCATCCGTCTGGCGGACCGCCGATCTGAAAAGCTTTTTCCACGGCGAACCGGAACAACCACCCAAGGCCCCGCCGCCGAAGACGACCGCCACCGTCGCCACCGCCGACGGCGTCACGCCGGACAAACAGATCGAGGATTTCTTCCGGGCCTTCGCCGACGCCGTGAAGGCGCGCGAGGGCGATCGCATGCTCCCCCGGCTCTCCGACAAATACACCATTGCAGACCTGCCGGAAGGTCACAAGGCGCCGGACTTCTTTGTCCAGGCCGTCGACCGCACCCCCGGCCCGGAAGCCATCATCATCCAGTCGGTCGAGCCGAAGGGCCCGGTGCGCGTGGCGAAGGTAGAGATTCATTATCCCGACAAGGTCAAGGTGAAGACCTTCCAGTTTGACGCCGAGGGCCGGCTGCTCGCCTCCGACTTGTTCATGCTCAAGCGCGTCGAGCATGGAATGTAACCCATGGCCTCCTCCCCTGCCGCCATCATTGAACTTGATGCGGCCGTCAAGTCCTACGCCCTGCGCGGTGGTCACGCCTTCACCGCCTTGCGCGGCATCACCCTGCGGATTTCCGCCGGGGAATACGTCGCCGTACTCGGCAAGTCGGGCAGCGGCAAATCCACTTTGCTCAACCTCGTCGCCGGACTGGACCGGCCGAGCTCGGGCGGAGTGCGGGTGGCGGGCGCCAACCTGGCCCGGCTGGGCGAGAGCGCGCTGGCCTTGTGGCGCGGCCGGAACCTCGGCGTGGTTTTCCAGTTCTTCCAACTGCTGCCAACACTGACCATCGAGGAGAACGTGATGCTGGCCATGGACTTTGCCGGAAAAATCCCGGCTGCGCAGCGCCGAACCCGCGCCACCGACCTGCTGAAACTGGTCGGCCTATCGGACCAGGCCGCCAAACTGCCGTCCGCCTTGTCCGGCGGACAGCAGCAGCGCGCCGCCATCGCCCGCGCCTTGGCGAACGACCCGCCGGTCATCCTCGCAGACGAGCCCACCGGCAATCTCGATACCGAGACTGCGGCGGACGTGGACGAGGTGTTTCATCAATTGACCGCGCAGGGGAAGACCCTGCTGATCGTCACCCACGACGCCAGCCTGGCCCGGGGCGCGCACCGCATCATCCAGTTGAAAGATGGCCAGATTGTCGCCAATGACAGCCAGACACCGGTCCGACCATGAACACCCGGTGGCGGAAAATCCGCGGCGATCTCCAGCAGCACCGGCTGCAAATCAGTCTGATCGGGTTGGTGCTGATGCTGGGCACGGCAGGCGTAGTCGCGGCCCTGAACGCCCGGGCCATTCTCCAGCGGGAAATTGCGACAAGCTATCAGCGCGCAAAATCGCCGGATCTCGTATTGTGGTACGACAGGATTGACGCCCACCTTCTGGACGAAGTCCGGGCGCAGCCCGGCGTGGCCGAAGCTGATGCGCGGCGCGTGGCGTCAACACGGATGGAAGGTCGGAACGGTACCTGGGTCCCGACGCGCTTGCTGGTCATGCGGGATTTTTCCGACCAGCGAACCGGGCTGGTCCACCAGCACGGGGGCACTTGGCCGGCCAGTGGCAACGGAATCCTTATCGAGCAGTCCTCGCTGCCCCTGCTGGCGGCCGCCCCCGGCCAGTCGTTGCGTATCCGCACACCCGGCGGTGGCATCACGACCCTCCCGATCATGGGCGTGGTGCATGATCCCGCTGTCGCCCCGAGCACACAAGAGCGCATCGTCTATGCCTATGTGACGCCCGCCACGGCCGCCCAGATTGGCCAGAATCCGGATCTGGACCAGTTGGTCGTTCTTATGGAAGACCGCAGCAGTGGTGTCGCGGAAATGGCCGGTGACTTGCGTGATTCGATGGCGAAGAAGAACGCGGCCCCGCTCCGCGTCGAGGCCCTGCCCTATGGCCATCCGCATGCCGCCCTGATGAACGCGATGCTGCGCGTCCTCGGTGTGATGGCCGTCATGGCCTTCACCTGCAGCGCAGCACTGGCGGCATTTGTGGTTTCACTGTGGATGAAGCGAGAGGTCCGGCAGGTCGGCATCATGAAAACAATAGGGGCGCGCTCCCACCAGCTCGTTGGTCAATACCTGGCTCTCGTCACCCCGCTGGTGGTCGTGGTAAACGCACTGGCCCTGCCGCTGGGTGCGCTCGCCGGCCGGGCGCTGGTGCGCTTTTACGAAACCAACCTGAACATCGACGTGACCAACCGGGCCGCACCGGCGGGTCTGTGGCTGGGCGAACTGCTTTGCGCGCTCAGCATTCCCCTGATCGCGATGGCGCTGCCCATCGTGCGCGCCGCTCGGATGAGTGCGCGTGAGGCCATCCATGACCCGGGCATCACCGCCCAGACCGCACCACCCACCCTGGCGGCCAAGCTGATCCATTTCCCGGGCAGCCGGCAGTGGGCCTTTGCCCTGCGCAACACCTTCCGTCGGCCGTGGCGGCTGGCTGTCACGCTGCTCGCCCTCTCGACCGGTGGGGCTTTGTTGCTCACCTCCTGCAATCTCTATGAGAGCCTGATGAACGTGGTGGACCTCTCCCTGGCCGGACAGGGCCATGACATCGAAGTGACCCTGCCGCGCGCAGTCGCAGCGGGCCGGTTGGAATCGCTCGCCCGCAGTATTCCCGGAGTGGAAATTGCCGAGGCCTGGCGGCGGGCGGGCGTGGGTTTGGTGACTGCGGCAGAAGAATCGCAGTTGGGCAGCGCGCCTCACAGCTTCGCCCTGACCGGCTATCCCAGCGATACCCGTCTGCTCAAAATGCCCGCAACGGAAGGCCGCTGGCCGTTCCCGGAGGAGAACGACGCCATCGTGATCACTCGGTTCGTGCAGAACGAAATTCCCGCTCTCAAGGTGGGCAGCGAGGTGACGCTGCAATCCCGCGACCGGCGCACCACGGTGCGTGTGGTTGGGCTGGTCGATGAAATCGTGACGCCGATGCTCTACGCAAATTTTCCCGCCTACGCAGCCATCACCGGGCCAGGTGATGCCTCGACCGACTTGCGGGTGAAGACCTCCCAGCCGGAGGCCGTCGTGCGCGCCCTTGACGACGCGTTTCTCGATGCCCGCATTTACGTCGGGCAGATTCAGACCCGCGCTGATCGCCGTGAAGTGCTGGACGAACATTTCCTCGTCGTGACCACCGTGGCCAAAATGATCGCCCTGGCCACCGGCCTGGTGGGTGCCATCTGCCTGGCCGCGTTCGCCAGCCTCAACGTTCTGGAACGAGCGCGGGAGGTCGGCGTCATCCGCACGCTCGGCGCCACGCCGCGGACTGTCACGGTCATTTTCCTGGCCGAGAGCGGCGCCATCGCCAGCTTGAGCGCCTTGCTGGCGGTGGCCATCGCGCTCCCCGCCACCCAGGCACTCAACGACATGACCTCGCGCAATCTCCTGCAGGTCGCCGTGCCGCTCGTGGTTTCGCGCGCGGGGCTGGGCTGGCTGGGCGGCGGTTTGCTGGTGGTCTTGCTCGGCGTGTGTTTGCCCGTCACCCGCCTGCTGCGCCTGTCGGTGCGGGATGCGCTGGCGTACGAATGACCGGCCGGAACATTCCTCGTTTGCAAACGTGCCGCGGAATTTCAAAATGAACCAATGGGTCGTCCCAAGCTCATTGAAGACCGCGAACTGCTGGCCATTGCCCGGGATGTCTTCCGCCAGCATGGGCCCACGGCCACGACGCGCGATGTCGCCAAGGCCGCCGGGATCTCCCAGGCCGTCCTCTACCAGCGTTTCAAGACGAAGGACGACCTGTTCTTTGCCGCGCTCACCCTGCACGCTCCCGATCTCACGGCCCTCAGCGAGATCGATGCCACGGCCCGCGATCCCCGGTCCTACCTCGCGGAGTTTGCCGCGCGGGCCAAGGATCATTTCCGGAACGCCATGCCGTCCATCCTCAGCCACGCGGCGCACCCCAAGTATGGCAAGGAAATGATGGGGCAGATTCACCGGCACAACCGCGCCGGCGAGATCGCGGCGATGCTGTGCCTGCGCTTGCGGGGCTGGCAGCAAGCCGGGTTGATCCGGTCGATGGAACCCCGTGTATTCGCGCACGCGTTTATCCACGCCCTGCATTCCATGGCGATGGTGGAGCTGCTTTCCGGCGATGATGAGAACTTCACCACGCCCGCCAGGGAAATGCAGACTTTCATCGACGTCTTCTGGCGTGGATTGCAACCGAAAAAGACCAAAAGCGCCGGACCGAAAAACAAAAGCCGCTGTTAAACGCCTATCGGCGCGGCCAGGTCGCCTTGCGGCGTGACGGATTGGAAAATGATTCGAGATATCGTGAACCCCGCCTATGCCGTCGCTGTCTGACTAACTGAACCTTCATCCCACTCATGCTAACCCGGTCTCTTGCTTTCCTTGCCCTCGCTCTCTCCCTTTGCGAGCTGTCCGGCTGTTCCAGTCCGCCTGCCACCACCGGCGCTGGCCCCGACCAGTCCGCCAAAATCACCGCCATCAAAGGCCTGTTTCCGGTACTGGCCGCGGGCATGACCAGCGAGGTCGTCAGGAAAAAACTCGGCAAACCAGCGGAAATCGAGCCGATGGAATCACCCAAGGGAAAGGCCGAGGTCTGGGTCTATCATTTTGAGAAGTCCGTGGGCATGACCCAGGTCGCCACCGGCACGAGGGATATTCCAGCCTTCGGCATATCGGCGACCGGCCCGGGAGGAGCAACGACGGTTCAGGAAATGGTTTACACTCCGGTGGAACAGAAGTCGTTGGTGACTTTGCGGCTGCTGATGTTCAACGGCCGGCTCACCGCGCAAAAAGCCCTGGTCGAAGACAGCTTGAAATACCGCTGAGCCGGATCTGCTTGATGACGAAGGAATCTGCCTGACGGGATGTGGTGACCCAAAGCGGGAAAGCCCAACCGCACGAATACACCATTCTCGTCGGCAGCGCCTCGAACACCATCAGGCTCGAAGGAAAGGTCACGTTGCGTAATTCTCCAACCGGAAGCCGAGCTTAACCCGTCGCCAGCTCCAGCCGCGCCAGATAGGCGAGCGCATGCTCCCGGGTTGCTCCGCACATTTCTTCCGTCGGGCGCAGACTTTCACATACCGCCGGTCGCTCGGGCTTGCCGAACAGCGCGCAACGCAAATCCGGTAGCAATTCCACGCAACGGACGCCCGCCGGCTTGCCCTTTGGCATGCCCGGAATCGGCGTCGAAATGCTGGGGGATATACAGCATGCTCCACAGTTTGGTCTGCACTCCATGATGAATGATTAAGCGATGCATTCTCCTTTGCCAAGGCTACGGAGGACAGGACATGCCCCGCATTTTGACCGGCAGTCCATTGAGTTTGTTTAGCCACGGATCGCACAGATGCACACGGATAAAGGCCGATCCCAAGGCAGGTATTGCCACAAAAAATCACGAAGATCGGGCGGCAGACGAAACGCTCAAGGCGCCTATGGGCGCACGTGAGATTCCTACCTGCAAGACGAACAGTTTTTGCGCCTTTTTGTGGCCAAAGCCCCAGCCGTCCGGTCCTCTCATCCGTGGACATCCGTGCAATCCGTGGTAAATTCAATTCCCAATGAAAACCCACCGTCAGGAACTCTGGTTCGAGACCCCGACTCGACGAGCGTTCATCAATATCACCCCACAGGTTGAGGCGGCGATCCGCACCAGTGGGATCAAGGAGGGCCTTTGCCTCGTGAACGCCATGCACATCAGCGCTTCCGTCTTCATCAACGATGATGAATCCGGCCTGCATGCCGACTACGAACGCTGGCTCGAGAAACTCGCGCCTGAGAAACCGCACAGCGCCTACGACCACAACCGCACCGGCGAGGACAATGCCGACGCACATCTCAAGCGCCAGATCATGGGCCGCGAGGTGGTTGTCGCCATCACGAAGGGCGTACTGGACTTCGGCCCGTGGGAGCAGATTTTCTACGGCGAGTTCGACGGCCGCCGGAAAAAGCGCGTCCTGGTCAAAATCATCGGCGAGTAGCTCGGCCTGACCAGAATGAAACCAGGCACTTGAAGCACGGAGCCCGCGGATAAAACCCGGATGGCTCGTATTTCCAAGCGGCCAATGGGCCGCAACTGCATCGGGTCACACGATTTCCTGAATTGACTTTTCCGGATGCGCGCGGCCAATTTCCCGTCGTAGTGCAATATAGGTACGGGCCAGTCTTTCCGCCCCGGTTGTGATACGCCGGGGCGGATTATTTTAGCGGGGTAATGGATTCCAAAGGTGAATTTGCATCGTCCCAATCCGGATGGCTGCATTGGACGCTGGATTATGCACGGGATAAATGCTTCCTGTTCACTTGTGGAATCCGTGGCATCCCCCAAGTCTGGTTGGTCGCGTGGCGATACCTTCACCGCTGCGGCAATCTTTCTTGTGGCGCTGGGCTTCCACGCCTGGGGCGCGACCCGGGGCTGGCACCAGGCCAATTTGTCGGGGAATAATGCTGCGGACGAATTCCGGCAAACGCAGACGGCGGTGTCGGCATTGTTCATCCAGCGCGATCATGATTTTTCGCTGGCCTATCCCACGCCGGTCCTCGGCAAGCCGTGGTCGGTCCCGCTCGAGTTTCCGCTCTACCAATGGGCGGTGGTCGGCCTGAGCAATGCGACCGCGATGCCGCTGATCCAGGCCGGGCGGATGGTCAGCCTGATGTGTTTTTACCTCGGGCTGCCTGCCTTGTATCTGCTGCTGGCGCGGCCCGGCCTGAGTCCGTCGCGCCGGCTGCTGGTGCTGGCGTTTGTGCTGAGCTGCCCGCTATACATTTATTATGCACAGACCTTCTTGATCGAAACCATGGCTTGGATGTTTGGCCTGTGGTTTCTGCTCGGATTCCTGCACGCGGTTGAGCGGCGGCCCGGACTTTGGTGGCTGCTGGCGGCCGTGGGCGGGACGGGCACAGCCTTGGTGAAGATCACCACCTTCCTGTTTTTTCTGCTGCCGGCCGCGGCCCTGATTGCCTGGCTTCTCTGGCGGGAACGCCCGGCACGATCCGGTGGCAGTTGGAGTTCATGGCGGAGCATCGGGCTGCAAGGCCTGGCCGCGCTCGTCTTGCCGTGCGTTGCGACGCTGTGGTGGACGCGCTACACTGATATGATCAAGGCAAAAAGTGTGGCAGGAAATTTCCTGAATTCATGGCACCAGCATGGCTATATCTTCGGGATCGGGCGGCGTTTCTCCCGCGAACTGTGGTCACAGCACCTGACCAATCTCTTTCAGGATATCGCCCCGCTTCCGGTTCTGGTCGTGGCACTCATTGCTTTGCTTGCCACGCGGCGCCGGTGGCAGTTGGCGATTGTGCTGGTGGCCTGTTTTTTTGCGGTGCAGGAAATCTTTCCCATCCTCTATGCTTGGCATAAATACTACTTTGTTGCGAATGCTGTCGCCCTGATGGTGGCCATCGGCCTGGCGGTGGACGGCCTGTTCAGCTCGCGCCTGCCGCGCCTTGCAGCTTGGGCGGTGGTCGCGGCCCTCCTTGGATTGCAGGCGTGGACCTTCGGCCGGATACATTACCCGATTCTGACCGACATCAGTACTAGCGACAACACCGCGGCCCGGTTGCTGCACTGCGCCACTCGGCCGGACGACGTTCTGGTTATTGCTGGGGCCGACTGGGCCGCCCTCGTTCCTTTCTACTCGGAGCGCCGGGCGCTGATGATCCGGTCGGAGGTTCAGGCTGACATGGGCTTTGTGGAAAAGGCCTTTGCCTCGCAGGCAGGCGCCGGGGTTGCCGCGCTCATGCTGCAAGGTGATCAATGTCTCAACCAGCCGTTGCTCGATCTCGCGATAAGGCATTTTCACCTCGACCCCCGGATGGTGTTCAAGTCAACCGGGCAGCACGTCTACCTCAACCCCCAACGGCGCGAGCAAGCCATGGCCGCTTTTGAGTCTTATCCCCCCACCCCGGGGATTGACCTGGCGCCCGAGTCACAACTTGACCCGGCACGGTATAATGACCGGGAGATTCTTTGGGACCGGCTCCCCAGCCGGCCCCAGGAGTATTTTGCCGCGATGACGCCGCGACCGTGGAAGGTTTATGCGAAATTCGGAATCGGCCAGCTCGACTTCAGGGGAAGGACAATGTTTGGCGCGAGTGCCGACACGAAACTGTGGTTCAAGGTCGAACCGGGCCACCGGGAGGTTTTTGTGGAATGCGCGATGTTCCCCGAAGCCTACACCGACAGGATTCCCGCCGGAGATCGCAGCGACGGCGTGGAATTCGTGCTCTCCGAGTTCCGGGCCGACGGGACCGTGCGGCAACTGGCCACTCTCTACCTCAATCCCGCCCAGCTCCCGGCCGACCGCAACCTGCACCGACTGGAGTTCGCTGGTGAGATCGCCGCGGGAGCGGACATTTTGCTGGAAACCCGGCCGGGACCGCATGGAAGCTACGCTCGCGACTGGGCTTTGCTTGGCACGGTGACGATCAAGTGAGCCCGGCTTTCAGAAGGCCGGAGTATGACCAAGGCGTTTTGCGCAGCCTTATTGCAGCGTGAGGAAAACCCGCGGGCCCCGGCCGGGTTTGGCTGAATCGGATTTGTCCTTGGTCAGGAAGAGTCGCTCCGGGTCGATTTTCCCGGCATTGATGAAATAGTCGCGCACCTGCTGGGCGCGGGACTGGGCCAGCGCCCGCAGATCGTTTTCTCCAACTTCCATTGTCTCGGCGAGCCGGCCGGCCATTTCGTCCAATGTCGGGCCGGCTGCGACCGCCGCGTCGGCGGGCACAGTTTCCACCGGCTTGGCTGTTTCCGTTGGCTGGGCTTTGTCACCGCGCAAGCCCTTGAGCGTGACGACATCCACCACGCGCCCAAGGAATCCCTTTTTCGGCGCAGGCGGCGGTGCAGCCGCAACCGGGGCCTTGACCAGCGGCGCACCGAACTGCGTGCCGGGCGGGAATTTTTCGTCGAAGAGTTTCTTCACCATCGCCGCGTTCTCGTCCGGCGTGATGATCAGTTGCTCGGGCGGCGCAATGGTTGGATCGCTCGCGTGCCTCGCCTCCCAGATGGCACGGCGTACGGTGTCGGCCAACTTCTGCTGCTTTAACGCGAAGATGTCGGCCGGCCCATCATAGCTGCCTTCGAGGTCGAGACTCAGTCCGGGTCGGTTGGTCAGCGCCTTCACCATCGTTTCCAGTTTCTTGATCCCTTCCGGCTGCAAAACAGCCGCGCCGGACGCGAAGTCCTGATAGGCGAGTTCATCGCCGCCGCCCCCGAACATCGAGCCGAGCAATGCGAACGGCGAAACGGCCGCCTTGGTCAGGAGGTTAAAAATGACCCGCCAGACAACTTTACCGATTTTAAAATCCGGGTCATCAATGCTGCCCTGCGCGGGTACATCGATGACGATCTTGCCCTCCATGTCCTTGAGCAGCGCCACGCCCAGCCGCACGGGCAGACTCGTTGCATCCGGGCTTTGAACCGGCGCGCCAAAAGTGAACTGATTGAGGGTGATAACATTGCTCGCATCGATTTTGTTGCCGTTGAGCTGGAATTTCGCATCGATCGCCAGCTTGCCGCGCGCCAGCTCATAGCCGGCATATCTGCCGGTGTAGGGACTGAAGGGCAACAAGTCCACATTACGGAAGTCGATTTTAAGGTCCACGAACTTGTTCGCGCCCAGCGGATCGAGCTGGCCGGTGATCGCTACCGGGCCGGCACCGTCGACTGTGGCTTTCAAGTCGATCGCGGCTTTCGCCATGTTCTCGGAGGACAAACCGGCGATGGTGCCGCCAAACTGGGTGATGGCGGTCCGCACATTCGGCTCGACGGAATGATCCGCAAAACTGAATTCGCCCTCGCTGATGACCAACTTGCCGATTTCGACTTTCGGGGCGGGCGCTGCCGGCGCCGGAGCGGGAGCCGGCGGTCCAGCCGGTGGCTTCGCCTCGGCGCGGGCAATTGCGGTGAGATTCAGCGTCTTGTCGCTGTTCACGATTACTCGTGCGTACGGTGCGACGACTGTGACTTCGTCGAGCGCAACAACGAGCTGTTGTGCGGTGCTGACCCGCAGACCGTTCAGGGCCAGCGAACCAAAGCCAGCCAAGTCCTCGTTGTGCGTGCCGTCCACGAGTCCGAATTTCTCCACTTTCACCTCACCGGTGATCTTGGCGGCAAGCGGCTGGCGTTCGGGCAATGCAATCTGGGTCGCCAGGTTGGCGGTGACTGCGCCCTGCGTGATGCGGGCGTTGACGAACTGTTCCAGATAGGGGCTGAGCGGAAGAATCTCCAGCGCGGTCACGTCGGCTTTCAGGTCAGCCTTCACCTCCGGCTTGATGGACAACGCACCTTCGACATGCACGGTGCCCTTCGGTGCCCAGTTGAGGGAAAGTTGTAGTGGCATCGTGGCGCCGTCGGCGAGCGTGACATTTTTTAACGAGAGCTGAATGCCCCCAAGCCCGAGTTGCGCCGGGCGCGGAGCAGCCAGGTCAGTCAGGTCTATCTGGAAATCTTTCAACGCCACCTCGCCGATGGTGACATCAGGAAGTTTGGTTGGTGCAGCCGGCACGGCGCCCGGTGGCGCCGGTGCGGGATTTTCCGCGTCCGGTTGCAGCATGGTCAGCAGATTGATAGAGCCATCTTTTTCGCGGCGCACGCGCAGATGGCCGCCGGTGAAATTGATGGACCCGATGACCGCCTTCTGCGTCAGGGCATCGGCATTCACGCCATTGATGTCGAGCGCGGGAAGTTCGACGGCTGATTCCTGACTGGCCCGCTCCAGCAGTTTGAGCCCGCGCAACTGAAGTGCACCATCCGTCAGCTTCAACACCCGCTGACCCGCGGTCAGATTGATTTCGTAGTGTCCGCGCACGGACAGTTTGCCATCAACCAAGTCGGCTTGCATCCTGTCGGCATAGTAAGGGGCATACTTGGGGAGGAAGATATTCTCGAGGTTCAACTCACCCACCGAGCGAAACGGTTCGGCGCTGATCGTGCCGGTCCACGCCAGTTTTTCGCCGGATTCGGTGACCGCCTCGAAATGATAGGGTGCGCCGCGCGCGCCGGCGGTGCGGAATTCCGTCAAGGCAAATGTCAGCGGTCCGACGACGGTGGCGAACGGTTTTTTGCGCGACTGATCGGCGAAATCCATCCGGGCCCCTGCGACCTTGAAACTGCCGATGCGGATGGGGCGCGCTGCCTTGGCCGGAGCGGCCGCCGGGCCGGCCGGTGCAGCGGTAAGCCTGGCCAGGATGTCGGAGAAATTCAACGAACCGTCGTGGTTGACCGCCACGGCGGCGTTAAACCCGTCGAGTTCGATCTCGCTCAGCACCCAGTCGCCGGTGAGAGAGGCGAGTGCGTCAAAGTTGACATAAAGCCGGGTCCAGCCGAGGAAGAGGCCTTTGCCGTCCTGTTCCCGCACCTCGAGATTCTCCAGCGTGATCGAAAGCGTGTAGGGATTCAGGCGAACCTGCCCGACGGTGACGGTCCGGCCCAGCGCGGCCGAAGCGCGCTTTTCCAACTGCGCCTTCACGATCGGCGGGAGAATGAAAAAACCGGCGATCGTGAAGAGAACGAACGCCACGCCGGCGATTCCCAGATTGCGACGTGCACGGGCAGACAGGTTCGCAAGTTTCATCGCCAGCGAGTCTGGACTTTTTCCCGGCGGATGCAAATGCAGCTTGCGCCCCCCAGTTGGGCATTCATTGAGCGTCATTCGGCGCCAACCCCGGCCGGCCCAGTCCGGTCAGCTTCCGCACTGGCCCAGTCTTTTCTCGAGCAGCGCCCGCTCGGCGGACAGCGTCACCCGTTCCAAGGCACGGCGAAAGCAGGCCGCCGCCCGCCCGGGGTCGCCCGCATCGAACCAAAGCTGGCCGGCCACGGCGTGAAGCAGATGGTAGCGTTCCAGCGCCTCGCGGCCCCTGATGCCATCGAGCGCATCCAACCCTGCACGCGGTCCGTCCCGTTGGGCCACGGCCACGGCGCGGTTCAGAGCCACGATGGGCGAACCGTCCTGGTCCAAGAGCAAATCGTAAAGCATGACAATCTGCCGCCAGTCGGTTGTGGCGAAATCCGGCGCGAGTGCGTGGCACGCGGCAATCCCGGCTTCGAGATGATAACGCGTCACGTTCGTTCCGGTGCCCGAGGCGGCCAGATGCCGCAAGCCCAGCTTGATTTGTGCCGGGTTCCACTGCGTGCGATCCTGTTCCGCCAGCAACAGCAGGCCGCCGTCACCATCGGTGCGGGCGGGCAGTCGCGCGGCGCCGAGATGCATCAGCGCCAGCAACGCGTGCGTCGCAGGCCGGTCGCCCAGCGGATGCGCCATCAGCAACTCAGCGAGCCGGATGGCCTCCGCGCAGAGGTCGGCGCGCAGCAGCGAGTCGCCCTGCGAAGCTTTGTAGCCTTCGTTGAAAAGCAGGTAGAGCGCATGCAATACCGTGTCGACACGCGGGGCGAGTGCGACGGCGGCCGGCAGTTCCACCGCCACCTCCTGCTCGCGCAAATACTGCCGGGCGCGCACGAGCCGCTTCGTGACCGATACCTCGGTGGCGAGAAGAGCTGCGGCAATTTCCTTTTCGCCGAATCCGCAGAGGGTTTTCAACGTCAGCGCCACCTGCGTATCGGGCGGCAGTCCCGGATGGCAGCAGACGAACATCATGCGCAACTGGCTGTCGCGGATCTCGTCCTCGAATTGCGGCGGAGCCACGGTCAGCGCGGTCTGCAGGCAATCTTCCACCAGCGGCGCAAGTTCGGACTGCTTGCCACGCCAGAGCAAGTCGCGGCGGGTCTGGTCGCGCGCGCGATTTTTTGCCGTCTGCAGGAGCCACGCCGAGGGATTCTGCGGTACTCCGGTGAAAGGCCACGTCTGCATCGCCTTCACCAGCGCGTCCTGCACCACGTCCTCCGCCAGGTGCAGGTAGGCCACGCCGAAATGCCTGGCCAGGATCGCGACCAGCCGGCCGGCCTCGCGCCGGAAAAGATGGTCGACGAGGCGGGTGACTTCAGGGGAGTTCGGGACGACCGGCATGGCACAAGGCTGAGCCCGTCCCGGCATCGCTCAGAATGCATCCGGCCGCATTTCTGCTCAGGTGGTCCGGCCCTATTTCTTCGGGAAGTTGGGATCGGCCTTCACCTCGTTGATTTGCTTGGTATGCCGCTCGCTGTGCGCCGCGATAAAGAGCACCCACTGGTAGGCGTCGAGCTGCTTGCCGAGGGGACTGTCCACCGCGTGCTGGCGCAAATCCTTTGTCTCTTTCAGAAACTGGAGGGTCTGGGCGCGACTTTCCTTGAAATGTTTCAAGCTGCCCTTGGGCGTGCCGAACCGGTTAGTCGGGGTCAGTGGTTCGGGGGCCTGCACTTTGTTAGTGCGATCCGGGATCGCCTGCAGCACGAGATCATCAAGGGCCTTGAGATCGACGGCCTCGGCGCGGGCCGGAGCCTTCATTACTTTTTCCTGGATCATGCCCCGGAGGAAGTCCTCGGCGGCGGCGATATGCTCGGTCACCTCGGCCACCGACCAACGGTTCGAAGCCGGCTTGAAATTCCACTGCGCTTCCGAAAGACCCTTGGTTGCCGCGAGAACCCCGGCTTGGGTTTGCTTCAAATAACTGACCGCCCGGTCGACTTCTGCAGTGGTGAGATTCTGCGCCTTGAGAGCAGGGCTCACGAACGCAATCAGACACAATGTGATGAGTAAACGTTTCATGGGAGTGACTAAG
>CAZBLQ010000011.1:0-47050 GCA_964492635.1 uncultured Oleiharenicola sp.
CGTGGCAGGGCTTCATGTGGAACGACGCCATCGTGCCCACCCTCGGCTGGCGCTACGACGAGGTCTCGAGCAAGGGTGTGACCGCCCAGCCGGTAGCCGCCAGCCGCGGTTCGTTAAACCTGAGCCCCGATGTCTACAAGTTGCCCGACGCCTTTCCGGCGAACCAGATCTTCAAGGATCATTCCACCGCCGGCGGCGTGGTGGTGCACCTGAACCAACTGCTCGGCGAGCACGACCCGCTGCCGTTCAACCTCAGCGTGTCGTATAACAAGTCGAACAACTTCCAGGTCACCGACGTCCGCCACGATATCTATGGCAGACCGATCGCCAACCCGACCGGCGCCACCAAGGAATACGGGGTCATGCTTTCCACGAAGGACGGCAAGTATTCCTTCCGCGTGACAAAATATGACACTCAGTCGACCGGCGTCAACACGCAGCTCTTTATCGGCGACTCACGCAGCGGCCTTATTGGCACCATTTCGGACGCCATGAATTGGAAGAACATCAAGACCTACTATATGACGGCTTACGCCTGGTCCACGGGGAACCAACCGGCTGCTGCGCATTACACCGGCACCCGGTATATGTGGGACGCGGTTTATGTGGATAATAC
This sequence comes from uncultured Oleiharenicola sp., assembly GCA_964492635.1. GTDB lineage: Bacteria > Verrucomicrobiota > Verrucomicrobiia > Opitutales > Opitutaceae > Lacunisphaera. The sequence continues at coordinate 617 of CAZBLQ010000011.1, forward strand.
GACGGGGAGGCCGACCGGTCCGGGCGCTCCGGGGTCCCCCGTTCCCGCCAACTCCCATTTGGAGACCCAGGCGCAGGCCGATACCCGCCGGGATGCTTCGATCACCGCTCTTAACGGTTTCGAGCAATTCCTGGCTGGCAATGGCTACTTCTCGGCGTGGAACTATGGGGCGGGGCCCTCGTCGCTGAATACCCTGACCACTCCCGGGCTTTATCAGGCCGATCCCGCCAGTCACCAACCCGCCGACGTGAATAGCGTATATGACTATCGCACCGCCCCGAGTTTGCAGAACTTCTTCGTGACCTCCGATGCCCGGTCGAAGGGCTATGAGTTCGAACTCACGGCCAATCCGCTGCCGAATTGGCGCGTCGCATTCAACGCCGCCCAGACCACCGCGGTCCGCACAAACGTCGGTGGCGCCGCGCTCGATGGACTCGTGAGCTACATGGACACCCTGATGGCCGGGCCCGCCGGCGATTTGGTGCGGTTCAACTCCGACTATTCTGCCGCGAATGAGCTGCGCGCGGACTGGACCGGCTGGCGCGGCCAATACACGCTGCTTAAGCTCCAGGAAGGCACGGCTACCTCCGAGCTGCGCAAGTGGCGCTACAATGCCATCACCAACTATTCCTTTACCCACGGCATGCTGAAGGGGGCCGGGGTCGGCGCCGGCTATCGCTGGCAGGACAAGGTCGTCATCGGTTATCCCGTTATCCCCAACGCGACCAATCCGACCCTGGCCAGCTTCGACCTTACGAAGCCTTATTACGGCCCGGCGGAAGACGCGCTCGATCTGTGGGTCAGCTATGAGCGCAAGCTCAGCAGCAAGCTCAACTGGAGGATCCAGCTCAACGTCTACAATGTCGGGCAGAACGACAAGCTCATCCCGATCTCCGTCGAACCCGATGGCCATACCTGGGCCTCGGCTCGTATCGCTCCCGTCCAGGAGTGGCAGCTGACGAATACGTTCTCGTTCTAATGTTTGGGGTGCAAGACCGGCCCTCCGTTTCCGAGGGGGCCGGTCCTGTCTCAGGTGAGACCACGAGGCGGTCCGGCTCCCTGGCCGGCCGCTTTTTTTTGTCGCCCGAATTTGCCTCAACTACGCCTATATTACCTTGCCTAAAAGCTCTGGCGCCCAAGACCGTCTGCCGCCGACCTATGTTTCGATTCGACCGGCTGGGGTCGCCCGGCTGGGTTCAGCGCGTGGTTCGTATACCAAACGCCCGAGACATATAGATTTTAGCAGCGCGTCATGACTGATGTCGCCTTCGGCTCGTTACTGAACGTAGTGAAGTCTAGCCAGCAGGCTGGCCTAACATCCAGTTTGTCATCATGCATATTCAGAGGGATGCTTCGCGTTGCTCAGCATGACATCAATTGATAAGTCTGAATTTTACGGGACGCTGGTATCAGCTGGGCTCGCCCCACTGTGACCGGCCAAACTCTTCAACACTGATCCTCCCATGCCTGTGATCGTCCTTGGAACCGGAATCGCGGAACCTAACCTTACCCTGCCATGAAATTCGTTCTTGGTTTTCTTTCCCTCGCGGGCGCCATTGGTCTGGGCGCCGTCGAGCTCCCTCATTTGCGCAAGCAGGGCACGGCCACGCAACTGATCGTCGACGGCCAGCCGTTCCTGATCCGCGGCGGCGAGCTGAGCAATTCCCACGGCGAACCGGACTATCTCCGCGCGTCCTGGCCGAAGCTGAAGGCGCTCAATCTGAACACCGTTGTCGTGCCGGTTTATTGGGATGTGATCGAACCGGTCGAAGGGAAATTCGACTTTGCCACGGTGGACGGTCTGATCGCGGACGCCCGGGTGAACGAGATGCGGCTTGTTCTGCTGTGGTTCGGCTCGTGGAAGAACAGCATGTCGTGTTATGCGCCCGTGTGGGTGAAGACGGACACGGCTCGCTTTCCCCGGGCCCGCAACTCGACTGGCGAGGCCATGGAGATGCTCACGCCCTTCGATGCCACCAACCGCGAGACCGACGCGCGCGCTTTCGCCGCCCTGATGCGCCACCTGCGCGCCACCGACAGTGGGCAGCACACGGTCATTCTGGTGCAGGTGGAAAACGAGATCGGCATGATTCCCGAGGCGCGCGACCGGCACCCAGCGGCCGATGCGGCTTTCGCGGCGCCGGTGCCGTCGGAGCTGATGAATTATCTCACGGCGCACCGCGCCACGCTTGCGCCCGAGTTGAGCGACTGCTGGACCGCCCGCGGCGCCCGCACAAACGGGACATGGACGGAGGTGTTCGGCGAAGGCTCGGCAACGAGCGAGCTGTTCATGGCGTGGGCGTTTGGCTGTTACGTGGAGAAAGTCGCCGCCGCGGGTCGGGCGGAATACGCCCTGCCGCTTTATGCAAATGCCGCGCTCATCCGCCCGGGCTACCAGCCCGGCCAGTATCCGAGCGCGGGCCCGCTGCCACACCTTATCGATGTCTGGCGGGCGGCGGCTCCGTCATTGGATTTTATCAGTCCCGACATCTATTTCCCGAACTTCACCGAATGGGCCGACCGCTACGCGCGCGGCGGTAATCCACTCTTCGTCCCGGAGGCCCTGCGCAGCCCGGAGGCATCGGTGAACAATCTTTACGCTTTCGGCGCGTGCAATGGATTTGGTTTTTCGCCGTTTGGCATCGAGTCGATCGGCGAACCGGCCGCGAGCCTGTTGAAGGCGAGCAACGACCTCATCCGCCAGCTCACGCCGCTCATCACGTCGCACCAGGGCAGGGGCACGATGACCGCGCTGCTGCCACCGGCGGCCGAACAGCGCAAGCCGCACGACGTGCTTTTCGGCGGACTGACGGTGAGCGCCACGTATGAACGTCTGGAGTCGCCCGGACTCGTCGACGGCGTTATCAACGAGGCCGGCGACCGACCGGCGAACCGCACACTGCTCCCAGCCGGCGCCATCGTCATTCAGCTCGGGCCGGATGAATTCCTCTTCGGTGGCATCGGCGTCACGATCACCTTCGCCGCACCGACACCGGGCAATCCGATCATCGGGATACTCAATTGCGCCGAAGGCCGCTACGGCGACGGCCAGTGGCAGCATATTCGCTGGCTGAACGGCGACCAGACCCACCAGGGCCGGCACATCCGGCTGGAGCCCGGGCGCTTCACGTTGCAGCGCGTGAAACTTTATCGTTACCGGTGATTCCAATCATGAATATGCGTTTGCTGATGATGGTATTTCTCATGATGGCCGGGGCGGTTTTGGATCATGCGGCCCCAGTAAAACGGGTCGCTCTCGTTTTCGATGACGGTCCGCGGCCGGCCGATGCGGAGCCGTTGCTGGCGCTGCTGGCGAAGGAAAACGTGCATGTGACGTTCTCGCTTGTCGGCGATCGCGTGGACGAAAACCCCGCGATGGCGAAGGCCATCGCGACGGCCGGCCATGAAATTGCGAACCACTCGCAGACGCACGCTCATCCACGCGATCTCGATGATGCGGCACTCAACCGCGAAGTGGGTGAAGCCCAGCAGAAGATCACGGCCGCCGCCGGCAGCGCGCCAAAGTGGTATTGGCCGCCGTTTATCGAAGTGGATGATCGCGTTCGTGCGGCGGTCGCGCAGGCGCATCTCGCCATCTACACGCCGCGGCGGCTCGTGGCCTCGATGGATTACGATACAAAGGTGCCGGCGGCGGAAATTTTTCGCCGGGCGACGACGGATATCAGCGACGGCACGGTGATCCTGTTCCATGAGTGGCGGGCGGAGACGCGCGAGCAACTGCCTGCGATCCTGGCCGAACTCCGCCGGCAGAACTGCGTGATCCTCACATTCAGCGGGCTCCACGACTCGCTGGCCGCGGCCGATGGCGCGAACACCTCCGGCGAAGCTGGGCGAACGCCGATCCCGGCGGGCGGCGAGCCGCTGGTGGCGGGCGATCCTCTTGCCGCTTTCACACTGCGCACCGAGCCATCGGCGGCGGCTGCCGCGGAATTCGGCCTCGTCGACGCCACCGGTCCGGGTTTTGCCCGCGCCTGGCGCATCGCCACAAGGCGCGATAGCAATCCGATGGCTTCCATCGAGCTGCGGGCGCTCAACAGCCGGCCGGTCGGGCAGGGTGACGTGGCCATGCTTCGTTTCTTCGCCCGCGCGACGGAAATCTCGGACGAGGCGGGTGGCGGCCGGTTGCTGATTGTGGTCCGCAAGAACGGCGTCGACTATAACAGCAGCTACGAGGGCGACTTCAGTTTCGGCCGCGAGTGGCAGGAAGTGCTCGTGCCTTTCCGGTTTGCGAAGGGTTTTCCGGCCGGTGACGCGGCGCTCATGTTCCGCTTTGGCTTCAAGCGCCAGACCCTGGAGATTGGCGGCCTGGAGATTGTCTACTATGGCAAGTCCCGGTCGCTCGGCTCGCTGCCGCGCACGAGTTTCAACTATGCGGGCCGCGAGCCCGGGGCGCAGTGGCGCAAGGACGCGCTGGAACGCATCGAACGGATCCGCAAGGGCGACTTCACGGTGCGCGTGACGGACGCCTCCGGTCACCCCGTCCCCGGTGCGACGGTGCGGGTCGAGCAGCACCGCTCTGCTTTCCAATGGGGCTCTGCGCTTCAGATGGAGCGGCTGGTACAGGACACTCCGGACAATCTTCGCTACCGCGAAAAGGTGATCGAGCTCTTCAACGCCGCGAGTACAGAGAACGACCTCAAGTGGCCCGTCTGGCTTGGGGAGTGGGAGGGTGGTTTTTCGCAGGCGCAGACGCTCGCCGGGCTGCGCTGGCTGCGGACGCACGATTTTTATCTGCGGGGCCATGTGCTCGTCTGGCCGGGCAAAAAGAACCTGCCCAAGCCGGTGCAGGCCCTCCTCGACACGCCGCGCAAGAGTGAGATTCCCGCTCTGGTACTGGACCACATCCGGGAGATCACGCGCGCCACGCGCGGCCTGCTGGATGAATGGGACGTGCTGAACGAGCCGTTCACCAACCACGATCTCATGGATGTTTTCGGCCGGGACATCATGCCGACGTGGTTCAAGGCGGCGCGGGTGGAACTGCCGCAGGCGGCGCTTTTTTTCAATGACTTCAGCAATCAGGACGCCACGACCGATGCCGACCATGTGGCGCATTTTGAGCAAACCACCCGCTACCTGCTCGACCAAGGAGCGCCGGTGACCGGACTCGGCCTGCAGGCGCATTTCAACGGCCGGCCCAATGCCCCGGAAAACATTCTCGCGGTGCTCGACCGCTACCAGGCGGAGTTCCACCTGCCGGTGCGCATGACGGAGTTCGATGTGTGGACCTACGACGAGGAATTGCAGGCGGACTACACCCGCGATTTTTTCATCCTCTGTTTCAGCCACCCTTCAGTCGTGGGTGTGCAGCTCTGGGGTTTCTGGGAAACCGCCCACTGGCGTCCATCCGCCGCCATGTATCGGGCGGACTGGTCGGAAAAGCCCAACGCTTTGGTCTACAAATCCCTGGTGCTTGACCGGTGGCGCACCCGCCTTTCGGGCACAACGGATATGGCTGGTGACTATGCCGGCCGCGGATTTTACGGCGACTATGCAGTGACGATTGAAGCAGGCGGCCGCCGCATCGAAAAGCCTTTCACTCTCGCGTCCGATGCGGTCCCGTCTGTTGTGGAGGTCAAACTCCCGTGAAGCTCGGTTTCATTGTTGCTTTGTTCGCCTTGGTCGCGGCGGTCTCCGGCCGCGCCGCCTTGGGTGATGCTTCCCTTGTTGGTGGCGCCAGATCCCCGGGTGCGGTGGCGCTGGTGGCGGGCACGGTGGCGGCTCCGATATATTCCGCGGAAAACGACTGGGCGGGCGTGCTCCGGGCCGGGCGCGATTTGCAGGCGGACCTTGAGCGCGTCACCGGCCGGAAGCCGGTCTTTGCAACCGACCCGCCCAAGCCGGCCCCGGATGCCATTTTAATCGGCACGGTCGGAAAGAGCGCGCTGATCGACGGCTTGGTGGCCGCTGGCAAATTGAACGTGGATGCCGTCCGCGGGAAATGGGAAGCATTCCTCATCGAGACGGTCGAGCATCCTCTGCCCGGCGTGGACCGGGCTCTTGTCATTGCGGGCAGCGACAAGCGCGGCACCATCTACGGTGTCTACGAAATCTCCGGGCAGATCGGCGTGTCGCCCTGGTATTGGTGGGCCGACGTGCCGGTGGAGCACAGTGACGCACTCTTCGCGAAGCCGGGCCGGTTCGTGACCGACTCGCCCTCGGTCAAATATCGCGGTATTTTTCTCAACGACGAGGCGCCGGACCTGACGAACTGGATCGGGGCGAAATTTGGCCACGCGCCGGTCCGCGACAACCCCCCGGTCCCGCCGAACATCGCGAACTATGGCCGTGAGTTCTACACCAAGCTCTTTGAGGTCATGTTGCGCCTGCGGGCTAATTACCTCTGGCCGGCGATGTGGAACAATGCCTTCAATGAGGACGATCCGGAGAATGCGCGTCTGGCCGACGAATACGGCATCGTCATGGGGAACTCGCATCAGGAACCGATGCTGCGTGCTCAGAAGGAATGGGACCGACGTTACTTGAAGACGATTGGCCCATGGAATTATGCACTGCACCCGGGCGTGTTGGAGAATTTCTGGCGCGAGGGTGTCAGGCGGAACAAGCCTTACGAAAGCATCGTCACCATCGGTCTGCGCGGCGCCAACGACACCGAGATGGCGCCGGGCGGCCCCGAAGCCAACCGCGCCCTCCTGGAAAAGATCGTGGAAGTGCAGCGCGACATCCTGCGCAAGGAAGTGAATCCCGACATCACCAAGGTGCCGCAGCTCTGGTGCCTCTACAAAGAGGTACAGGAGTTCTACGAGCACGGCATGCGCGCGCCCGATGACGTGACGCTGCTTTGGGCCGAGGACAACTGGGGCAACCTCCGCCGCCTGCCGACCGCCGCCGAGCGCCAGCGGCCCGGGGGGGCGGGCATCTACTATCACTTCGACTACCATGGCAACCCGCGCAGCTACCAGTGGCTCAACACCAGCCCGATTCCGAAGATCTGGGAGCAGATGTCCCTCGCGAAGGAGTATGGCGCCGACCGCATCTGGATCGTGAACGTCGGCCATTTCAAGGGCTACGAGTTTCCGCTCGAGTATTTCCTCAGCTTGGCTTGGGACACCGGCCGCTGGGGACCGGACGATTTCACCCGGTTCACCCGCCTGTGGGCGGAGCGGGAATTCGGCGCGGCGCACGCCGCCGACATCGCCGACATCGTCGCGAAATATTCCAAATACAACGGCCGGCGCAAACCGGAGATGCTGGCACCGGACACCTACAGCCTGACCGACTACCAGGAGGCGGAGACGGTCGTGGCGGATTACCGGGCGATCGCCGCCAAGGCTGAGGAAATCGGGAAGACTTTGCCGGCCATGAAGCAGGATGCCTACTACCAGCTCGTCTTGTTTCCGGTAAAGGCGAGCGCGTTGGTGAACGAGCTATATGCTGCCTCGGGAAAAGACACGCTCTACGCCCGGCAAGGCCGAACCAGCTCGAACGACTGGGTTTTTGTGATACTGAATTTGTACCAGCAATATCGCGATTTGATCGACCACTACAACGGTTCGTTCGCAGGCGGCAAATGGGCGCACTTCATGGACCAGCCGGTGCTTGGTTACACCACGTGGCGCGATCCACCGGAGAACAATATCGATCACCTTAAGCTGGTTGGGATTACCCCGTCCAACCGCGCAATACTCGGAGTGGCCGTCGAAGGCTCGTCGAGCGCTTGGCCCTTGCCCGTCGCGACGGGAGAAATAACGGTGAATGTGTCCAGCGGCGCGAGTCTTCCCCAATTCGATTCGTTCAACCGGCAGAGTTTCTTCATCGAGGTATTCAATCGGGGGAAAGTTTCGTTCGATTTCACCGCCACACCCAGCGCTCCTTGGATTGTGCTGAGCGCGGTACAAGGTTTCGTCGGCAAGGACCAACGACTCTGGGTCAGCGTGGATTGGAGCAAGGCGCCGGCTGGAGCAACGGTTGGCTCGGTGAAAATCTCCGGTGCCGGAACGGAGGTGGAGATCAAGGCCGAAGCATACAACCCGACCGAGGTCACACGCGAAACGCTGCAAGGTTTTGTCGAGGGCAACGGCTACGTTTCCATCGAACCCGAGCATTATTCGAAAGGGACCGAGGCCGGCGAAAAGCGGTGGACGCGAATCGAAGACTACGGCCGGACGCTCTCAGGCATGCGGGCCGAAACGCCGGTTGATTCGCCGAGCGCAACGCCGGGCAAAGATTCGCCCTGTCTGGAATACCGGATGTATTTATTCAACGAGGGCGCGGCGGAAGTGACGGCGATCACGGCGCCCACCTTGAATTTTGTCCCGGACCGGGGAGTGCGCTATGCGGTGTCGTTTGATGACGAGGCTCCGCAGATCGTCACGCTCGTGCCGCAGGGTTATCAGGCACGGAATGGCAACCCCGGCTGGGAAAAATCCGTTGCCGACAACGCCCACTACGGCCGGTCGAAGCATATCATCGCGCAACCCGGTTATCACACCCTCAAGGTCTGGATGATCGACCCGGCCGTGGTGCTGCAGAAGCTCCTCGTGGACCTCGGCGGCCTGAAGCCGAGTTACCTGGGCCCGCCCGAAAGCTTCCGCGGTCCGGCATTCGTCCGCCCCGCCGCCGACCAGCCCATGATGCGCAACGACCGCAACTCGCATCTCGCCCACGTTCAGCTGCTCGAGAAAGCGAAGGCCGGCGGCATCTCGGTCTACTTCCTCGGCGACTCGATCACGCGGCGCTGGGGGGCGACCGACTATCCGGATTTCCTGGCGCACTGGAAACAAAACTTCCACGGCTGGAATGTAGCCGATTTCGGGTGGGGCGGGGACACCACCCAGAACATCCTGTGGCGCCTGCAGAACGGCGAACTGGATGGCGTGAACCCCAATGTCATCGTGCTGCTCGCCGGAACCAACAATGTCGGCAAGGAGCCGGGCGATGACGCCAAGGTCGCCGACGTCACGCGCGGCGTCACCGCCTTGGTCAACCTGTGCCGCGAGAAGGCGCCGGGGGCCACGATCATCCTCATGGGCATCCTGCCGCGCAACGACGGCCCGGTCGTGCCCATCATCGATCGCATCAACGCGAACCTGGCCAAGTTGGCGGATGGCAAGACGGTCCGCTACCTTAACATCAACGACCGCCTCGCCGATGCTCAGGGCAGGCTGTTCGACGGGATGACCGTGGATCAGCTGCACCTCAGCCTTAAGGGCTATCAGGTCTGGGCCAACGCGTTGAAGCCGATCCTCACCGAACTGCTCGGCCCGCCGGCGGGGACCGACACGGCGCCGCCACCCACCGGCGATCCCAGCGCGAAGCGATGAGCCACCATGGAAATTACAAGGATCCGGTCCACGGGTATTTTGCGTTGGGCACCGCGCGCACCCCAAGCGGCTGGCGGGCTGCGCCTGCGCAATTGTTCAACCGAAACCAATTGTCGCCCGCAGCTGCGCCGCGTGTAACGTCCAGATTCACCTTATGAAACTCGGCCTTGGTCTTTACCGCCACATGCTGACGCCCGAGAACTTCTCGTTCGCGCGCCAGGCCGGCGCCACCCATATCGTGGCGCATCTGGTCGATTATTTCCGGGGAGCGCCCAAGGCCCGCGACGACCAGCCCACGGGCACTGATCGCGGCTGGGGTTTGGCCGGCGATCCGGACAAACTCTGGACGCTTGATGAACTCGTCGCACTCCGGCGCGAGGTCGAGGCCGCCGGATTGAAACTAGAGGCGATAGAGAATTTCGATCCCGCTCACTGGCACGATATCCTGCTCGACGGCCCGAAACGCGCGCAGCACATCGAGAACGTCAAGACGATCCTCCGCCGGATGGGGCACGCCGGCATCCCCGTCATGGGCTATAATTTCAGCCTCGCGGGAGTCGCCGGGCGGACCAAAGGCAACTATGCCCGCGGCGGTGCGCCGTCGGTCGGCATGGAGGGTCCCTACGATACGCCGATGTTCAACGGGATGGTGTGGAACATGGTTTACGACGAGGATGCGCCCGCGGGAACAATCCCTTCCATCACCCACGAACAGCTGTGGAGCCGGCTGGAGCGCTTTCTCAACGACGTGCTGCCGGTGGCCGAGGAAGCGGGCGTGCGGCTCGCGTTGCACCCCGATGATCCGCCGCTGCCGACCATCCGCGCGCAGCCGCGCCTCGTTTACCAACCGCGGTTTTATCAAAAGGTCATCGATCTCAATTCCAGCCCGGCCAACCAGCTTGAGTTCTGCATCGGCTCGCTGGCCGAGATGACCGAGGGCGACATCTACGAGGTGGTCGACCAATACAGCCGCCAGCACCGGCTCGGCTACGTGCACCTCCGCAACGTCCGGAACAAGGTGCCGTATTACAAGGAGACCTTCATCGACGACGGCGAGGTCGATATCCTTCGCGTGCTCGCCATCCTGAAACGCAATGGTTTCGCCGGAGTCATCATCCCCGACCATACCCCCCAGATGAGTTGCGCGGCGCCCTGGCACGCCGGCATGGCGTACGCGATGGGTTACATGAAGGCGGCGATGAAATCCATCGGTGCTGCATGAAACGAACCACCGGCACCCGAGGCAAAAGAATTGGGTTGGCGCTTTGCGCCTTTGTGTCTCTGTGGTGAAAATCTTCCACGTTTTCCATGGACATTAATTTCCCTGAGGCATTTTCCCTGCGCGGCGAGGTGGCCGTCATCACCGGCGGTGGCACTGGCATCGGCTTGGCGATGGCGCGCGCCATGCATGCGGCCGGGGCTCGCGTGGTTTTGGTCGGGCGGCGCAAAGCCGAGCTGGACGCGGCGGTGCAGGATCTTGGGGCGGGCGCCAGTTGCGTTGTCCATGACATCATCCAACTGGACGCTGCTCCGGCGCTCATCGCCCGCATCACGGCCGAGACCGGTCCGGTCACATGCCTCGTGAACAATGCCGGCATCAATTTGAAACAAACCGCCGCCGATACGACGTCCGAGGAGTTTGAGCAGGTTATGCGCACCAATGTTTTCGGCGCCCATGCGCTGACCCGGGCGGTTGTGCCGGGAATGATTGAGCGTCGGCACGGCAGCATCCTGTTCACCGCGTCCATGGCCTCCTTGTTCGGCATCCCGCTGGTCATCGCCTACACGGCGGCCAAGTCGGCCTACGTCGGCATGGTGAAAGGTTACGCAACCGAATTTTCTCCTCATGGTGTGCGCGTGAACGCGATTGCTCCCGGTTGGATCGACACCGCCATGTCGCGCAAGGCGCTCGAGGGAGATCCGACCCGCAAGAACAAGATCATCAGCCGGACGCCCATGGCCCGGCTTGGTGAGCCTGCCGACATTGGCTGGGCCGCGGTCTACCTCACTTCACCCGCCGCAAGGTTCGTCACGGGAGTCGTCCTGCCGGTCGATGGCGGCGTGAGCATCGGGTTCTGATGCGGCACCACTCGATTATCCGTCGGCGGAAGACTTGCGTGGCATAATGGTGGCAATATCGACCGGAGCGGTTTAGTTTTTTGCGCGCCTTCTCCTCCGATTCCTCCTTTACCCATGAAAATATCCTGCGTTCCCAGCCTGTTCTTCGCCTCGTTCTTTGCCACGATCCGCCTGCTCGCCGGTGATGCCGTCGGCCAGTTCGCCCACCACGGTGACGTCGGCGGACCCGAGATCGCCGGTTCGACCGCCTACGACGAGGCGGCCCAAGAATACCGGCTCACCGCCGCCGGCATCAACCTGTGGGCCAGTGCGGATCAGTTTCAATTCGCGTGGAACACGCTGAAGGGCGACTTCATCCTGCGCGCCCGTTGCGAGTTCGTCGGCAAGGGCGCCAATCCACATCGCAAACTCGGCTGGATGGTGCGCTCCACCCTCGACTCCGACTCCGCCTACGCCGATGCCTGTGTGCACGGCGACGGCCTGACCTCGCTGCAATACCGCCGCACCAAGGGCGCCATCACCGAGCAGGTCGAGCTGACCATCAAGGGCGGCGACGTGATCCAGCTCGAACGCCGGGGCAGCACCTACATTTTTTCGTCGGCGCATTACGGCGAGCCGTTCGTGTCCGCCACGCTGGCCGACCTCAATCTCGGCGACGAGGTCCAGGTCGGCCTCTTCCTCTGCTCGCACGAGGCGAAGGTGAAGGAGGAGGCCATCCTCCGCGATGTGCGCATCATCCGGCCGGCCAAGGTCGGGTTCCGGCCGTATCAGGACTACATCGGGACCGAGCTCCAGCTCCTCGACGTGCACACCGGGAAGCTGACCGCCATTCATCGTTCGGCGGAGCCGTTTGAGGCGCCGAACTGGACCACCGATGGCAAGGCCCTGATCTACAATGTCAGCGGCAACGGCCCGAACAAGGGCCTGCTCCGGCGCTTCGATCTCGCCACGCACGCGGTCACGGCGCTCGAAACCGGATTTGCCATCCACAACAACAACGACCACGTGCTGTCATTCGACGGCGCAATGCTCGGCGTCAGCAACCACAGCCCGGAACACGGCGGCGCGTCGGTCATCTGCACGCTGCCCGCCACGGGTGGGGCGCCGAAGCTCATCACGCCGAAGGCGCCTTCCTACCTGCACGGCTGGTCGCCCGACGGGAAGTGGCTCGTCTTCACCGGCGGCCGGAAACTGGTGGCGGGCGAGCCCGACAAATACGACATCTACAAGATTCCCGCGACCGGCGGGGACGAAGTCCGCCTGACCAACACCCTCGGCCTCAGCGACGGCCCGGAGTTTTCCCCCGACGGCCGCTATATCTACTTCAATTCCACCCGCACCGGACTGATGCAGCTCTGGCGCATGCGGCCCGACGGCTCCAACCAGGAGCAGGTCACCAGCGACGAATTCAACAACTGGTTCGCGCACATTTCGCCCGACGGCAAGTGGATCGCCTTTCTCTCCTTCGACAAGGAGGTGAAGCCCGATGACCATCCCTACTACAAGCACGTCTATCTGCGCCTGATGCCGGCCGCCGGTGGTCCGGCGAAGGTCATCGCCTACGTCTACGGCGGGCAGGGGACGATCAACGTGCCCTCATGGTCGCCCGACAGCACGCGGATCGCCTTCGTCAGCAATACTGGTGAGTTTTGATCCTCGTAGTGTCTTACGAATGGCGGCAGAAAGAAAAACTATCCGAGGTTGGACCGAATAGACATTATGGGTCTGATAAATCGAGCAAGGAAACTGAAGAAGCTTTTGACCGGTGCACGTTTGTTTCGTGCACCGCCACGTGGCATGGATGTTATCAAGGACATTGCGAACGCCCTGCCCAATCATCGCATTGGCACGGTTTTTGACGTCGGGGCCAACCTGGGGCAGTCAGCAAAGATCTATCTGGCGCGGTTCCCCGGTTCACATGTTTATTGTTTTGAACCTGTGAGTAATACATTTCACCAGCTTCAGAGGAATTTAAAGGGGAACCAACGGGTGGATTGTTATCACCTGGCGCTTGGTTCGTCAAAGCGGCGCGGGACCATGGTTTTGGAAGTGGACCCGGATAGGTTCTTCCTGACGGACCAGTCAGCTGAGACGCCAGGTGATCGCAGCGTGGCGACTGAATCTGTCGATGTAGTCACGCTGGATGAATTTTGTCAGACCAAGGGAATCGATCAGATCAATTACCTCAAAATTGACACGGAGGGTGGAGACCTTGAAGTCTTGAAGGGTGCACTGAACATGCTCACCGGGCAAAAAGTTGACCTGCTCGAATTGGAGGCGGGAATGAATCCGGGCAATAAAAAGCATGTGCGTTTCGAGACCTTGAAGGAGTTTCTTGAATCACACGGATATTTTCTTTTTGGAATTTATGAGCAGGTCGATGAATGGCCCACAAAAGAACCGCAATTGCGGCGGACAAACCCCGTATTCATCTCCTCCCGTTTGATAGAATTGAACCGGAAGCCAGGGTAAGACCGGGCTGGCTCAAGCCCGGGACATTCGTATAGAATGCCAGCGATGCAGGATCGCCGCCTGGGTCATGCGAAAGGGTCCGGTTGCGGATATTGGTAACCACCGGTTGACGCTCACTTACTGCTCAATCCGGGCGTGTAGACCCACGAGGGCGCCGACGAAGCCGCCGGCCGCCTGAGTGCCGAGGACAGTGACGTCGGCGTCAGAGACAAGCGTGCGCCGCTCGCCGGCCTTGAGCGAGTAGGCGAAGGACAGCACCTTGTCGTCACCGGTGAGGCGAAGCTTGATTTCCCGGGTGTCAGGCAGGAGTCCGGTGATCAGCGTTTCGGCTTGGGGACCATTACACTTTTTCACTATGGCGCTGAGGCCACCCGTGATGCGGCGCACTCCGAAGTAATAGTGATGGGTCTCGTTTTGGAACGCGACGAGTCCGGCGGACGTGCCGGCCGTCACGGGGACCTGCAACTTGGTGGAGACCTCGAAGCGCGAGTGTTGCAGCCGGCGACCGAGGAAGGATGGATTACCCTTGCCGGTGAGAGAGTCGCTGCGGGGTGTCAGGCTCAGGTAATTTTTATTTAGAATCCAACGGTTCTCTTTCGGAGTGCGGAGTCTGCGCCAGAGCGGGTTTCACGCAGTGGCGAATTTCTTCCGGCGCTCGGCGAGTTCGTCGCCGATCCGCAGGTTGAGCTCTTTCGAAATCGGGTAGGCGAGGATCAGGATCACCCCGAGGGCGAACGGCAAAGCCGAGAATACCGTCGCCGTGAGCCGGATACCCTGGAGTGAATGCCCCGACTGGGCGACATTGGCCACGTAGCCAAACGATCCGGTTATCTGGTTGGCCAGCGCGCCACCGACACCCAGACCGGCCTTCAGCGCGAAGACGATGCCGGCGTAGACGAAGCCGGTGGCCCGACGGCTGTTCTTCCACTCGGAGAAGTCGGCCACGTCGGCGATCATCGCCCAGAGCAGCGGAATGGTCGGGCCGTAGGCGGCAGGCCAGAGCATACTCAGGATGAAGAGGCTCTTCACCGAGGTCGCCGGCAGTAGGAAGATAGCCGCGGTGACGAGAGTGGTGAGGAACAAGCCCATGCCAAAAACCGCCTTCTTGCCGAAGCGCACCGAAAGCGGCCGCGAGCAGAGCACGCCGACGATCGTCACGAGATTTCCGCAGATGTTGAACAGGCTGAGTCCGACGCCGGTGACGTTGGACCCGTCGGCGGCGAGGCTGAATCCGAACCAGCGCAGGATGGTATGCCAGAGGCCGGTATCATCCGGGGCAATCGTGCCCAGGCCGAAACCGGTCACGAAGTCGTGCAGCGCGGGCTTGTCGATGAAATAGGTGAAGTAGTAATACATCCCGGTGCCGCGCATTGCCAGGGTGGTGAAAATCATGAGCGTGATAAGGAACATCGTCAGCCACGGACGGCAGGTGAAGACATCGACGATATCCTGCTTGATCGAAGTCTGCTGTTGTGGGTCGGGCTTCACGCGCTCGCGCGAACTGAGGAACGCGATCACATAGAATACGACCGCGAGACCGCCGAAGATGGCGAAGGTGGTGGACCAGCCCTTGGCCACGTTGCCGGCGCCAAACTTGCTGACGAGCGGGAGGGTAAGGCCCTGGACCACGAGAGTCGCGCCCATTGCGGCGACGAAACGGTAGGTGGCAAGGCTGGTGCGCTCGGTGATATCACCAGTCATCACGCCGTTCAGGGCGGAATAGGGCGTGTTGTTGATCGAGTAGATCATCATCAGCGCCGTGTAGGTGATGTAGGCGTAGATGAGCCGGCCGGTGGCGCCGAAATCCGGGACCGAGTAGGCGAGCCAGAGGATGACACCGAACGGCACCGCCGACCAGAGCACCCACGGACGGAATTTGCCCCAGCGGGTGTTGGTGCGGTCTGCGAGCGTGCCGACAATCGGATCGAAGGCGGCGTCCCAGAAACGCACGACGAGGAAGAGCAGCGCGGCGGCGGATGAAGACAGGCCCATGACGTCCGTATAGAACGCGCCCTGGTACATGATCATCGCCTGGAAAAAAAAATTGGTGGCGGCGTCGCCGAGCGAATAGCCGGCTTTTTCGCGGAAGGAGAGTTTTTGGGAGTGATGGATCATGTGGTGGCAGAAGTCCAATAACCTGACCGGTCACCGGTGCAGGAAGGCCGGTTCTGGGGGTAAACAGTGGGCCGAACCGCCGGGGCGGCGGGATGCGGCTCGAAAATCAAACCAAAGTTATTTTTCCCGTCGCGGGCGCGGGGGCGCCGAGCGCCAGAGCCCGCGGGCCGGGCGAGGCCGAACCAACCACCAGCCCGTAGGCGCCGGGGGTGTGGACCGCACGGCCGGCGACATCGACCTGGGCGAAGGCGGCGGCTGAAAGCTGGAAGGTCACCGTTACGGCGGAACGGCCCGGCACCATGATCTTTTGGAAATCAACCAGGGTGGCGAGCGGCGCATCGGGCCAACTGCGCGGGGGCTGGATGTAACATTGGACAGTCTCATCGACCGTGCGGTCGCTGCTGTTGCTGAGGGTGGTCTGCACTGTCACCACCTGTCCGGCGGCGAGGGTGGCGGCACTGACCGTGAGCGGACCGTAAGCGAGCTTCGCGTAGCTGAGACCGAAGCCGAAGGGATAAAGCGGCTCGACTCCGGCGAAGCGGTAGGTGCGGCCGAGCATGGCGTAGTTGTCGAACGGCGGCAGGTCGGCGGTGCGACGCGGAACGGTCACGGGCATCTTGCCGGAGGGCGCGGCATCGCCAAAAAGCACATCGGCCAGTGCCGTGCCACCTTCGCAGCCCGGATACCAGGTTTGCAGCACCGCATCAGCCAGCTCCTGCACCTCGGGCACGGCGAGGGCGCTGCCGCCGGTGAGAACCACGATGAGTTTCTTCGCATGCTTGCGCAGTTCGATGAGGAAATCGAGCTGCACCCGGGGCAGCTCGATGATGTCGCGATCACCGCCTGTCGGCGAGGCGACCGCGTCGCCTTCCTCGCCTTCCAGGGTCGGATCGAGGCCGAGCACGGCGATGGTTACCGCGTTCTCGGCGGCGGTGCCGTAGGTGTAGTTGACGCCGGGCGCCATGGCGCTCGAGAGCGGGCAACCCATGCGATAGACGACGCGGCAGCCCTCGGGAGCCCGGCCGAGTATGCCCTCGGCCAACGTGGTGAGCCGGGGCGAAAATCCGTAGTAATTTCCGAGCAGAGCCGGAGTGCTCGCGGCGGTCGGCCCGGCCACGAGGATGCTCTCGCAATCCGGTCGCAGCGGCAGCACACCGTTGTTCTTGAGGAGGACGATGGACTCGACGGCCGTCTGGCGGGAGAGCTGGCGGTGCTCATCGCAGTCGATGACCGAGGCCGGGATCGTGGACCATGGCACGCGGTCCGGCGGGTCGAAGAGCCCGAGCTTGAATTTGGTGGCGAGCAGCCGGCGGAGGGAGACATCGATCTGCGCCTCGGTGACAAGGCCTTGCTTCACGGCAACAAGGAGATCGTTGTAAGTGCAGCCGCAGTTGAGGTCGCAGCCGTTGTTCACCGCCAGCGCCGCCGATTCGGCGGCATCGCGGGTGACCTTGTGATGCTGGTGAAAATCGTCGATGGCGCCGCAGTCGCTGACGACATGACCTTGGAAACCCCAGCGGCCGCGCAGGATGTCCCCGAGGAGGAACTTGCTGCCGCAGCAGGGCTCCCCGAGCGTGCGGTTGTAGGCGCCCATGACGGCCTCGACACCGGTGCGGACCAGTTTTTCAAAGGCGGGCAGGTAAGTCTCGACCAGATCCTTGGGCGTGGGCCGGGCGTCGAAGGTGTGACGCTGATGCTCCGGACCGCTGTGCACGGCGTAGTGCTTGGCGCAGGCGGCGGTTTTGAGGTAGTGGGGATGATCCCCCTGCAGGCCGCGCACCATGGCCGTGCCGAGTTCGCCTGTCAGGTAAGGGTCCTCACCGAATGTTTCCTGGCCCCGACCCCAGCGCGGGTCGCGAAAGATATTGATGTTGGGCGTCCAGAAGGTGAGGCCCTGGTATTGGCCGCGCCGGCCGGCGGCGACGGCGGCATGGTGCTTGGCGCGGGCTTCGTCGGAGATAACGCCGGCAACCCGCTGGATCAGTCCGCGATTCCAAGTGGCGCCCAGGCCGATGACCTGCGGAAACACCGTGGCGCGGCCGTTGCGGCCGACGCCGTGACAGGCCTCGCTCCACCAGTTGTAGGCCGGCACTCCCAGCCGCTCCACGGCGTTGTTCTCATGGAGAAGCTGGTTGATTTTTTCCGGGAGCGTGAAGCGGGCGACCAGTTCGTCAATGCGGCGCGCCAGCGGCAAATCGGGATCGAGATGGGGCAGGGTGGCCTCGGTGACTGCGGACGAGGGAGAGGGCATGATGCTGGGAAAAATACCTCGTCCGGCGATGAATCAGCCGTGAATGTAACTGGCCAGCAAGTTCTCGAGGTATTCCTGTTTGCCGGACCTGGGCTTGGGTTCGCCGATTTTGTTCAGGACGAGTCTGTTGAGCTCGCGGAAGCCGGTGCGGCGTTTCTCGATGTCACGTCCATAGCCGGTGTCGTAGCTGGCATAGCGCTCCTTGAGGAACTGTTCGAATTTGCCTTCCGCGAGGATGCGGCGGGCGAGTTTGAAGGCGAGGGCATAGGCGTCCATGCCGCCGATGTGGGCGTGGAAGAGATCCTCGGCATCGATGCTGGGGCGGCGGAGCTTGGCATCAAAGTTGAAGCCGCCGCTGCCCAAGCCGCCGGCGCGGAGGATGGAGGTCATCGCGAGCGTGAGTTCCTTCACGTCGGTGTTGAACTGGTCGGTGTCCCAGCCGAGCAGCAGGTCGCCGGCGTTGGCATCGATCGAGCCGAGCATGTTTTGCGAGGCGGCGACCTCGATCTCGTGCTGGAACGTGTGGCCGGCGAGCGTGGCGTGGTTGGTCTCGATGTTGAATTTGAAATGTTTCTCGAGCCCGAAGGTGCGGAGAAACGCGATGCCGGAAGCGACGTCGAAATCGTATTGGTGTTTCGTGGGTTCCTTGGGCTTGGGTTCGATGAGGAACTGGCCCTTGAAGCCGATGCTTTTGGCGTAATCGACGGCCATGTGCAGAAACGCGGCGAGGTGGGCTTGCTCGCGTTTCAGGTTGGTGTTGAGGAGCGTCTCGTAGCCTTCGCGACCGCCCCAGAACACGTAATTTTCGCCACCGAGTTGCTTCGTGACATCGAGGGCTTTCTTCACCTGGGCGGCAGCGTAGGCGAAGACGTGGGCATCGGGATTGGTCGAGGCACCGCACATGTAGCGGGGGTTGCTGAAGAGGTTGGCGGTGCCCCAAAGCAGTTTGACCCCGGTGGCTTTCTGCAGGTCCTTCGCGTGGGCGACGAGCTTGTCGAGGTGCCGGTTCGACTCGGCGAGCGTGCGGCCCTCGGGGGCGATGTCGCGATCATGGAAGCACCAGAACGGGGCGCGGATTTTTTGGAAAAACTCAAAGGCGGCATTCATCCGTGCTTTGGCGACGGAAACCGGGTCGGTGCCTTTTTCCCACGGCCGCCGGATGGTGCCCGGGCCGAACGGATCGGAGCCCACGCCGCGGAAGGAATGCCAGTAGGCGATGGAAAAGCGCAGGTGGGCGCTCATCGTTTTGCCGTCAATCACCTCGTCGGGATTGTAGTGCCGGAAGGCCAGCGCCTTCGTGGTCTTCGGTCCTTCGAAGCGGATCGCGGGGATGCGAAATAAGTTGGAGTTCAAGGATTTCATGGGAAACCCAAAAGATATGACGGGGTGGAAAAGCTGTAAAGATTACTCTCGGATATTACACAGAACCTCGACAAGAGACGCTAAATTCTAACTATAGACTTGAAGAGACAGGCGGTGCCCGGCGAGATACCTCCGCCCCATGAATGAACGCCGCGTCACCCTGGTGGATATTGCCAAGCTAGCTGGCGTGCACGTCACCACCGTCTCGCTGGCCCTGCGCAATCATCCGCGCCTGCCCGAATCCACCCGGCGCCGGATTCAAAAACTGGCGGACGAAATGGGCTACCGGCCCGACCCCCTGCTGCGTGCCTTGGTTTCGTATCGCGGCAATATCATGGCGCGGCGCAACACGCCGACCCTGGCGTATGTGACCAACTGGACCACCCGCTGGGGTTGGAAAAAAGTCACGGCCCATCCGGATTTCTATGCGGGAGCGGAGACCATGGCGAACCAGCTCGGCTACAAGCTGGAGCATTTCTGGATGCGCGAGCCGGGCCTGACGCAAGGCCGGCTGAGCCGGATGCTTTATTCGCGGGGCATCAACGGCCTGATCATTGCTTCGCACGGCCGGGAGATGGGCGATGCGCTGCAGTTTGACTGGCCCAATTTCAGCGCGGTGAAGATCGATTATTTTCCCCATCAGCCCGTGTTGCACAATGTCACCAACAACCAATGCGACATTGTGCGGCTGGCGATGCAAAAGGTGATGGCCGCCGGCTACCGGCGCATTGGCTTCGTCATGCACCGCGGCTGGGACCACGCGGTCGATCATCTCTGGACCGCGGGCTTCCTGTGCGAGCAACAGCATCTGACCGTCCGCGAGCGCGTGCCCGCCCATATCTTTCCCGAACCGAACCCGATCGAGCGCTGGTTCAACGAGAACAACGCCCCGGTGATCGCGGATCTGCCCGCCCTGGAAAAGTGGCTGAACAAGCACCAGCCTGAGGTGGTGATCAGCAAAGGCTCGTTCGTCCTGCCCCTGTTCCGGAAAATGGGCCTGCGGATTCCGAGGGATATCGCCTTTGTTGATGTCTTCCTTGAAAAACCGGATGGGATCACGGCGGGTGTCCGGCAGAACCACGGGACGGTTGGCGCCGTGGCCGTGGAGATACTGGCCGGGCAACTCCAGCACAACAAATTCGGCGTGCCGGAAATTCCCACCACCACCTATGTCGAGGGCACGTGGTTCGATGGCCTGTCCTGTCCCGCCGGGGGGAGGACAGTCAAGGGCTAGCGTGGGCGCAGGTCCGGCCCGCCCCGCGCAGCGAATTTGCCTCGCCGGTCCGGTAATCTTCCGCCAAAGTTGTCCCGACAAGTTCATCGCATCGGGCCAGGCGCGGAGGAGACCTCCACTCATGGCCAATAAAAGCAATCATGTCGCGGAAATGCAGGGGCTGTATGGTCCCTTTACCGTGGCCGAGCGCGTCGTACAGAAAATCTGGCTGCGGGGGGATTTTGATCACCACCGGGCGGTGCTGACCGACGGTCGCAAACTGAAAATCCGCGCCACCGGCGCATGGAATCTGCTGGGCGGGCCTGATTTTCGCGGAGCGCGGGTTGTGATCGACGGCCGGGAAGTCGCCGGGGATGTGGAGGTGCATTTTCATGCGGCGGACTGGCGGGCGCACGGACATGAATCAGACCACGCCTATGACAACGTGGCGCTGCATGTGGTGTTATTCCCTCTGGGCGCCGACGAGCAACCGGCGCGGCGGGGTGACGGGCGGGAGATGCCCACCCTCGTGTTGCTGCCACTCTTGCACCGCGACCTGGAGGAATATGCCTCGGACGATGCGCTGGAGGGCATCACGGCCCGGGATGAGTGGCGGCACTTTGAGGAGCTCGGGGCCTGGCCGGGGCCGGAGTTGCAACGGTTCCTGCTGGCGAAAGCCCGGCAACGCTGGCGGCAAAAAGTCCATTTTGCGAAACTGCGGATCGAAAGACTGGGCTGGACGGAAGCCGCGCACCACACCGCGCTGGAAATCCTTGGCTACCGACGGAACCGGGCGGCGATGCTGGCCGTGGCCGCGCGGCATCCGCTGGAGGCATGGATTGCGGGAGTCGAACCGGCGGCGATTTTTGCCGAGGGCGGCGGGCTCTGGCAGTTGCAAGGGGTGCGCCCGGCGAATCACCCGCGTGCGCGCTTGCAGCAGTATCAACGCTGGGTGGCCTCAAGTCCGGACTGGCCCGAGCGGATTTTGCGCCTGGTCGCAGATTGGCCGGAAAATGTTTCGGCCACAATCCCCACCAAACTGGCCCGGCAACTACTGGCGCTGAAAACTTGCCGGGAAAAGCTGGTGCGTGACCTGCTGGCCGGCGCAGTCGGTGGCCCGCGGTTGGACAATCTGGTGTGTGATGGTTTTCTGCCTTTGGCGGCAGCCCGGACGAGAAAGAACGGCTTTGCCCCGTGGTTTCACTGGTTTTTCGGCGATGGGCCCGGGCAGTTGCGCCACGCGCTGCCGAAGCTGGGAATCACGGACGGCCGGTTGCAGCCGCTTTGCCACGGCTATGCGCAGGGATTGCTGGGCTGGTTGCTGGAGCGCGATGCTCGCGCAAGTGGCTGACTGGCTTAAAACTTGGCGGGGCTTGACAACCGTTCCTGCCGTTCAATATCCTAACCATCCTACAACTAGTTCACTTTCTAAAAAGTGGGCCCTCGGGTCCGCTTTTTTTTTCCCAATAATCTAAACACACCATGAGCAGCGAAATCCTGTCCGTTCTCGAATACATGGAGAAGGAGAAAGGCATTCCCCGTGCCGATATGATCTCCGCCATCGTAAACGCGATCAAAACCGCCGCGTTGAAGGGCGTTAATTCCGGCCAGGAGCTGAAGATAGAAATCAGCCCGAAAAACGGCCAGATGAAGGCCTGGTCGCTGCTCAAGGTCGTCGATTCCATCGCCGACCCGAAGACCCAGATTCATGTGGAGAAGGCGCAGGTCTTCAAGGCCGGGGCCGTCATCGGCGACACCATTGAGAAGGAAATCGACCCGTCCTATCTCGGTCGCATCGCCGCGCAGACCGCCCGGCAGGCCATCATGCAAAAGCTCCGCCAGTTCGAGAAGGAGCGCATCTACGACGACTTCAAGGATTCCGTGGGTGACATTGTCAGCGGCACGGTCCGCCGCCGCGAGCGCAACGATCTGTTCATCGATCTCGGCAAGGCCGAGGCGGTGATGCCCGGCAAGGAGCAGGTGCCCGGGGAGGAATATGCCCCCGGTGAGCGCATCCGCTGCCTGCTGATGGAAATCGAGAACAGCAGCCGCGGTCCCGAAATCATCCTCAGCCGCGCCAGCAGCAAATTTGTCCGGCGCCTGTTCGAACTCGAAGTCACCGAGATCGCCGACGGCACCGTGAAGATCGAGGCTTTCGCCCGCGAGCCGGGCTACCGCACTAAAATCGCCGTCACCAGCACTGACCCGAAGGTTGATCCCGTCGGCGCCTGCGTCGGCGCCCGGGGTGCCCGGGTGAAGAGCATCGTGCGCGAGCTGGGGGGCGAAAAGATCGACATCATTCCATATCACGCCGACACGAAGGAGATGCTCATCGAGGCGCTCAAGCCCGCCGTGCCGCGCGAAATCATTCTCGATGAGAAAAACAAGCGGGTGTTGGTGCGAGTGGTGAACGATGATCTCGCCGTCGCCATCGGCCGCAAGGGTCAGAATGCCCGCCTGACCTCCCGACTCGTCGGCTGCCGTCTCGACATTGAGGAGTACAAATTGGTGGCCGCCGATCCGCGCGCCCAGGCCATCGGCCTGCTGGTCAGCACTTTTGGTTTCGAGCCCGCCATCGCCGAGCGCCTGGTGGCGCAGGGCATCAATTCCCCCGCCGCCTTCGAGGGGGTCGAGGCGAGCGATCTGGCCGACTCCGGTTTCACCGCCGAGGAAGCCCAGGGCATCATCGCCAAAGTCACCGGTTCCTGATCCGCATTTTCCCGCCCACCCAGACCCACCGAATGAGCGCCCGCATCCACGAGATTGCCAAACAATACAGCGTCGAGCCCAAGGACATGCTGGTCTGGCTCAAGGAGCAGGGCTTCGTGTCGGCGGATACCAAGTCGGTTTCCAGCACGGTGAGCAAAATTTATTACGACGAGATTGAGAAAAAATTCGGCTTGAAGCCGGCCGAACCCGCCGCCCCGTCGGTGCCACCCGCTCCCGTTGAGGCTGAACCGTCCAAGCTCAGAATGCCGGTGGGCGTCTTTGTGAAGTCCGCCCAGGACGTGGTGCGCGAAAAGGAAGAAGCCGCCAAGGCCGCTGTGGCGGCCCGGACCGCTTCGAGTTCTCCTGTTCCTGCGCCGGTGGCGGCACCGAAACTGCCGCCGTCACCGATGATGAAGGCTCCGCCGCCCCCGCCGGCTAGTGCTTCACGCGTGGTGACGGCTTCCCCCTTCGCGCTGCGACCGGCTCCGCTGCCACCAATCCCGGTGCCCGTGGCCAAGGCCGTCCCGCCGCCACCATTACCCTCTGTCACCAAGTCTCCCGTGACCCCGCCCCCGATGCCCGTGATGCGGCCGCCTGTTTCCGCCCCACTGTCGGTGGGCAAATCCGCGCCGCCGCTGCCGGTCACGCCCGCCCCGGTTTCGTCCGTCACCGTCACCCAGGAGGGCGACGTGAAAATCATCCATCTCAAGCCGCCGATCATCGTGCGCGACTTCGCCGTCGCCCTGGGCCTGAAGCCGTTCAAGCTGATCTCCGAACTCATGGAGATGAGCATTTTTGCGTCGATGAACCAGTCCATCGACGAAGCCGTGGCAACCAAGCTGGCCGAAAAACACGGGTTCCTGCTGGAGATCAAGCACCGCGGTGAGACCCAGCCGCCGGTCGTGACGCCGGAGAAGGCGAAGATTTCCAAGGAGGAGAAGGCCCGCGAGGAGGATCTGAAGAATCTCGCGCCCCGACCCCCCATCGTGTGCATCCTCGGCCACGTCGACCACGGCAAGACCTCGCTGCTTGACGCCATCCGCAAGGCCAATGTCGCCGCCGGCGAAGCGGGCGGCATCACGCAGCACATCGGGGCATATCAGGTCGAGCACAACGGCCGCAAAATCACTTTCCTCGACACGCCCGGTCACGCCGCGTTCACCAAGATGCGCGCCCGCGGCGCTTCCGTCACCGACATCGCGGTGCTGGTGGTGGCGGCCGACGACGGTTTCATGCCGCAGACTGACGAGGCACTGCAGCACGCGCTCGATGCCAAGGTCGCTCTCATGGTCGCCGTCAACAAAATGGATGTGAAGGGCGCCAACCTCGACCGGGTGAAGCAGCAGATGCAGGAGCGCCAGATCGCCCCCGAGGATTGGGGCGGGACCACCGTCACCGTTCCTGTCGCCGCCATCAAGGGACAGGGCATCACGGAACTTTTGGAGATGATCCTCCTGCAGGCCGACGTGCTGGAGCTGAAGGCCAACCCGAAGGCGGAGGCCAGCGGAGTCGTCATCGAGTCGCAGGTGGACGTGGGCCGCGGCCCGCTGGCCACGGTCATCGTGCAGCGCGGCACCCTCCGCGTGGGCGACGCCATCGTGTGCGGCTCGCATTACGCGAAGGTCCGCGCCATGTTCGACGATCAGGGGAATAACTTGAAGGAAGCCCCGCCGGCCATGCCCGTGCGCATCATCGGCTGGTCGGGGGCGCCGGACTCCGGCGCAAAATTCGTGGCCGCAAAAAATGCCCGGGACGCCGAGCACATCGCCGAAGAAGAGCAGGATCGCCTGAAGAAAGTGAATGTCACCGACGCGGCGGTGCCGAAGGACACCTCGCTCGACGCGCTGTTCGCCAACATCGCGGCTGCGCAGGGCAAGGTGCTGCGGGTCGTCCTCAAGTCCGACGTGTTCGGTTCGCTCGAGGCGGTCCGGAACCTTCTCGAGGGCATCAAGAGCACCAAGGTGTCGCTCGATATTGTCGCAGGTGATGTCGGCATCATCAGCAAGAACGATGTCCTCATGGCGAGTGCCGCCAAGGCGGTCATCATCGGTTTTAACACCAAGCAGGAGAACGGGGTCGTCGCCCTGGCCAAGCACCATGGCGTCACCATCCAGACTTTCGGCATCATCTACGAACTGGGCGACAAGATCCGGGAGATGATGGCCGACTTGCTCGATCCCGATCTCAAGGAAAACAAGCTCGGCGTGGCGGAGGTCCGCCAGGTCTTTCCCGTCGCGAAAGGTTTCGTCGCCGGCTGCCTCGTCACCGAGGGCAAGGTCAACCGTGGCACGACCGCCCGCGTCCGCCGCGGCAAGGACGCCCTGTTTGAGGGCAAGGTCAGCACGCTCCGGCGCTTCAAGGACGACGCCAACGAGGTCCGCGCCGGCCTCGAGTGCGGCATCCGGCTGGACGGCTTTGACGGCTACCAGGCAGGCGACCGCATCGAGTGCTTTGAAATCCAGAAGGTCCGGGCCGCGCTCTGAGCTTGCGACCCGCCCGGGCGCACGGTTCCATCCCGTCAGTCCCCACGCCGCCATGAGCAACCGACTCCTCCGCGTCAACGAGCTGTTGCAGCGCGAAATCAGCGCCTACCTGCACCAACGCTACAGCAGCGAGTCCGTGGCCATTACCATCACGGGGGTGCAGATCACCGGCGATCTCCGCGAGGCCAAGGTTTTCTATTCCGTGGTGGGCTCGGCCGCCGATGCCACCCGGGCCGGCAAATGGCTGCTCGGCCGGCGCGGTGAAATCCGCGAGACGGTGGCCAAGAACGTCATCCTCCGCCATGTGCCGCTGCTGGCCTTTGTGCACGACGACCACGCGCCGCGCACCCTGCGCATTGAGAGATTGCTCAACGAAATCGACGCGAAAAGCCCGCAGCCGTGAACCATTACACCAAGTACGCCGGTCGCTTCGCGGTGCTGCTGCACGAACTGCGGGGGCAGCGCGTCGTCGTGATCGGCCACCAGCGCCCGGATGGTGACTGCATCGGGTCACAGGTGGCGTTGTGCCGCGTGCTGCTGGCCAGCGGGATCGACGCGCTCTGCCTCAACCCGGATCCCGTGCCGCGCCGCATCAAGTTTCTCGTGGGCGACACGCCATTCTTTCAGCGGGACGAGGTGCAGGCGGAGGGGCGGGTGTCCATTTACACGGATTGCGCCGATCATGACCGGGCCGGCGCCCGGATGCGCGAGTTGTATCCGGCGCCGTGGGGCTGTTTCGACCATCACCTTTCCAACGTCGGTTTCGCCCGGTTCAATTTTGTCGACCCGTCATCGGCGGCGACCACCGAAGTGCTGGCGGGCATCTTTTTTGACGCCGATCTGCCCGTGGACCGGACCACGGCGCAGGCGCTCTATACCGGCATCATGACCGATACCGGGCAGTTCCGTTTTCCTTCCACCTCCAGTCGGGTCTTCCGGCTTTGCGCGGACCTGATGGGGCGCGGGGCCGATCCCTCCCTGGCCGGCCAGGAACTCTTTGAACGCGAGTCCTTCGGCAAGCTGAAGCTCCTGCAGTATTTCCTCAGCTCCCTCAAACTGGAATGCGGCGGACGGGTTTGCATCGGCGTGCTGCCCAACGGAGTTTTCGAGCAGGTGGGCGCGACGGCCGAGGACACCGAGGGTTTGGTGGACTATGCGCGCTCGATCGAGGGCGTGGAGATCGGCGTGCTAATTGAAGAACGCCAGGATGTCGTCAAGGCGAGTCTCCGCGCCAGTCACGCCTCCTTCCGGATGGACACGCTTGCCGCCCAGTTCAACGGGGGCGGGCACGCCAATGCGGCGGGACTGAATTGCAAGGACACCCTCGCCGGTTTTTATCCCAAGCTGCTGGCGGCGATCAAGCAGCGCCTGGTGGAAGCGGATGCCGCCAAGCAATGAGCCTGCAAGCGCCCAAGGAAATGGAAGGCGTCCTGCTCGTGGACAAGCCGGGCGGCCTGACGTCGCACGATGTGGTTTACCGTCTGCGGCGAAAACTGCAGATCAAGAAGATCGGCCACGCCGGCACGCTGGACCCGATGGCCACGGGGCTGCTCATCATGCTCATCGGCAAGGCCACCCGGATCTCCCAGTATCTCATCAGCGTCGACAAGGTCTACGAGGGTGAAGCAACCCTCGGGGTGATCACCGATTCGCAGGATGCGGAGGGCGAGGTCATGGAGACCCGGCCAGTGCCGGAGCTGACGGCGGGCCGGGTGCGCGAAACGATGCAGGGCTTTCTCGGCGATCAATACCAGACCCCGCCGATGCACTCCGCCATCAAGATTGGTGGCGTGCCGCTCTACAAGATGGCGCGCAGGGGAGTGGAAGTGGAACGCGAGCCGCGGTTCATCCGCGTGGCGTCGTTCGAGCTGCTGTCGTTCGCGCCGCCCAGGCTCACTTTCAAGCTGCACTGCACCAAGGGCACGTACGTGCGCACCATTGCGCACGATCTGGGGCAGAAACTCGGCTGCGGCGCGCATCTCTCGGCGCTGCGCCGCACCGGCAGCGGGAAGTTCACCATCGCCGGGTGCCTCCCGTTGGATCAGATCGAGGGACTTTCCCTGCCGGAAATCGAAAAGCGCCTGATCCCGGTTTATGAGGCGGCGCCCTCGGTGGCGCTGTGAGCGCGCTGCTCCAGTTCGACGGTCTGGAACACGTGGTGCTGCCGCCACGTCCGCTGCATCTGGCGATCGGCATGTTCGACGGGGTGCATCTCGGCCACCAGTCCGTCATCGAATCCGCCGTGCATTCGGCGCGTCGCAGCGGCGGCCTGGCTGGCGTGCTCACCTTCTGGCCGCACCCCAGCGCGCTCTTCCGTCCCGCGAACCCCACGCCGCTGCTGATGCCGCCGGAGATGAAGCGGTCCGTGTTGGGCCGGCTCGGGCTCGACTTTCTCATTGAACAGAATTTCTCCCGCGAGTTTGCGCGGATCGAGGCCCGGGAGTTTCTCCCCCATCTCAAGCGCTGGCTGCCGTCGCTGGCGGCGGTTTATGTGGGGGAGAACTGGCGTTTTGGCCGCGGTCGCAGCGGCGATGTGGCGCTGTTGATCGAGGAGGCCACGCTGGCCGGGCTGGCGGTCTTCAGCGCGCCGCGACTCAATCACAATGGCGCTCCGATCAGCAGTTCGCGCATCCGGGAATTGCTGGCGGCCGGCGCCATGACCGAGGCCAATGCCCTGCTCGGCTATTCGTATTTCTCCGAGGGAGTGGTGGAGACCGGCCGGCGGTTGGGCCGGACCATCGGGTTCCCGACCCTGAACCTCGCCTGGGAGCCGGAGTTGAAGCCTCGCTTCGGCGTGTATGCCGTCGAAGTTGCCACCGGGCAGACTGCGCCGGTGCGCGGAGTGGCCAATTACGGCCTGCGGCCCACCGTGGGCCCGGCCACCCGCCCACTGCTGGAAGTGCATTTGCTGGACGCATCGCCGCTCACGTATGGTGACAAGGTGGCGGTGCACTGGCTCCATTTCCTCCGGCCGGAGAGCCGGTTTGGCAGCGTGGAGGAACTGCGGATCCAGATCGCTTTGGACCGGGATAATGCGCTGAAATTCTTCCAAAAAAACGCCGGGAAATGAGTTTCCCTCCTCCGGCGCTGAAGCTCTGGAGGACAAAGAAGGAACGCTTGACACTCCTCCCTCGGAATCTACGTTGCGGCCTCTTTCCCGATTCACGGGGTGGTAGCTCAGTTGGTTAGAGCGTCTGCCTGTCACGCAGAAGGTCGCGAGTTCGAGTCTCGTCCATCCCGCCAGTTTCAAGCCATTAGGAACGACAAAGGAACGACAATTCCTGGGGTTCCGCACATTGGGGGACCTAGGTTCGCAGGTGTGCCCGTTTGGGAGACCTGAGCGGACGCCCGCTGATCGGTAATTGTAATTTCCTGCCGAGGTCTAAAAAGTCGCGCCGTGTTTGCCGCTTTTCTATCTCGGCTAATCCAGCGCATTCCCGCCCGAGTGCGTCCCGTGGTAGTCACGGTAATCCTAGGCTTGGCGGCGGGGCTGGCGGCGGTGCTGTTCCACATGGCAATCCATTTCATTTATCAGAATGGACTGGAGGCGCTGACCCACCGCTCGCGCACGACTTTCTTGGTCGGCAGTTTCCTGATCGTGGCCGGCACCTCCGCGGTGTCGGGATGGCTATTGACTCGGTTTTGCCCAGATGCGGCGGGCAGCGGCATCCCACAGCTCAAACTGGCCTTTTGGAAGGACTTTGGCTACGTGCCTTGGCGGGTGGTATGGGTAAAGTTCATTGGTGGGGCCTTGAGCGTGGGCGGCGGCAGCAGCCTTGGCCGGGAGGGCCCGTCGGTGCAACTTGCCGGCGGACTGACCTCGCAACTTTCGGGCTATCTCGGTTCGGCGAAGAACGAACGCCGGACCGCCGCCGCAGCCGGCGCCGCCGCTGGCCTCGCCGCGGCGTTCAATACACCCATTGCCGCCGTCACGTTCGTTCTCGAGGAGATCATCGGCGACCTCAACAGCCGGATGCTCGGCAGCGTGCTGCTGGCCGCGGTGCTTGGCGCACTCGTAGCCCATGGAATGTTGGGTGCCCAACCGGCGTTCACCCTACACGGGCAGGGCTCGCCCCAGTGGCTGGCATTCGCCCTTACCCCGTTCGTGGCCGCTCTCTCAGCCGTGGCTGGCTGCTGGTTCCAAAAGATGTCTCTTGGGTTGCGGGCCATCAACCAGCGGCCCCAAACGCTGCCGCCTTGGGTGCGCACCATGCTGGGTGGCATCGCCGTCTGGGCCATCGGCGCAGCGGTATTCATCGGCACCGGACACGCCGGGGTCTTCAGCCTCGGTTACGACGACCTTTCGCTCGCCCTGGACGGCAAACTTCTCTGGCACATCGCGGCGCTGCTGCTCGTTGCGAAGCTCCTGGCGACCGCCGTGTGCTATGGTCTCGGCGGCTGCGGCGGTATCTTTGCCCCGACCCTTTTCTTCGGAGGCATGACCGGGGCTGCGTTGGCCGGCCTGGTCGGTTTGGTGCTGCCGCTGTCCGGGGCTGACCACGTCACACTTGCGGTTGTGGGCATGTGCGCCTGCCTCGGCGCGGTTGTGCGAGCGCCCGTGACCGGGATTCTGATCGTGTTTGAGATGACGCACGAGTTCGCGCTGGTTCCGGCGCTAAT
This sequence comes from uncultured Oleiharenicola sp., assembly GCA_964492635.1. Taxonomy (GTDB): domain Bacteria; phylum Verrucomicrobiota; class Verrucomicrobiia; order Opitutales; family Opitutaceae; genus Lacunisphaera. The sequence goes on from CAZBLQ010000011.1 coordinate 31,226, forward strand.
GGTTGGTGCTCTCGTCAGCGAAATGATCAGCCGGCGTATTACCCGTGAAAGTTTCTACGATACCGCGTTGGCGCAGGACGGTCAGCATGTCGAGAAGCTCGTGCCACCACGCAGCCTGCGCACTTGGATGGAGCTGCCCGCTGCCCGTATCGCCAATTTCTCTCCGCTTGTCATCACGGACCTCTCCCCCGCGGCGTTACGGGACTTTCTGGGCAGCCACGCCCACAACCGCTTCCCCGTCGTCATGGATGGTCGCCTCACAGGCGTGCTGACTCGCAAGGAAGCGTCCGATGCCCTCCTGGAAACCCGTCCGCCGGTGCTGGAATCGGCTGTCACCCTCACTCTGGGCACCTCAGTGCGCGAGGTCGCCACCAAGATAGTGGATTCGCCAAGCGGACTGATCATTCTGGTCGGCAAAAACGGCGGTGTGAATGCAGTCGTCACCATGCACGACATCCTGCGCGCGCAGATGAGTTTCGCCAACAACCAGCAGGACTGACCCAAGAAAAATCGCCGTTTGCACCCGGCCTAAAACTGATTACCCAAAGCAATGATGTTGCCTGATTATTTGCTCGGCTGCCCGCCCATCATCCTGAAAATCCTTCTGGCTTTCGGTGCCGGACTCATGATTGCCGCGTTGTTATGAGCCAGTTCCGCTATGCGCGCGATCCGCTGTGCATGACCGCTTGTGCCTGCTACGCGATGAACCGTTGGTTGGTGCCGCTGGCGCTGAAGGGGTTTTTCCTGCGAAACTATTTCAACGATACGCTGCTCATCCCGGCTGCGTTGCCGCTGATGCTCTGGTTGCACAAACGGCTTGGCCTGCGTCCGGCAGAGGCCCGACCGCGCTGGTCGGAGATTGTGCTCCACTGGGCGGTGTGGTCAGTCGCGGCCGAGCTGGTCGCTCCTCACTTGTTCACCCGCGCCACCGGCGATCCGTGGGATGTGGCAGCCTATGCCGGCGGCGCGCTGATCTCCGGCCTGATCTGGCAGATCGGATGAATTTTGACCTGCTGGCTCCGCATTACGACTGGCTGGAGGGGCTCACGGCCGGCGGGCGGCTACAGCAGGCCCGCACCGTCTGGCTCGATGAACTGGACGGCCGGCGACGCATCCTGAGCGCTGGCGAGGGCCATGGTCGATTTGTCGAGGCCTGCGCAACACAATTTCCAGATGCCGAGATCGCCTGCATTGAGGCAAGTTCCCGAATGCTAGAGCAGGCCAAGAGACGGCTGTGGGATGCGGGCGCGAATGTCCACTGGCACTGTGACGACGTGTGCGATTGGAAACCGGAAGGGAAATACGACGCCGTGGTGACTTGTTTCTTTCTGGACTGCTTCCCGCCCGAAACTCTCGCAGAGGTCGTGGCCAAGCTGGCAGCTTGCGCGACCGAGGATGCGCTCTGGCTCGTCGTGGATTTCGCCATTCCCCCTCGGGGCCTCGCTCGTTGGCGGGCCCGGGCGGTGCATGCGCTCATGTATGCGTTCTTCCGCCGCGTGGTGGCTTTGCCCGCCCGGCGGTTGACGCCGCCCGACGACCTGCTGCGCGCCCACGGCTTCGCTCTCGCCGGTCGGCGCGAAATTGACTGGGGCCTGATTCGCGCGGACCTCTGGCGCAGGAGTTGAGCGGCCGGACTGGTCGCACAACCTACAGCATCCGACCGCGGCATGTTGTTACTTCCTAAACGAATTGTGGGGTGGGCTATTGACCTTGGCATTCTCGCGAGTAAGGGCCCAGAGCGTGGGTCGAGCCGCCGCCACAACTCGTCCGCTCCGTGATTCCACGACCAGCGCAAATCCATAGCCAGCTCCGTCAATGCGTTGAGGCCCGGCGGCGTGGGTTGGGCGGGATCGTTAGGAGCTGCCGTGCTCATAGTGGTATTTTCATCCGTGAAAAACTTCAGTTGGGATCGCCTTCGTTCTCCCACGCCTCTACCGCCTCGCGCTCCGTCTTCTGGTGCGGGGCGGACGCCACCGGGTCCGCCTTCGGCGCCCCGGCCCCGGCCAGCGCCGCACTGACGACCGTCTGGGCTTCAGTGATAATCTCACTCAGGTGGGTCTCACTGCGAAAACTTTCGGCGTAGATTTTGTAGATGTCCTCGGTACCGGAGGGCCGAGCCGCGAACCAGCCGCTGGCCGTCATCACCTTCACGCCGCCGAGCGGCGCATCATTCCCTGGGGCGTGGGTAAGCGTCGCGGTGATTTTTTCTCCGGCCAGATCGGTCTGCGTGATCTGTTCAATCGAGAGTTTCGCCAGCGCCGCCTTCTGCGCCGGGGTCGCAGGCGTCTCGACCCGGTCATAAAAGAGCTCGCCGAATTCCTGCGTGAGCTTGCGATAGAGTTCACCGGGGTTGGAGCCGGTCCGCGCCGTGATCTCCGCGGCGAGCAGGCAAGGGATGAAGCCGTCCTTGTCCGTCGTCCACACGGTGCCGTTCCGCCGAAGGAACGAGGCACCCGCGCTTTCCTCGCCGCCAAAACCCAGAGAGCCGTCGAGCAGGCCGTCGACAAACCATTTGAAACCTACCGGCACTTCGTAGAGCTTCCGGCCCAGCTTCGCCGTGACCCGATCAATCATTGCACTGCTCACGACCGTTTTTCCAACTGCGCCCATTCTGCTCCATTTCGGCCGATTTTGAAAGAGCTGGGAAATGGCCACCGTCAGAAAGTGGTTAGGCGGAAGCAGACCATCGCCCGGAGCGACAATCCCGTGCCGATCGTGGTCGGTGTCGCAGGCGAATGATAGATCGAAACGATCTTTCATCTCGATCAACCGCGCCATTGCGTAGGGAGACGATGGATCCATGCGAATCTGGCCGTCCCAATCCACCGTCATGAAACGGAAGGTGGGATCGACCACGTCGTTGACGACAGTGAGGTCGAGCGCATGACGCTCCGCGATTCGTGCCCAGTAGTGGACGCCCGCGCCGCCGAGCGGGTCAACACCGAGCCGGAGTTTCGCGCTCCGGATCACGTCTAAGTCGATTACATTCCCCAGGTCGTTGACGTAAGCGTTAAGATAATCGTGCCGATGAGTTGTCGGGGCGCGCAGTGCACGCTCGTAGGGAATTCGTTTTACGCCATGGAGGTGGGCTTCGAGCAGCGCATTCGCCTTCGCCTCGATCCAACCCGTGACAGTCTTGTCGGCCGGTCCGCCGTTTGGCGGGTTGTATTTGAAGCCGCCGTCGTGCGGTGGATTGTGCGAGGGCGTGATGACAATCCCATCAGCCAGCCCGTTTGTTCGCCCGCGATTGTAAGTCAGAATCGCGTGGGAAATCACCGGGGTCGGCGTATATTCGTCTCCTTCGGCGATCATTACCTCGACCTGATTGGCCGCCAGCACCTCAAGGGCGGTCGCGCAGGCCGGAGCGGACAGGGCGTGCGTGTCGATCCCGAGAAAAAGCGGGCCGGATATTTCTTGCCGCGAGCGATATAGGCAAATCGCCTGGGTGATCGCGAGGATGTGTGCTTCGTTGAAGGCCAGATTGAATGACGAACCGCGATGTCCGGACGTGCCGAACATTACGCGCTGGGCCGGCACGGCGGGGTCGGGCACGCCGGTATAGTAGGCGGTCACGAGCCGTGGCACGTCGACGAGGATGCCAGGCGGTGCCGGTTTGCCGGCCAGGGGACTGATTGTCACGGCCGGTCCTTCGTTGGGGTGTTTTCGAGCCCCGCCACTTTCGCGAGCCGGCGACGATGGCGCTCCGCGCCGCTAAAGCGGGCTGCGAGAAAGGTCTGAACCAACGCCCACGCGGTTTCATGGTCGACGACAAGGCCGCCGAGGCAGATCACGTTGAGGTCATCATCCTCGACTCCCTGACGCGCTGAGAAATTCTCATGAATCAGGCATGCACGGACGCCCGCCACCTTGTTGGCGGCCACACACGCCCCCACTCCGCTGCCGCAAACGGCCACGCCGCGATCCAAGTCGCCGCGCGCGACGGCGCGCGCCAGCGGAATGACAAAGTCCGGATAGTCGTCGTCGGGCTGCGACCGGTGGTCTCCGAAATCGTTCACGTCATGCCCGGCCTCGCGCAGCCGGCCCTCCAGATATTGCTTTAACTCAAAACCGCCGTGATCCGCGGCGATTCCGATTCGCAGCGGGCCCGTTTCCACCGTTGTACTGGAGTTGGGCATGGGGCCATTCACCTATTACTGTGGGGTGTTCACGTTCGGCTTGTTATGAACACTTTGCGTGAATCATCGCCACGAACGGCTGCGCGGCGATCGCTACACTTTGATCTGCTTCTTTCATGTTGTGGTCCTAAGCTTGGCTCGAGAATGGAATCAATCGTTCACGAATGCTCCCATGAATTGAACGGCAAACTTCACCTGGGTTCCGCTCACCCCGTGTTTTTCTTTAGGTGAGTCGCGCCGGCATTTGGATGTTTGGGACAACCTCGAGGTCGTTGCGGCGGTCGTTGGACTGCCCCTCCCTGCGGAATTGCGCTCCATGTTTCGTGGCGGGCAGAACGCTATAAAGATGCTGGGCGCAACTTGGGGGGTCATGCCCTTTGCCTCACCAATTTTCATTGGGCCTGCACTGCCGTCAAGGCAGCGGTTTTGATGATTTCTTCAACCGTACAACCAAGAGACAAATCGTTAACTGGCTTGTTCAACCCCTGTAAAATCGGGCCAATGGGCTGTGCATGGCCAAAGCGCTGGGTGATTTTGTAGGCGATATTTCCAACGTTCAAATCAGGGAAAATCAAAACATTCGCATTACCCTGGATTGGAGAAAAGGGCGCTTTCTTCTGCGCGACATTTGGTACCACTGCCGTGTCGAACTGCAGCGGACCGTCACAGATTATATCAGGTCTGCTTCGCTTGACGATCTGTGTCGCCCGCGTGACTTTGTCGACTAACGGATGACGTGCAGAATCAAGCGTTGCAAAGGACAACATTGCAACTCGGGGCGTGTATCCAAACGATGCCGCTGTGTCAGCCGTGGTGATTGCAATGTCTGCAAGTTGTTCAGCCGTCGGATCGGGATTTACGGCGCAGTCTGCATAAAAGTAAACTTTACCGTCTTCAACCATGATAAAATAGCTGGACGCCAAACTCACGCCGGGTTTTGTTTTAATGATACTAAAGGCCGGACGTAGCGTTTCCGCCGTTCTATGCATCGCCCCGCAAATTAGTCCGTCGGCATCGGCGTTTTTTAGCAGCATCATCGCGTACCACACCGGGTCCTTGAGAATATGCCTGGCCTGCTCCATGGTCACCCCTTGATTCTTGCGCAGTTCGCAAAACTGTTCGCACAATTTCTCCGGGAGATCTTTGGGATCGTAGATTCTAATGCTTTTGAGCGGCAACTTCAGTTCGACCGACTTCTTTAGAATCTCGCATTCATCTCCAACCAAGACTGGAGTCAAAATCTTATTTGCGAGTAAGTATGAAACCGCCGTCAAGATTCGCGGTTCGGTCGGTTCCGGAAACAAAATGCGTCGCCGGTTAGCCTTTGCGCGGCAAAAGATGGAATCGATTATGCCCCCTTTTTTCTGGTGCACATGCACATTAGCAAAAGGCATGTTTCCTCCTTGATTTACGCCCGACCAGTCGGCCCTGAACGCCCAGGCCGGCAACGCGCCGGCGCGGGAGGAGGTTCCTCGGGCGGATGTCGCTTGTCTTCACGCAATCCTGAAATAGCCGACGAGGCAGCAATGCAGCGGCCGGACAAAATGCGAAGGCTTGGTGATGCCGTCTCCAGTCGGGGTGCCGATCGACATAGAAGCGTAGCCCTCGCCCAAGCCGAGACCGTACAGGGTCGGAGCGTTTTGGACGAAGATGGAGCACTGCATGCGCCGGCCCATGCGGGTCAGATTTCCGACATGAGTCGAGTACATGGCGGCGGAATGATGGTTGCCCGCCTCGGCGCGATAAGCCAACTCGATGGCCGAGTCCACGTCCCTCGCGAACGTGATGGGCAGGACCGGCATGAGTTGTTCGGTCCAGACGAAGGCGTGCTCGTTGGGCACCTCGCCCCACAACAGGCGTGTGGCGGAGGACACCTCCAGTCCGATGCCTTTGGCTATGACTGCTGCGTCGCGTCCCACATAGTCGCGGTTCATAGTCGAGCCTTTGCCGTCGGCCTTGATGACAAGCTTGGCCAAGGCATCCATTTGAAAAAGGGAAAGCTCAAAGGCCCGCGGATCCTTGCGCATGCTCTCCAGGAACCGGACTTTGGCGGCATCGACGACGATCACTTCCTTTTCCGCGATGCACAGCACGTTATTGTCGAAGCTCGCGCCGAAGATGATGTCCGCGGCGCACTGGGGGAAAATCGCTGTCTCATCCACGACCACCGGCGGGTTGCCCGGCCCGGCCGCGATGGTCTTGCAGATCTTGCCCGTTGTCATCGCCACCTTCACGATCGCGGGGCCTCCCGTCACCATGTTGAGGTTGACGCCGGGGTGAGACAGGAGGGCCCTGGCCGATTCCTGCGAGGCAGGCGAGACCGTGGTTATCAAGCCCGCGCGGGCCCCGGCCGAGACCGCAGCCAAAGACAGGGCGCAGATCGTTTCCTGGCAGACTTTAGCTGCCGCCGGATGCGGGGCGAAGACCACGGCATTGCCTGCGGCCAGTATGCTGATGGCGTTGGAGATGACGGTTGCCGCCGGATTGTTCGATGGAGTGATGGCGGCCACGACGCCGAATGGAGCGTACTCGACCAAGGTTAGGCCTTTGTCACCGGTATAGGCTTGCGACTGCAGGTCCTCCACTCCCGGTGTACGGGTGGCGCAGAGGAGATTCTTCTGCGTCTTATCCGCGGCGCGGCCGATCTTTGTTTCCTCTACCGCCATGCGGCCCCAGCGCTCCGCGTTGGCGATGGCGGTCTTGCGCATGGCTTTGATCACGGCCCGGCGCACTTCGAGTCCCTGGTCCTCGAAGACTCTCTGCGCCTCAGCCGCGGCGGATACCGCATCGTCCACGGTGGAAAAGATGACCTGGTCGCCGCCATTGGCCGAGCCAGTGGCGTATATCGAGTGGCTGCCGCGGGTCGGTTCGCTCATATATTATTCTTCAAGGCGCCGCCACTGGCGCGTGTGTTCTTGAGCACCACTTTTAACGCGCCTTCCCTGGCAGCGTTCCCGAAAGTGTCGTACGCCTTTATGATTTCCGATAGCTCGAACTGGTGGCTGACGAGCTTTTTAGCATCGAGGTGCCCCGATTGAATCATTCTGAGGAGCATTGGTGTTGTGCCCGCATCCACCAAACGCGTCGTGAGCGTGATATTGGAAGCCCAGAGCCTCTCGAGGTGGAGTTCGACCGATTTGCCATGAACGCCGACGTTGGCAATGCGGCCGCCCGGGGCGATGATCGCCTGACAGATGTCGAACGTAGCCGGGACGCCTACGGCTTCGATGGCCACGTCCACCCCGGCGCCATTGGTCAGCGCCATGACATGCTCCACCGCCTTCCCGTCTGAGCTGTTCAATATTCTGGACGCACCAAATGAATGAGCCGCCTTGAGCCGGCTGTCGTTGCGCCCAATCATAATAATCTCAGCAGGAGAGTAAAGTTGGGCCATGAGCAGGGTGGCGAGGCCCACCGGACCATCACCGACGATCGCCACAGTGTCCCCCGGCTTCACCTGCCCGTTCAGCACCCCGCATTCCAGGCCGGTGGGGAGAATACAACTGAGCATGACCACCGCCTCTTCGTCAGCGTCCGGTGTCAGCAGGTACAAGCCGGTATCGGCAAAAGGAATCCTGACGTATTCGGCTTGAGTGCCATCGATCCTGTTGCCCAGAAGCCAACCACCGGCGCGGCAATGGGAATACATCCCTTTCTTGCAGAAACTGCACCTGCCACAGGATGTGATAAGGGAGATGAGTACTTTGTCGCCCGGGTGAAAACCCGCTACGTTCGCTCCCACTTCCTCGATAATTCCCACTCCTTCATGACCGAGAATGCGTCCGTCCGTGATGGTCGGCACATCCCCCTTTAGGATGTGCAGATCAGTCCCGCAGATGGTGGTCGTGGTGATCCGCACGATTGCGTCCGTCGCCTGCTCGATTTTTGGCTTTGGCCTGTCCTCCAACGCCAAGTTATTTGGTCCGTGGAAGACAAGGGCCTTCATCGTGCTTAGGTTGTTTTCGGCGTGAGCAGGTTTTGTCATTGTTTCTCCTCCAGGTAGGGTGGCGCGGTAGAACGTACGCTTTAGTCGAGTTGATTTGTCCTTGCCATCGACCGGCCGGCTTTCCGAAGAGCCTCGGGACAGTCCAATCGCCCGGTGTGGATTTCGATGAACACGAGGCCGTCCGCTATGGCAGCCTTGCCCAACGCTTCTTCCAGCTCTCCTTCCGTACGAACATCAAGGCCCAGCCCCCCGCCAAATACGTCCACGAGTTTGTGATAGCGCCAGGGTTGGATATCGTTGTAGGGGCGATCAACGATCACCCGCTCGATCGTATAACCGTCATTATTGATAAGAAAGATGACGACCTTGAGACGGTTCCGGATCATGGTCGAGAGATCCTGGCAGGTGACTTGAAAAGAACCGTCCCCCACAAACAGCACGACCTGCCGGTCCTGAGCTGCGAGCCCGGCGCCGAGGGTCGCCCCAACGGTATAACCGATCGAGCCATAAAAGGTCTGTCCGATGAAGATCGCTCCTTCCGGCATGAGCATTTCCGCGGCGCTGAACAGGGATACGCCAGTTTCAGCGATGACGATGGAATTCGTTTCAATAAAATGACTCATCCGGTCAAAGAAACGCTGGATGGTCAGGGGTGCGGTCACGTCAGGGCGATACGGCGCCGTCTGCCGGTGCACGCAGCCACCGGTGGCACTCTGGATTTCCAGGGTTGCCGGATTTCGCCGGGCAAGCTTTTCGGTCAGCCCAAGGATAAAATCATGGAGGTGTACGTTCTCGTAATAATGGTGCTTGATTTTCACATAGCCGATGTTGGCGCCTATCGTTTTTGCGTCGTCAAAGTTCGTGGTGAAGCCGCCGGTATTGAAATCGGTCATCAGGGCGCCAAGTTTCAGGATGCAGTCAGCGGATTCGACCCGATGCCGTACATAGTCGCGACTCCGATCTCCCTCAAAGAGGCCGATGAACTGCGGGTGGTGTTCTGAAAGAAGGGTCTTGCCCAACATCATGGTTACATAGGGGAAGCCTGTTTTGGCGAGGAAACCGGCGAAGTCGTTTTGCAGTTTAAAGCGTATTAACTCCACGTCGCCGATCACCACCGGTCGGTGGGAATTATCCAGCATCCCAACCGCCTCCTTGATCGCCTCTCCGAGCGCATCCTGGTCACTGTGGGGATGCGGTGGGAAGAGGAAGGGACCCGGCCGATTACATTTCATCATCACCACATTCGAAGGCAGACTGATATAAACCGGTTGCTGGTGAGAAAGACACGCCGACAACACCCGGTCGATCTCGGCCGGGGCTGTACCGCCGGAAACAAGCTGGGTTGAAGCGACGGTGATTTTCTCATACATCCGCAACGGGATCTGATAATCACCCAAGGTGTGATGCAGCAGCGGTCGTGTGCGAAAATTGATCGTTGCCGGCGAGCCAGTGATTGCCACTACCGGAACTTTTTCGGCGAAGGCCCCCGCCACGCCGTTGATGGCGCTCAGTTCCCCGACGCCGTAGGTTGAGGAAAATGCACCGATGCCACGAATACGGGCGTAGCCGTCCGCAGCATATGCCGCATTGAGTTCATTGCAGGTGCCGACATACTTCAGGTTGCTCTTGAGGACTTGGTTGAGGAAACCCAGGACAAAATCCCCCGGCACGCCAAAGAGATGATCGACCCCGATCTCTTTCAGCCGTGTGAGCAGGTATTCAGCAACCGTGATCTCTGAAGTTGTCATAGTAGTCAGTCTCGATCGTTTTGCATCCGGACAGGGTGGTCACCTTCTTGCCCATGGCGCCCGGGCCATAGATCGATGATCTCCAGCCGGGGGTTCCCCTTGGGATCATCCCGGAAGGGGCCTTCCATCAACACCACGAGTTCCTCGGGCAATCCTTCTCTTTGCACCCAGTGCCGGGCGAATTCATTCCAATTGGGGATTTGCTCCGGCGCGTGGACCGGGGACACTCCGTACGATAACTGCAGCCCATGGCAGGTTGCTTCGTCCGGGCTCACGGCGGCAATCCATACGGGCAACTTGAAGCGGGAGACCATCCGCGCTGCAGATCCCGTGGTGGTGGGGACGATGACCGCGGTCGGGGCGAGGTGAGCCACGATGTGCCGGAGGTTGCGCGAGATGAGGTCCACGAGATGAACGTCGCCGTCGCGGTCATAGTTGGCGAAGAACGCTTCAGTGCGGGCTTCGGTGCGAACCGGTTCGGTCGCGGCTGCGATCCTGGCGAGCATGTTCACGGCCTCGACCGGGAACTTTCCCATGGCCGATTCTTCTGAAAGCATCACACAATCGGTGCCGTCGAGGATGGCATTGGCCACATCCGTGGCTTCAGCGCGGGTGGGCCGGTAATGGTCGACCATCGACTCCAGCATTTGCGTGGCAGTGATCACCGGTTTCCCAAATAGGTTGGCCCGGCTGATCAGTTGCTTCTGAACGATGGCAATTCCCTCGATCGGGGTTTCCACTCCCAAATCACCGCGCGCGACCATGATTCCGTCGGCGGCGCGCAAGATCTCATCGACGTGGGCCAGTGCTCCCAACCGTTCGATCTTGGCGATGATGAACGGGCGATGCCCCAGTTCTGCTGCCGCTATTCGCACAGCATCAACATCGGCTGGCGTCTCGACGAAGGACTGGCTGATTACATCCACCCCATTTTCCAGCGCGAACCTGAGGCAGTCGTGGTCGCGGGCGGTAAACGCACTGACTCCAAGGTCGATTCCGGGGAGATTCAGCCCCTTGCGCGAGCGCAACTCGCCCCCGACAAGCACCCGGCACTCGACGCTGTCGCCGGCGCTCTTGACCACCTCCAGTTGAATATTGCCATCGTTGAGGAAAAGGAAGTCGCCGGGCCTGACAACGGCGGGCAGGCGGGGGAAACTCATGCAGACGCGCTGCGCGTTGCCGACGATTTCATTCGTGGTCAAGGTGAAGGCATCGCCCCGCTTCAACGCGATTGGCTCTTGGGCCAGTTGCCCGATTCGGATCTTCGGGCCCGGAAGATCGGCCATGATCGTTAAGCGTTTGCCGGTCGTACGAGCTGCCTGTCGAAGATTGTCGATCGCGGTCCGATGCCAGGCAAACTCGCCGTGCGAGAAGTTGAGACGGGCGACATTCATCCCGGCATCCAGCATTTGCCGCAGGATCTCGGGCGACTCGGATGCCGGCCCGATTGTACACACGAGCTTCGTTTTATTTGGAGCAAGCGCCATGGATCTGTCTGCTAGTGTTTTACCGCTGCCTGGCTCGCCACGGCTTGAATCGCTTTTTGTACGCGCGCAATATCGCCTAGGTAATAGTGGCGGATAGGATGAAGCTTCTCGTCCAATTCGTACACCAATGGAATACCTGTAGGGATGTTTAGATCGACGATGTCGTCGTCAGCAACATCGTCGAGATACTTGACCAGCGCACGGAGGCTGTTCCCATGGCCAACGATCAGGACGCGCTTCCCGCTCCGCACCCCCGGGGCGATGCAATCGTGCCAGGAGGGGAGGAATCGTGCCACCGTATCCTTCAAGCATTCGGTGGAGGGAAGTTGCTCCGGGCGGAGATGCCGGTATCGCGGATCGTGGCACGGATGCCGTGGGTCTTCCTCTTCGAGGGCCGGCGGGCGGACATCGTAACTCCGACGCCATGACTTGACAAGGGCTTCGCCGTATTGCCTGGCCATCTCGGACTTGTTAAGCCCTTGCAGGGCGCCGTAATGTCGTTCGTTCAATCGCCAATCCCGGTGGACGGGAATCCACATCAGATCCATCTCGTCGAGTGTGACCCACAGAGTCCGAATGGCGCGTTTCAAAACGGACGTGAATGCTACGTCGAACGTAAACCCGTGTTCTTTCAGGCCAAGGCCGGCCTCCCGTCCCTCATCTTTGCCGCGTTCGGACAAATCGACGTCCGTCCAGCCGCTAAACAAGTTCTCTTTATTCCACATGCTTTCCCCGTGTCGTAACAGAACCAGCTGTCGGAGGGGAATAATCAGTTTGTCCATCATGAGAGTGCCTCTCGGCTTTCGCGTTCTGCCTGTTCAGCGGCGCTAAGTTGCCTGATGCTGCTGCATATTCTCCGGATTGGTCCGGGCCAGGACTTCCTTGGCGTGGGAGGTCTCGGCCGCAGAGCCGTGGGCGATCAGGACGAATTTGTCGGTCTTGAGTGCTGTCTCATACTGCAGGATGCTGTCCTTCGGAATACCCAAACTGAACAAGCCGGCGCCAAGCGCGCTCAAGCCTCCCACGACGACGGCGCTTTCCAGCGCCCCGACCAGCCAGCCGACCAGGGGCCCCGCCACTACCAACGGCCCGATGCCTGGAATCATAAAGAACGCGGAGCCGAAAAGGCATCCCCAGATCCAACCCCAAAAAGCGCCAGTTTTTCCCCAGGCCTTCATGCGATCGCCCGCATTGTAGTAGCCGACGACATGCTCGTCGGTGTGATAGTCGCGTCCGACGATCGACAGTTTCTTCATATCAAAACCAGACCGCTGAAGTTCCTTAACCGCCGTCTCGGCCGCCGTATGCGACGGATAGATTGCTACGATGGAATTGTTCTTGTTCATGATTTTTATTTTGTCGTCGGATTTAGCAGGCGAAAATAGGCCGGGAGACGGCGGGAGCTCAGTGTCCCGTTGAGTCGGGCCCGGGCAGTTATCCAGTTCACCGCCCAATTCATTCTTGGCCTGTTCCCAATCTGATTTTAACACCTCTTGAGGGGACCGGCCGTTAGTCCCGGCGAGCTCAACTGCACGTTCCCGCAATAGCTTACGGGTTGCCGACGCGTGATTTGCGGAATCTTCGATTAGCGCAGGCTGCTTTTGTAGATATTGATTCACTGGTGATGGCGCAGAACGCATCTCACTGCGGACTTGAACGGAGTGTGCGCCCGAAGGCCGATCGGGGCTATAGGGCATAACCCTTCCATGGATTCATCCACACATGATAATCCCCGCCGGGCCAAGCGGCCGGGACCGCGCATGCTTCACCGTCTCCGCTGGCGCGACCGCCGTGTGGGAACAACACCCCATATGATTTGAGCAGGCGGAGGCCCACTATCACACATAAATGATACCACCATCCTTGGCATGCTTAGGCTTTGCTTCCACCGCCGCTTTGGCCGCACGCAGAAGTTGCGAGTCGCCGCGGTGATGTCCACTTAGCAGGCCCGCGCCAGTCAGCATCGAGATCAAGGGGGAGCCGGTGATTGCTCAACCGGACGAACTCCCTTGGGCAGGTCAACAACAGGCAGCGCAATCGGAAAGTAAGATTACATGCAGATTCTTTCGCGGTCCTACGTTTCTGTCCGGCAATCTTCGCCCAATAAAGCAAATCCCATGAAAGCCACCAAACTGCTGCACAATCTGGGCCAGAGCCTCTGGCTCGACAATATCACGCGTGATCTGCTGAACCTCGGCACGCTCCAGCGCTACATCGACGAGCTGTCGGTGACCGGTCTGACGTCGAACCCAACCATCTTCGATCATGCCATCAAGAACAGTACCGCCTATGATGCGGCGATCCACGCGGAACTTGCGCAGGGCAGAGCCGGCGAAAGTCTTTTTTTCGATCTGGCCTTGGACGATCTTTCCCGGGCCGCCGACTTGTTCCGGCCGGTGCACGACCGCACGAATGGAGTGGACGGCTGGGTTTCCCTGGAAGTGTCCCCCTTGCTGGCCCATGACACCGCCGGCACCATCGCCGCCGCCAAAGACCTTTCCGCGCGGGCCGGGCGGCCGAACCTGTTCATCAAGATTCCGGGCACGAAAGAGGGTTTGCCCGCCATCGAGGAGGCGATCTTTGCCGGTGTGCCGGTCAACGTGACCCTTCTTTTCTCCGCCGAGCAATACGTGGCCGCGGCCGACGCCTATCTGCGCGGCATCGAACGGCGGATGACCGCCGGGCTCAATCCCCGGGTCGGTTCCGTGGCCTCGATCTTCGTCAGTCGTTGGGACGTCGCCTTGCGCGACCGGGTCCCGCCAGCCTTGGACAACTTGCTCGGCATCGCCATGGCGGGTCGCATCTACCGGGCTTACACCGGTCTGCTGAGCAAACCGCGATGGCTGCGGGCCTACAACGCCGGGGCCCGGCCGCAACGCCTGCTGTGGGCCAGCACCGGCACCAAGGATCCCAAGGCTTCCGACACCCTTTACGTCGAGGCGTTGGCCGCTCCATTCACGGTGAACACGATGCCGGAAGCCACCTTGCAGGCCTTGGCCGATCACGGGAAAATCGGACCAAGCCTGGCGGCGGATGGCGGCGACTGCGAAAGGGTGTTGGCAAGGTTCGACGAACCCGGGGTGGTCTTGGGCGACGTGGCTGCGCGTCTGCAGGACGAAGGTGCCAAATCGTTCGTGAAATCCTGGAACGACCTGTTGGCAGTGATCGAAACCAAGAGCCACGCGCTCAGCCACGCTTTCTGACCGGGTCGTGACAGCGACGAAAGATATCACCTTCATGACAATCCCGGTCAAACCGCTCACCCACCGGCCGGCCTGGAAGGCGCTGACGGCCCATTACCAAACGCTCCGGAAACGGCACCTGCGGGAACTTTTCGCCGATGACCCAAAGCGCGGCGAGCGTCTGATCGCCGAGGCGGCCGGGCTCTATCTGGACTATTCGAAGAACCGCATCACCGACCAGACCCTGAAACTGCTGATGCGCCTGGCCCGGGAATCCGATTTGAGCGGCCGGATTGCAGCCATGTTCGAAGGCGAGAAAATCAACGTCACGGAAAACCGCGCCGTGCTGCATGTGGCTCTGCGCGCGCCAAAGGGTGCGTCCATTGCGGTGGATGGGAAAAATGTCGTGCCCGGGGTCCACGCCGTGCTCGCCAGGATGGAGACGTTTTCCCATCGCGTCCGCCGCGGTGCCTGGAAGGGCCATACCGGCAAACGCATCCGGAACGTTATCAACGTCGGCATCGGCGGCTCCGACCTCGGTCCCGTAATGGCCTACGAGGCGCTCAAACATTACAGCAAGCGCAGCCTGACCTTCCGTTTTGTTTCGAACGTGGATGGCACCGATTTTATGGAGGCCACCCGCGACCTCGACCCGGCGGAGACGCTCTTCATCATCTCGTCGAAGACCTTCACCACGCTGGAAACCATGACGAACGCGCACAGCGCGCGCGCGTGGCTGCTCCGGGGACTCGGCGGCGCGGCCAAAGCCGTGGCGAAACATTTTGTGGCGGTGTCCACGAATGCCGAGAAAGTTTCCGCCTTTGGCATCGATCCCGCGAACATGTTTGGTTTTTGGGACTGGGTCGGCGGACGCTACTCGATGGAGTCAGCCATCGGTCTTTCGACGATGCTGGCGGTCGGACCGGACAATTTTCGCGCGATGCTCCGGGGCTTCCATCAAATGGACGAGCATTTTCGCCGCGCCCCGTTCGAGAAAAACCTGCCCGTGCTCATGGGACTGCTGGCGATCTGGAATAACGACTTTCTCGGCGCGCCTACAGTGGCGGTTTTGCCCTATGAACAATACCTGAAGCGCTTCCCCGCGTATCTGCAACAATTGACAATGGAGAGCAACGGCAAGCACGTGACGCTCGGTGGTAAAAAGGTGAACTATCAGACCGGGCCGGTCTACTGGGGCGAACCAGGCACCAATGGCCAGCATTCGTTTTTTCAGTTGATCCACCAGGGCACGAGGCTGGTCCCCTGTGACTTTATCGCATTTGGCCGGGCGCTTACCCCCTTGGGCCGCCACCATGACATCCTGTT
>CAZBLQ010000012.1:0-4929 GCA_964492635.1 uncultured Oleiharenicola sp.
CGTGCGCCAGGTCGGCGCCGCCGGCGACGAACCGGACGACGGCCTCGGCCACGGCTTCGCCGACGAGATGCGGCGCGGGGGCGCGCACGGCGGCCACGGCCTGGGGCCCCGTCATACGGGCGAGCCGCATGCGGTTCTGTGTGACAGAAGGCATCTGGGCCTTCAGCCCCTCAAGGTGGGCGAGGTAATCCTCGCGCAGCGAGATGAGGATGCGGTAGTCGGCCCGGGCGAAGTCGAACTTCGCGGCGTCGGCTTCGTCGCGGTCGATGCGGGCCTCCAGCGCCGCCGGCGGGCGGTTCTCGACGAGGTCGGCCAGGTCGGCGAGAAATTCCTGCGCGCGCTTCCGGCCGGCGTCGTCGGACTGGGCCAGCGTGAAGATTTCCTCGAACTGGTCAAAGATCAGGATCGGGATGAGGGTGCGGCCGGCGGCGTCCTTCAGGATGTCGTCGCGGTGGTGCAGGAATTCCCAGAGGGTTTCGCCGGCGACAGCCGTGCCGCTCTTCGTCCAGGTGCCGGCGGCCTCGGTGGCGCGGAAGACCGCGCGCTTGATCTGGTCGGAAGGCGGCGGCGAGTGCGGATCGTAGTCGAGCCGCACGTAGACCGGGCAGAAACCCTCGGGGCGAAGGCGCGGCACGAGACCGGCCTGCAGAATGGATGTTTTGCCAAGGCCGGACTGGCCGAAGAGCACGGTGAGCAGCTTGCGCTGGACACGCCGGCTGAGCTCGGCGGCTTCCTCCTCGCGGCCATGGAAATAGCCGCGGGTCTCTTCCGTAAAGGAGACGAGACCGAGCCACGGATGCTGCTCGTCTACGGTGGCGATCGGGGCGGTTGAGGCGGCGGTTTTCATGCGCGGCGGGCGTTGAAGAATTCCTGCAGGCGGCGGGTGAACTCCGGCGGAGGCTCACCGCCGGCCAGCCGGGCGAAGTGCATCGCCTTGAATTTCTCGGGGACGATGGCGTCGGCCTCCGTCGTGTTGTCGATGCACACGGGGAGGATGAACACCGCGCCGTCCGCCATGCCGCGCGTGCGGTCCACGGCGTAGTTCCATTCCCGGCGGAAATAGCCCTCGTGCCGTCGCTGGGTGGTGGTCGAAACCACGGGGAGAAAAAACGAGCACCGCGCTATGTTGCCGCGGATCTTGCGGTCGTAATCATCGCCGCTTTCCAGGCGGTCCATATCGAACCACGTGGCGATGCCGGCGGCGTCGAGGCCGGCCTTGAGTTTCTGCACGGCCGGGAGGTCCTCGCGGGCGTAGCTGATGAACACGGCGTTCTCCGGCATTTCGCGGGCCGGGGGCAGGAACCGCGTGGGCGCCGCGGTACCGCCGGGAGCAGCCGCCGTGCCGGCGCGGCGCGCCATCCAGCGCCGGTGCAGCTCGGCCACAAACTCTTCCGCGCCGGAAAACATCCGGGTGCGCACGCTGACCTGCTGCAGAAAGGAAACGAGCCGCACATCGGTCAGGCTGTGGCTGTCCGCCAGGATTTCGCCCACGTCGCGCGGATCGGAGAGACGCCGGCGTTTGGTCATGCGCAGGAATAGCCGGGCGAGCCAGTTGGAGAAATCGCTGCCGATGACCAGCAGGTGGTTGTGTTCGAGCGCGTGGAAAAGTTTCTCGGGCGTCAGGTGCTCGCTCTGCAGCGCACAGACGAACTCCAGCATGTCCTCATCGGAGATGACGTAGGTCGGCGAGGCGGAGAGGCGGCCGAGCAAATGGTAGACGACGGGGCGCTGCAGGTCGTCGCGCTCGACCGGCAGGTCGGCCACGCGATTGGGCGCGTAGGCGATGACCTCGGTGTTGGCGGCGCCGCCGAAGCGGACTTGGTTGATGGCCTGCTCCAGCAGCGGGTCGAACGTCATCGAAACGTAGAGATTGAAGTCGGTGATTTCCGCGAGCTGGCGCAGCGGCAGCGGCGGCGCGAACGGCGATTCGCGCATAATGGTACGGAGCCGGGTGTAGGCCTCCTCACGCCGGCCATGGTTGGTCAGGTAGCTGCACACGACATCGTTCAGTGCGAGCGGTTTTGGCAATGGCGTGGCATCGACGTTGAGGCGGGCTGCAAGTTTCTCGGCCAGCCATTCCAGCAGGAGGCGCGGACCGGTGTCGGTCTCGACCTTCAGCAACTCGGGACCGACGATAGGGATGACGCGCTTTTCCTCGATGTAGTTGAGCAAATCCTCCCACACATCGTCGTTGAACGGCGTGGTGGAAACGGTGGCGGTAGCGGCGGTTTCGGGACTCATCGTGGTGTGTTGTGTTGACTGTGACTGGCCTGGAAAAATCAGAACAGCGGCGCGTTGCAGTTGGGATCGATCAGCGGTCCGCTCACAATGGTTTGGCGGAGTTAAGAATTTCCTCGAAGCGCGGGTCATCCTTCAGCCGCGACCAGAGCGGATCGGCGCGGATTTCGTTGGGCACGAGCGGACAGGGCTCGGTCATCATCTGGCGAAGGCACGCCAGTGCCTCCTCGCGCCGCCCGAGGGAGATCAAAACCGCGCCGAACGACGGCCGCAGGACCGTTACATCATAGACATCGTGCACCTCTTCAGCCGCCATGGCGGCCCGGCCATCGCGCAACGCGGTGGCTGCATCGCCCGTCCAGGCGGCAACCATCGCATTTCTCATTTGCACCCACGGTGCCTGCCGCGGATTCCATTGTCGGCCGCGGTAAAAGGCCAGCGCCTCGTCGCCAAACTTCCGCGCCGCGCTCGCGTCGCCCCGAAGAAACGCCAGTTCGGTTCGGAACAGCGGGGGGGGATCAGCGATGACGTTACTGTGGGCGATCGCCAGGGTCCCGTCTCCGGGATCCGCCAGCGCCCGGTCCGCAGCGGCAAAATCGTCCCGCAGCATCGCCGCGCGGAATTGGTCGCTCAGGGCCGACCGATTCGCCGAATCGTGGCTCGAGGCGGCGATGGCGGCGGCATTTGCGGCGCGGTCGCCATCAACGGCAAATTGACCCTGGGCCCGTGAAAAAAGCAGGGAGCCGTTGGTGGGAAAATAGGCCAGGAAGCGACCGGTGGCGTCTCGCGCTGCGCCCCAGCGGCGCAGCTCCACCAGGAATTCGCAATAGTTGGTCAGGCTGGCGACTTCACGCGGATTCAGTGCAATCGCGCGCTCGAAATAGGCCAGAGCGTCCGTCCATTTGCCCAGGCGGCGGTGGGTGACCGCGAGCCAGAAAAACAACTGGGCATCGTTGGGCAGGCCGGACTCGGCCGCGCGGAACTCGGCCAGCGCCCGGTTCCAATCGCGATCGATCCGGTAATAATAGGCACCCTGGGCAAGGTGCGTCTCCGGCAAATCCGGAGCGAGGCGCACCGCCGCCGCCAATCCCGTCCGGGCTTTCTCCGCCCGCCCCGGCGAGGGGTCAAGGTAGGCAAACCAATAAAGAATATCATGCACGAGCGACGCCTGCGCGTGCGCCAGGGCGAACGACGGGTCCTTGGCGGCCGCCTGCCCGTAAAATGAAATGATCCGCTCGTAGTCCTCGGGACGGCCGTCCTCGCCCAGTTCCTGATGCAGAGTGCGCGCCCGTAAATAAAGTTCATAGGCCTCCTGGTTTTCCGTGGGCCGATGTTCGATCATCGTCTTCTCGCCAGGGGTGAGTGTGGCCTTGAGGGCGGTCGCGATTTGCTGCGCGAGTTTCGCCTGCAGGGCAAAGATATCGGTCGTGTCACCGTCGTACGTCTCCGCCCAAAGGTGCTCGTCGGTGCGCGCGTCGATCAACTGCGCGTTCATGTGCACCTTGTTGCCCACCCGGCGGACGCTGCCCTCGAGCACGGTGGCGACGCCGAGCTCGGCGGCGATCTTCTTCAAGTTGCGCGAGGCCGCGTCGCGATAGGCGAGCACGGAGGTGCGCGAAATGACCTTGAGATCACGGATCTTCGCCAGGCTCGTGATGACGTCATCGTGCACGCCGTCGGCAAAAAATTCGTTTTCCTTGTCCGCACTGAGATTGGCGAAAGGCAGGACGGCGATGGATTTCGCGTCCGTCGCTGCCGGACGCGAAGGAACAGGGATAACGGAGGAGGGAGCAGGGATGGCGGAGGTGGCAACCGGTGGCGGCTCGGCCTTGCGGGAGACGGACAATGCAACGGCGATGCCAATCACGACGGCGGTGAGCGCCCCCCAAGTCCAGCCGAGGATGGCGTTCTTTGGCGCTGTCCTCGCTGAGGCCGGACCGGGGTCACCGACCCCGGCTACAGCGGGACGAGGGCGTTCTGCCTCCAGCTCCCTGCCTTTTGCTCCGTGCTCCTTGCTCAACAGCCGCTTCACCTGCGCGACGAACTCCGGCGTGGGCAGTGCGCCCGGCAGACGCGTCCACTGCACGCGCAGGAACTCTGGCGGGACGAGTGCCCCACCCTCCGGCGTGTCATCGACGACGACCGGGGCGAGGAACGCCATGCTCTCGGCCATCAGGTGTGTCTGCTCGACGGCGAGTTTCCACTCGAGCCGGAAGTAGCCCTTGCCGCGCCCCTGGGTATTTTTCGAGATGATCGGCAGGAACAGCGCGCAATCGTTGATCTGCTTCCGGATTTTGGCGTCCCACGCTTCGCCGCCGCGCAGTTCGCTTTGGTCGAACCACGCCTCGACGCCGTGGCTGCGCAGGGCGTCGGCGATGCGGCGCGCCGCGTCCGTGTCCTCGCGGGCATAGCTTAGAAAGACGGCCCCGGGCGTGGGTGGGTGGTCCGGCATAAGTTGCGGCAGTTCATGGCGCTTATGCTTAGGTCTTGCCAGCCCAAACCCGCACTGACACCCGTTGCAATCGCCCCGGGCCGAATGTCCTCCTCCGCCACCAACGCCAGCCATCTGCCTTTGTTTCATGTGGTCGGTTTTTCCGGTCACCGGCAGCTCGCCAATACTGCCGCCGTGGCCGAGGCGGTGACCAGCGCGCTCCAATCCCTTCGGCAGGAAGCCCGGGGTGAATGGGTGGC
>CAZBLQ010000012.1:5029-14340 GCA_964492635.1 uncultured Oleiharenicola sp.
TGCTCGCCGTGTGGGATGGCGAGCCGGCCCGCGGCAAGGGCGGCACGGCCGACGTGGTGGAATACGCCAAGTCCATCGGCAAGCCGGTCATCATCATCGACGCCGCCACGCATGCGGTGCGGAAGGAAAACTGGACCCGGCTCGAGCGCGGCGACCCCAGCCTGGCCAACCTGAACCAGCTGCCCGAGGCCAGGAACGCCTGGGCGGAGAATCCCTTCAAGGCGCCCGATGCGATCTTTTACTTCCAACAAAAATGCGATTTTGCCGCCAGCCATGATGCCCCGCAATTCCGGCGGCTGATCGTGCTGACCGTATTGTTGCACGTCGTGGCCACGTTGCTCGCCTCCGCGGCGCTGGCCTACAGCCTGCACCTCATGGCGCTGCCGTGGCTGAAGCTGCTTTGCCTCGCCAGCGCACTCGGCGTGGCGATCGTGCTGCGGCATCACACCCACTCGAACCACAGCTGGGTGCGCTGCCGGCTCGCGGCGGAGTTTTGCCGCTCCGCGCTCGCGACCTGGGGACTGCCGCGCGCCGCGCCACTCTTTCAGGACCTGGACCTGCCGGGGGTGCGCGGGCTGACGCGTTCGTTGCACATCCTGCACAGCCGCTCGTCGGCGGCCCAACCCGTGGGGATGGATGAATTCAAGCGCATCTACCTCGCCCAGCGCATCGACGACCAGCTCGCCTATTACCAGCGGCAGGAAGGCCGCGCCCTGCCATTGTTCGGCCGGTTAAAGACGGGCTTCTGGTTTGCAACCATCCTCGCCCTGATCTGCACCACCATCTATGCGCTCGCGCGCACATTCCACACCGAGGTGCCCGATTGGGTGGAGATGACGGTTTTTGATTTCCTCCCCATCACCCTGCCGGTGGTGGCGGCGTCGTTGATCTCACTCATCTCGATCAACGATCTGCAGCGCCGGGTGGCGCGCTATCGCGAGATGCACGCCATGCTCGAGGACAGCCGCAAGCAGGTCGCGTACTGCCAGACCTGGAACAGCCTCGAACGCATTGTGCTCAAGACCGAGCGGGCGCTGCTGCAAGAAGTGCTCGAGTGGCACTCGATCACGAGTTTCAGCGAGTCGCATTAGGCCGCGTCGTTGTGGTGGGGCCTCGGGGCAACCTGCCCTCAAGCCCGTTGCGCGGGCGTTTCCTGATCCGGTCCGATAATTTCCCCGCAGCAGCCGCAAGTCCGCTCGCCACGGTTTCTTGTGCCGCGCGACCCAGCCCGGCCCGGGCGTCCCGGGCATTCGTGCTTGACAAGATATCTATGTGATATCAGTTAGCTATCTATTAACCCCGCATCACCCATGAGCATCCCTCTCCCCTCGTCTCATTCAGTCTCCGGCGAAAGACCCGTCCACGCGGTCAACGGCTGGTTCCTGCTTCTCGTCGTCATCGCCACCTATGCCACCGCGCTCTATCTGTTGATCGCCACGGTGCGGGGCATGGCAGCCCACACCGCCAATCCCCTCTTCGGGTTGCTGGCCGTACTGCTCTTCGTCGTCGCGGTCTTTTGCTCCTGCGGCTTCTTCACGCTGCAACCCAACGAAGCCGCGGTCCTCCTCCTTTTCGGCGCCTACAAGGGCACCGTGCGCGAGTCGGGATTCTGCTTCACCAATCCCCTCAACAAAAGGCAGAAGATCTCCCGCCGCGCCCGCAACCTCAATGGCGACAAACTCAAGGTGAACGACAAACGCGGGAACCCCATTGAGATCGCCGCCGTGGTGGTCTGGCGCGTGCAAGACACCGCGCAGGCGGTATTCGACGTCGACAGCTACGAAAATTACGTGCGTATCCAAAGCGAGTCGGCCGTGCGTCACGTCGCCAGCAGCTACGCCTACGACGATGGCGAGCCAAACGAGCTGACGCTCCGCGGCGGCAGCGATGAAGTATCGGCCGCGCTCACGCGCGAATTGCAGGACCGCCTGGCCAAGGCTGGTGTGCAAGTCGAGGAGGCGCGCCTGACCCACCTCGCCTACGCGCCCGAAATCGCCCAGGCGATGCTCCGCCGCCAGCAAGCCGAGGCCGTCATTGCGGCGCGCCAGAAAATCGTCCACGGCGCCGTCAGCATGGTCGAGATGGCACTGCGCGAACTCTCTGAAAAGAAAGTCGTGAACCTCGACGAAGAGCGGAAGGCCGCGATGGTTTCCAATCTGCTGGTCGTCCTCTGCGGCGAATCCGAGGTTCATCCGGTCGTCAATACCGGCACACTCTACAACTGACCGCGGCCGGCCATCACTCAAATCACCCTCCCCATGGAATACAAAATCGTTGTCATGAAAGCCGCCGGCTTCCTCGGCACCAACTTTGAGTCCGCCGCGGAAAAACTCGCGGAAGAGGTCGGCCGGCAGATCGCGCTGGGTTGGGAGCCGCAGGGCGGCATCAGCGTCGGCCATTCGTGGAGTATCAAGACGCCCTATCTTTTCCAAGCCATGACCCGGCGCCGCTGATCCCGCCTTATGCCTGCCGAAGAGCGGAAATCCTTTCTCCTCCGCGTCGACCCCGAACTCTGGGGCGAACTCGAGGCGTGGGCCGCGGACGAGCTGCGCAGTGTGACCGGCCAGGTCGAATATCTCCTTCGTCAAGCCGTGCTAAAACGCAAGAAGTCCCAGGCTGCCGCGGACGAAAGCGATCCAGGCCGCAGACGTTGAGATGTCTATTGCCTGCGCATCATCGCCTGTTTGCCGCCCGGCGGCTGGATGCGTCAGTTCCGCTGCACGTCAGAGCCGAAACCGGCTGCCGGATCGCTACCCTTGTCGCCGCGGCTTTCCTTTGACGAAAGCTCGGGCAGGTTCGCTCTTGGCTCAGGGCTCCGGGTTCCTAGCTTCTGCCCCATGCCGAAAATTCTCTACACCGTGCGGGCCACCCTGCCCACTTTGCAACTGCGCGGTCGCTATCTCTCCTGGCTGGTGCCCGACCATGTGCTGGCCGTGAAGGCCAGCGGCGCTACGGACGTCCGGGTCGTACTGCCCGACCGCACCGGCGACACCGCGCCCGCCACGGTCGAGGTGCAATACGTTTTTCCCACGCGGAAGGCATTCGACATCTACGTGCGCGACCACGCGCCGGTGTTGCGCGCCGACGGCTTGAAGCATTTCCCGCCGGAGACCGGCATCAGTTACGATCGGCAGGTCGCCGAGATTGCGACCGAGTTGGAGTAAACCATGCGCTCTTGAGCGGCCTCAGAACTTGTACTTGATATACCCCTCGGCGCGGAGTGGCAGGTCGGGGAGGATCAGAATGCTGGACGTGTACGCGTCGCCATTATGGATCCAGTTGCGCTGGTTGGTGAGATTGAGAATGTCGAGGTTCACCAGCCAGCAGCCGTGTTCAAAGGAGAGGGAGGTGTTGAGCGTGTATTGGGCCGGGAGGTGCCATTGGTCGTCAAGATTGCCGCGCTGCCGGCTCTGCCACTGGCCATCGAGTGCAGCGCCCAAGCCATTCGCCCAGCGATAACGCACGCTGCCATTGAGCATGATATGCGAGAAACCCACGAGCGGCCAGTTGCCGACCGGCACTTGGTTGGCATAGGGGCTGTAGCTGGCGTCGCCGGTGCCGAGGCCGCCGGGACCACGGCCGGCCAGGTAACCGGCGTAGATGTCGCGACCGCCCAGCTGAAAGGGCGCGGCATTCAGATATTCACCTTCCTGGATCGTGGCGTTGAAGGTTGCACTGAAATACGTGACCGGCTGGTAGACGGTCTCGAACTCAAGTCCGCGCACGCGGATATCCTGATGCACGTCGCCCAGCCCGGTGCGAGACCGACGCTGGGTGAACACCGCGGCGCTGGCAAAAAGCTGGTTGTCGAGCAGGCTGTATTTCGCCCCGGCCTCAAGGAGGGCGCTCCGGTTGCGCAGGTCGTTGGGGTCGATCCGGCCGTCGGATTGCAGGCTGATGCCGCCACCGCCGAGATTGCCGTGCAGCGAAGACGTGCTCTGCCAGGTCAGGTAATAGCTGGAGGCATGCGTGGGCCGCAGCAACAGACTGGCATTGCCGGAAAATTCACTGGCGTTCGCTGAGTCGCTGGCGGGCGTTGTATTGGCCGGCGGCAGTGGATCACTCGCGTGCGCCAGAAACCGGTCGGCCCGCACCCCGGTCAGCAGATGCAGTTTTTCGCCCAGTTTGAAGTCGTCCTGCGCGAATATGGCGGGGTCCCACACCCGCGACTCGCCGGTCTCGGGCGTCGGCACATAAGGATCAACGGGCGAGAAAAACAGCAGCCCGCCGGGTCCGGGCGAGCCGGGAAAAAACGAATTGGGAAACTGCGCGGCCTGGTCAAAGATCCGCGAGGGATCGGTGATGTCGAAGTTGTAGAGGTATTCGTTGGTGTAGTTTTCGAATGAGCGCACCGCCTGCAGGCGCAGGGTCGCGCCGGCGACAATCGATTGCGGCACGGCGGCGGTGGGCAGGTTCAGATGCGCCTCGGTGCGGTTTTCAAAAGTATGTTGCTCGACAAACTCGAGGTAGGCCGTGGCGTAGACGCGCTTGCGGTTGACCCACTCGAAGAAGGTGCGGTTGATGAGCGTCAACGACGGCGAGACCTCGAGCGTGGCGATCAGCTGGGCATTGGCCACGTGGGCCTGCGCGTAGTCGCTCTTCGACAGCAGCGTGGCGTCCCACGGCAGCTTGACGACGGACGTGGCGGGAATGGGCCCGGGATTGTACGGACCGTCGGCGGAGAGTCCGGTGTAATAGAGCCCGTGGTCGATGAGGTCCTGGTTGACCCGGTTTACGCCGAGGGTCTCGTTGGTGTTCTGCCACATCCACTGGGCGTTGAACTCAAGCTTGAACGCCGGTTGTGGCCGCCAGGTGAGCGCGGCGAACAGATCCTCCCGGTCGTCCTTGTCCCCGTTACGGGAGTAAAAAGTGTCCCCGCCCTTGCCCTCATAGCTCAGACGCCAGGCCACCTCCTTGTTCAACGGCGCGGTGGTGTCGAGCTGGACGCTGCCGTTTAAATAGGACAGGCCGTCGGCTGTCCACGTGCCGAGCCGGGTCGTGATGGTCGTGGCCGCGCCGGAGAATTGCGGCTGCTTGGTCTGATAGTTGACATAACCGCCGGTCAGGTAGCCGGCCCCAAATACCGCCGAGCCGGCGCCGCGCACGACATCAACCGCCTCCACCCCGTTGAACGATGGCAGGAAGCCGTATTCATTGTTTGTGCGACGCTGTCCGTTGACATAGGACTCGGCCACATCGCCGCGAATGTAGGGCATGGTGAGCTCACCATAGCTCGAAGGCGCGTAGGTGCCGGCGCTGTATTCGAGGATGTCCCGCAGGCCGTGCACCGCCCGTTCGTTGACCAGGCCGGCGGTGATGCTGCTGACCGAGCGGGGGGTATCGAGCGGGCCACGCTCGTCGCCCATGACGGAACTGGTGTCGCGCGTCAGTGGGTTGACCGATTGTTCGAGCGGCACACCACGCACCTCATAAGGCGCGAGGCTAAGGGTGTCGCTGGCCGCCGGCACCTGGGCGCACAAAACGGCCGGTGTGATGATCAGCAGGGTGCTGGAAAGGATTCGGGACGGGAGTTGCATGAGATGAGGCCGGCCCCGATTCAGACCTCCCGGGGAAAACTGGCGGCGCACTGTGCCCACCTCGCTTGTTTCCTTCGCCGGTATGATCCGTTTCAGGTTCCAGGGTCGAGCAGCCGTGCGCGCCGCAATCTCAGCCCTCCGCGGAGGACACCCCTACGAGCACGCGCAGGTTCGGCCATGCAATACCCGGGGTCAACCGCGCAATGTGTCATCCGTCGCTCCTATAAACATGAAGGGCGCCCCTTGCGGGACGCCCTGCATGACCTAACACCAAGCAAACCGTAAGAACTACAAACAATGATCGTTTCCTAAACGACGCACTGATGTCGTTAGGATAGACGCAGCTACCGCAAAAACGTTGAATCTTTCTTGCAAGAATTCCTGTGAATAAGTTTTTGCCAAAATGACTGGCTCTTAGTGCTACACGCCAATTATTTACACACTGGTCGGGTTCCGGATTAAGGCGCATCCCTGCGCCTGTTTTTGTCATAACCACGAAAATCCATGAACCCTTCCCGCCCTCATTTCTTCGGCCTGCTCGCCGGCCTTGCCCTCGCCACCGGACTCATCTTTGCCTCCCTTGTAGTTGCAACCGCGTGGACGCGCATTGCCGAGTCACAAATCATCAACGTCACCGGTTCGGCGCGAAAAAATGTTCGCTCCGACCTTGTGGTGTGGCGCGCGAATTTTTCCGTCGATGCCCCCACCCTGCTGGAAGCCCAGCAAAAACTGCAGGCGGATTTGACCAAGGTGGCGGTTTTTCTCCAGGCCCACGGTCTCGCGGAGTTCGTCACCCTGCCGGTGCAAATCCACGATATCACCGCCCGGCAACGCAACAAGGATGACGACACCACCAACACCGTGCGGGTCGGCTACCGCTTGAGCCAGGCCGTCGAAGTGCGCTCAGGCGAGGTCGACCGCGTGCCCCGGCTCGCCGGTGATTCGGGCGAGCTGTTGCAGCAGGGCGTCGCGTTTGTGTCCGAAGGCTTCGAGTTCATCTATACCAAGGCCGGTGAAGCCAAGGTGGAGATGATGGCCGAGGCGACCAAAGATGCCCGGGCCCGGGCCGAACAGATCGCCGGGCAAGGCGGCCGAAAGATCAAGGAGCTGCGCAGTGCCCATATGGGAGTCGTGCAGATCAATCCACTCTACTCCTCGGCCGCGAGCTGGGACGGCAACAATGACACCTCCGCGCTGGAGAAAACCATCACGGCCACCATCGGCGCGACGTTTGCGATGAAGTGAAGCAGGGCCGGTCTTCGACCGGCCCTGCTTACAAATGGATCTCCGCCGGCATCACTGTGCCGGCGGCCAGCGGCAGCGGCGTGCTTTTCAGCGGATAGTGGAAAGTTTTCCCTTCAAAGTTTTTGAAGACCACCTCGTCGTCGGTGATCTTTTCGACGTAGTCGGGATTGACGGGCACCTTGCCGCCACCGCCCGGCGCATCGATGACGTATTGCGGGACCGCGTAGCCGGTCGTGTGGCCGCGGAGCGCGCGGATGATTTCGATGCCTTTGCGGACATCGACCTTGAAATGCGCGCCCCCGGTGATGAGGTCCATCTGGTAGATGTAGTAGGGCCGCACGCGCATGCGGAGCAGGCGGTGCACGAGCGCCTTCATCACGTCGGCATCATCGTTTACCCCCTTGAGCAACACGCTCTGGTTGCCGAGCGGCACGCCGGCGAAGGAGAGGCGTTCGCACGCGTCCTTCAACTCCTGCGTGGCTTCCTTCGGATGATTGACGTGGATGCTCATCCAGACCGGACCGTGTTTCTTGAAAATCTCCGCCAGCTCCGGCGTGATGCGCTGCGGCAGGAAAACGGGAATGCGCGAGCCAATGCGGATGAACTCCACGTGCTTGATCGCGCGCAGCCGGCCAAGCAGATGGTCGAGTTTCTTGTCGGAAAGCAGCAGCGGGTCGCCACCGGAGAGAAGCACGTCGCGGATTTCCGGGTGCGCCTCGATGTAGCGCAGCGCCTGCTCGTACTCGGGATGGAAGTTGTAATCCTGCGCATTGCTGACCAGCCGGCTGCGGGTGCAGTAGCGGCAGTAGGCGGCGCAACGGTCCGTCACCAAAAACAACACCCGGTCGGGGTAGCGGTGCACGAGGCCGGGCACGGGCGAATGCTCATCCTCACCCAGCGAGTCGAGCATCTCGCCGGTAGAGATGACCATTTCGTCACTGCGCGGGATGACCTGCTTGCGGATGGGGCAGTGCGGATCCTCACGGTCGATGAGGTTGAAAAAGTAGGGCGTGATCGCGAGGGCCAGCTTCTGGTTGGCGAAAAGACAGCCGGCCTTTTCCTCCGGTGTCAGGGTCATGTAATGCTCCAGCTGCTCGACCGTGGTGATGCGATTCTTGAGCTGCCAGACCCAGTCCTTCCAGTCGGCCTCGGGCACGTGGGACCAAAGCCCCTGCCCGGCAAACCAAGTGGAGCGGTCTTCGGTGTAGGGCATGGGCGGAACAAAGAGCTAACCGGATTCCCACGGGTGTCAAACGGGTGTGCGCCATTCCGGCACCGGGCCCCACGATGACAGGAGAATGTATGAATTTTTGCCGCTAATACACTTGGCAGGCACTCCCGAAACCTTTTTCGTCGCGCTTTAATGGCCGCAACCAAACCCGCGATTCTAGCCCTGGAAGATGGTAGCGTATTCCGTGGCACTGCCTTTGGCGCCGAGGCCACCATCGCCGGGGAATGCGTCTTCAACACCTCGATGACCGGTTACCAGGAGATCCTGACCGATCCCTCCTACTTCGGCCAGATCGTGACGATGACCGCCGTGCAAATCGGCAACTACGGCATCAACGTCGAGGACGAGGAATCGACCGCCCCGAAATGCTCGGGATTCGTGGTGCGCGAGGTCTCTCCCGTGGTCAGCAACTGGCGCAGCACGATGTCGCTCGGCGATTACCTGAGAAAATACGGTATCCCGGGCATCAGCGAGGTGGACACCCGGGCGCTCACCAAGAAACTGCGCGTCGACGGGGCGATGAAATGCTGCCTGAGCACACGCCCGATGAGCGCCGACGAGGCGGTCAGCCGCGCCCGCGACTGGCGCGACATGGCGGGAAGCGACTATGTGAAGGACGTCACCTGCCGGGAGCCCTACCTCTGGCGCGGTGACGATGCGTCGCGGCACAATACCCAGTATCTGCCGGTCGGTACCACGTCCGGCATCACGCACACCCCGGTGAAGAAATACAAGGTCGCAGCCTTCGACTTCGGTGCAAAATACACGATCTTCCGCAAGCTGGTGCGTCACGGCTTCGAGGTGCATGTGTTTCCCGCCACGGCAACCGCGGAGCAGGTGCGCGAATATGGCGTGGATTGCGTCTTCCTTTCCAACGGTCCCGGCGACCCGTCCGCGCTGCCCTACATCCACAAGACCGTCACGGACCTGCTGCCCGAATTTCCCACCTTCGGCATCTGCCTCGGCCACCAGATGATCACGCACGCCCTGGGCGGCTCGACCTTCAAACTCAAATTCGGCCACCGCGGCGGCAACCAGCCGGTGAAGAACCTGGAGACCGGCAAGGTGTCCATCACCGCGCAAAACCACGGTTTTGCCACCGATCCGAATTCCCTCGCAAACCGCGGGGCACTCGTCACCGAAATCAATTTGAACGACCAGACGGTCGAGGGCCTGCGCCACAAGGAGCTGCCGGTGTTCTGCGTACAATATCACCCGGAGGCCGCGCCCGGCCCGAGTGACGCCGACCCGTTGTTCGATGATTTCTACCGGATGGTCGAACAGCGCAAGGCCGGGAA
>CAZBLQ010000012.1:14440-18365 GCA_964492635.1 uncultured Oleiharenicola sp.
GGCGATGGAATAACCGTTTTCCAGCGCCCGCAATTGTTCCAACTTTTCAATCTGTTCCAGCCTGCCGGGCGGCAAGCGGACGAATTTTTCCAGAAAATCCGCCTTGTAGGCGTAGAGACCAAGATGCTTGTAACAGGGGTTGGCGGCCACCCAGGCGTCGTCCACCGTCAGACCGAGGTCACGGGAATACGGCATGCGCGACCGCGAAAAATAGAGTGCCCGGCCGGTTTGCGTCATGACGACCTTCACTTGATTGACATTATAGAAATCCACCACCCGCCTGAAGGGCGTGCAAAGTGTCGCCATCGGACAATCGCCCTGGATCAACCGCGCCAAGGCCAGCAGTTGCCCGGCACTGACCAAGGGCTCGTCCGCCTGCACGTTGAGCACATAGCTGGCACGGACTGTGCGGTTAGCTTCAGCAATGCGATCGGTCCCACTGGGGTGTCCGGCCTCGGTCATGATCGCCCTAAATCCAGCTCCTTCAATGCATTCGGCCAGTAATTCATGATCCACTGCAAACCACAGCGGAAAGTCGGGTGCCTGGGCGATAATACGCTCGGCCACCCACAGCACAAGCGGCTTGCCTTTAATTGGATGCAACAGTTTCCGCGGGAACCGGGTGGACTCCAAACGGCACGGCACGATGATGGCGAAGGCTGGCATACGGGGGTCTTTAAGATTGCAAGCCGGGGCACGACCGGCTTTTAGCGTTTCCCTTTAATCCGACCAACCAGCCCTACCGCAATGGAAAAGAGCGATACAACGTCAGCCACCGTCCACGTGAAGGAACTTCTCGTGTTGAACAAGATGGGCATCCATGCCCGTCCGGCGGCAATGATTGTGCGCGTGACCAACAAATTTAAGTCCGAGGTTCTGGTTGAAAAGGACGAGGAACAGGTCAACGGCAAGAGCATCATGGGCCTGATGATGCTCGCCGCCGCCAAGGGCACCAAGGTGAAGTTCATCGCCACGGGCGAGGATGCCCCCCAGATGCTGGTCGAGCTGGAAGCGCTTTTCGCCAAGAAATTCGACGAAGCGTAAGGTCACTATCACCCGCTAATCACGCCAATTGACCCAAATTCGGAGCCGGTCCTTGACCGGCTTTTTTATTGGCGTAATTCGCGAGCCAATCCGAAAAAATCCTTCGCATTCCTCGTGGTGAGCAACGCCAGCTCATCGTAGCTGATCCCAAACAGCCCGGCGCAAAACTCCGCTGTGTACCGCAGGTAGGCCGGCTCATTGGGTTTTCCACGGTGCGGCATCGGTGTGAGATAGGGCGCGTCCGTCTCGATCATCAGCCGTTCCCGTCCCTGGGCCAGCGCCGCTGCCCGCACTGCTCCAGCGTTTTTGTATGTGATGACCCCGGTGAAAGATCCACGGCCCCCGCGTTTCATCAACTCGGCCATCTCCGCCGGCCCCTCGGTGAAGCAGTGGAAAACCACTTGGCCCCAATCCAAACCGGACTCATCGATCATTTCCACGCACTCGGCAAAAGCGCCGCGGGAATGGATGACCACCGGACAGCCCAGCCGCTTCGTCAA
The DNA here is from genome assembly GCA_964492635.1 of uncultured Oleiharenicola sp. Classification (GTDB taxonomy): domain Bacteria; phylum Verrucomicrobiota; class Verrucomicrobiia; order Opitutales; family Opitutaceae; genus Lacunisphaera. The sequence continues at coordinate 15,985 of CAZBLQ010000012.1, forward strand.
TGCCAGCGCCTGCGCGAAAGCCGCCCGCTGCCAGCCGAAGATTTTCTCCGCTTCCGCCGGATCCTTTGGCAGATGAAACCGGTCCAACCCCGTTTCGCCCAGCGCCACCGGTTTGGGTTCGAGGTAGGGCGGGACCGCTGGGCCCGCCGCTTCAGTCTTCGGCGCGCCCAGCGGTCGCGCCCCACCCCAGAAATCTTCCAGTTGCGCGAGCCGCCCAGCCCAATCCTCACCCACACTGCACGGGTGCAACCCCGCCGTGTAATGCACCAGGCCAGGATGCGTTCGCGCCAGGTCACGGTAGAGCGTCCAATCATCCGTGTCGGTGCCGATGGCGACCATCGCTTCCAGTCCCGCCGCACCGGCACGCTGCATGACCGCCGGCAGGTCGCCGCGCCGGGCAAACGAGTCGAGATGCGTATGCGTGTCGATCAATCCCACAGGGTGATTGAAAACAGCCCAAAGTCAGAAGCCAGCGCTTTCGCGCCGGCTTCCTTGACACCCACCCGGGTCTGCCTGGTGGAAAATCAGTTGGTGTGAATGCGGATGTCGCCGCCGCTGGAGCCGAGGTAAAGCTCAGGTCCGCCGCCGTTGACCTTGCCGGCCAGGCTGCTTCGGCGCAGGCCGCCCTTCTCGATGCTGATGGTGATGCCTGCCGCATCGACATCGCCGCCGCTGGTATGCGCCTTGAGATCGAAGGCTGCATTCTTGTCGACCGACACGACCACCTCGCCGCCCGACGTCGTCAGCTTGCAGTCACCTTTGAGCGCTCCCTCGATGCTGGCTTTGACGTCACCGCCCGAGGTCGAGGCCGTCAACCGGCCCCGCACCGACTTGATATTGATATCACCGCCCGAGGTGGAAAGTTCGGCTTCGCCTCCGGCCCGATCTACCTGGATGTCGCCGCCGGAGGTCGTCAGCCTTACATTGGCCGTGCCTTCGCGAAGCGTGATGTTACCACCCGAGGTGCCACCATCTACTTCGCCGTCAACCCGGTCGATTTTCAGATCGCCGCCACTCGTGCGCAGCCGGGCCTGCCCGTTGATGCTCTCAAGATGGATGTCACCACCCGAGGTGTTCAAGTCGACGTTGTAATGCCCGGGCACCACGACGGTGAAGCTGACGCTGACCGGCGGCCAGGAGCCAAAATGCCATCCGCCGTGCCGGTCGTATTTGGCGATGGCCGTGACATTATCGCCCTGCTGTTCGATGTTCAGATCGAGATCCTTCAGCAGTTCGTCCGCCTTTGACTCCGAATCGGTGTCGATCCGTTCGGAGGCCGTGACCTTCACCTCGTTGCCGGTGCCCGTGAGGACCTTGATGTCACCTCCCGAGGTCTGGACTTTCAAGGAGCCGCCGGGCTGCACCGTAAAGGTTTTTTCAACAGTGCGCGTAATCTTGGCCTGGAGTAATGCCGGCGATGCCAGCAACGCCCCAAGGGTGAGCAGGGGAATGAGGGATTTCATAGGAGGTTGTCTCTTGAAAACACGACTGGCGGCAAAAAGTTACAGCCTTTTTTGCCCAATGAAGGCGAGACCATTGGTCCCGCCGCCATCTTCAAATTCACAACAGGGCGTTAGTCCATGTCGACTCGTCAAACCCAACCAACCCAACCCCGGCCCCGAGCAGGAATGGCCGTTTCACGAGGTTGCCATTCCCGGCCAGCAAATCCAGGACTTGATTGTCGGTCATGGCCGGGAGTCTTTCACCCAGTTTGAGTTCCCGGTAGTCGCGTCCCGCGGTGTTGAAGAGCCGGAGGCGCGCGCCCTGCTGCGCGACCAGCATGGTGCGCAATTCCGCCAGTGTCGGCGGTGTCTCCCGGATGGGGCGCTCCGCAAAGTCCAGCCCGTGCGCCCGCAGCCATTTCACGGCGCGACGGCAGGTGTCGCAATTCGCGTAGGTGTAAACTGTCAGCCGCCTCACCGGCCGAACAATTCCTTGAAGAAAATCTTCATATGCGCCCAGGAACGCTGGTCGGCCGCGGCGTTGTAGGCGATCGGCAGGCCGGTGGCCTTGGCAATCTCGTCCGCTCCGGGATTAGTGAAAGCGTGCACAGCCCCGGCGTAGCTGATAAACTGGTAGTCAAATTTGCCGTCATTCATCGATTTCAGGAAAGCGTCGATGTCCTCCTTCTTGACGAATGGATCAATCGCACCGTGACAGACCAAAATCTTGACTTTGGTTTTCGCGGCAGCCTCGGCCGGCACAGGAATCAACCCGCCGTGAAAGCTCACGATGCCGGCGAGCGGCGCGCCGCTGTAGGCCAGCGCCTGCACCGTTGAGCCACCAAAACAATAGCCGATGGCCGCCACTCGGGTCGCATCCACCAGACCGGTCGCCAGCAACTGGTCGAGCCCCGCCTGCGCGCGCTCAGCCATCAGCGG
>CAZBLQ010000012.1:18465-20071 GCA_964492635.1 uncultured Oleiharenicola sp.
AAACACCGCCAGGCCGGCCATCAGGAATCGGGTAGGTTTCATGCCCGGCAGCTTACTCATCGCCCCGGGGAAAACAAGCGCGGCCCGGCGTCAACGCCGCAGTTCCACCACATCACCCGATCGCAGGGCCTGCTCGGCTGTTCGCGTCTGGTTCAGGTTTGCTGACAATATCTTGCCATCCCGGAATATCCTGGCGGCATTGAAGGTCCCGCTGAACTTCCCCGCCTGCGCCGCCGAGTAAAGCTGCATGCCTTGCTGCCACGGCAATTCTGCCGTGGTGCCGCTGCCGGCATCGACCACCACCACCATCCCGGTTTTGGCCAGTTTCTCCGCCGACTCCATCGACATCACCGTGACCCCACCCGACGAAGTCACGGCGGCCGTCGCGATCTTGCCCGTTGTTTCCACGGTCGCCACCGTCACTTTGGCCGTCGTCTTGACCGTCACGGTCGTCACGGCGGCGACTGCGGCCACCGTCGCCCCGATCACGATGCATCCGCTGCAGGCCAGAACGGCGCAGAGGGCCAGCAGCGCACCCGCCACCCTCACGTCGAAAGTCCGCCGGCGATGTATTGCCGCAGTGATTCCGCCTCCGCCCGGTGCGAGTTGGCCACCCAGCGCGACACGTCTCCGATTGAAATCAATCCCTTCAACTGACCGCCTTCGACCACCGGCAGATGCCGGCAGCGTTTTTCCGTAAAGATATCCATGACCTGCTGCACCGTGGCGCTACGCTCGATGGTCATTACCTCCGCGGTCATGACTTTGGTGATGGGTGTGGTCTTGGGATCGAGGTCCGCGCCGACCACACGGCGCAGCACGTCGCGCTCGGTGAAGATGCCGGCCAGGCGCAGGCCGTTCATCACGAGCACCGCCCCGACCTTGTGCGCGTTCATTTCCTGCACGGCTTCCGCCACGGTCACGGTCGAGGGGATGGTGAAAATGGCGCCGCTTTTCTGTTCCAGCAATGTGGCAATCGAGGTATTCATGGGGTATTGGGGTGGGAGGAACTTGATGACACAATCCCGCGGTCACAACCGCAAAAACCCGCCGGCCTATTTTCGGAAAAGCTGGTCCAGCGCCCCAAGGCTCTTGAGCGGGGCGCCTTTTTTCACTGGGGAGGGCGCGACCGCCGGCCGCGCCGTGCCTGTCGGATCCAGTCCCTTTGCTGGCGTGCCAGGCAGTCCCGCCCCGCCCTCCGCCATGTCCTCCAGCGCGCGTTGCAGACGCACGACCGACACCGGCTCGGCTGTGCCCAGTTCCTGCGCGAACAGGCTCACACGGAATTCCTCCACCAGCCAGCGGAACTCACCGGTTTTGTCTCCGAGTTTTTTGGCTGCGGCCACAAAAGGCGCCAGCTCCTTCGCCCGCGACGCATCCTTTGCTTGATCGCGTTTCCATCGTCCGGCCCGGACCTCCATTCCGCGCAGATAACGCGGCAGATGCGGCAGGCGCCCAAACGGCATGCGGCGCAAAAAATCCGGCGGCAGCAATGCCGCCAGATCACCCTCCATGCCGGGATAGGGCTGCTTGTGCGTCTCCAGGGCCAGCCTCAGGGTGAATGACTCTTTCAACCAGTCGCAAAGCTTCGGTACCAGTCCGCGCA
>CAZBLQ010000012.1:20171-31720 GCA_964492635.1 uncultured Oleiharenicola sp.
CAGCGGGATCAAATCGCGCCGTTGCTCCTTCGGCAGCGCCTTGAGCATCAGCTCCACCTTCTCCGGTAAATGTCCCGGTACCGCCCAGTCGAGCGCCGCCGTAGTCAGCGCCTCGGCCTCGGCTGCGCTCACGCGCACAGTCACCCCGTCCGCCTCCTTGCCCGGTTGATACGAATAGGCCAGCGGCAGCACCCGGTTATCCACCGGCAACGCCTCCGGAAACGCTGCGGCGTCGTGCTCGGCATCCACCGGTGGGCGCAAATCGTCTTCCGACATGAACAGGAATTTCGGCTTCGTCGTCTGCTGGTGTCGCACAGAGTCGATCAGTTCGGGGACACTGCTGATCCCTTGGTAGGGGCGGTTGCCCTCAACCGCCTTCGTTGATGCACCAGATGGGCCGTTGGGGGCAACGGCCCCTACCTGCTCTCGCCGGGGCATCAACTGCCGTGCGTAAAACTGATACACCGCCTCGTCGAGGTTCATGTAGCCCGAGCTGCGCGTGCGGGTGAGGATGGTCTCAGTCTGCTCCCGCACCCTCCGATTGTGGGCCAGAAAATCAAACGGCCAGGTGACCGTGTCGCCCACCAGCCCCTCACGGATGAAGATCTCCGTCGCATGCACCGGGTTGATCCTGCCGTAGCTGGCCGAGCGGGTCTCCAGTTCCAGGTTGTAGAACCGCCGGCGCTCCTTCACGAGCACGCGGCCCGCCTCAGCGTTCCAAAACGGCTCGCTGTGCGCCACGCGTAGCAAGTGTGTGCCTAGGTCGAGCACCCAGTGCGGGTCGATGCGCGCACAAGTGCGGGCATAGACGCGCGCCGTCTCCATGATTTCTGCCGCCATCAGCCAACGGGCTATCCTTGGTTTCGCCGCCGCTTTCACCGGTAGGGCGCGACCGCTGGGCGCGCCGCTCTTTTTCTCTTTCCGCTCAAACAAGACCGACCCCGGGAACACATCCACCCGCCGGTCATGCGCCGCGTGGTAATCCCCCTCCTCCGTCCGGGTGGCTATGTTGCCGAGCAAACCCGCCAGGATTGACCGATGGATGGCGCCGTAGGCCGGTGTCCCGAGCGCCAGTTTCACGTCCTGCCATTTCTTCGCCCCGTCATAAACCGAGGTCCAGACAAAGCCGGCGCGCTCGCGCAGGGTTTCCTCGAGCTGGGCATGGACATCGCGCCACTCGCGCATCCGCATGAAGGACAGAAAATGTGTCCCGCAAAATTTCTTCAGCTTGCCCAGCGACAGCCTTTCGAACTCGTCGTGATAATCCTCCCAGATGGCGAGCAGCGCCAGGAAATCGGAATCGGGATGGCTGAAACGCCGGTGGGCTGTGTCCGCCTTGTCCTTCAGATCCAGCGGACGTTCGCGCGGATCCTGGATGCTCAGCGCCGCTGCGATCACGAGCACCTCCCGCAGGGCCTTCTCATTGCGCGCCTGCAAAATCATCCGGCCGACCGTGGGATCCACCGGCAGGTGCGCCAGCTCGCGGCCGGTTTCCGTGAGTTCCCATTCCTGGTAGGGCGCGACCGCTGGGCGCGCCGCAATGGAGGTATCATCATCACTTGCCGGCGAGCCCAGCGGTCCCGCCCTACCCCCGGAAACAATCGCACCCAATTCCTCCAGTAGCGCATAGCCCGCACGGATGCCCTTGGCCGGTGGCGCATTCAGGAAGGGAAACCCCTCGATATCCCCGAGCCCGAACGCCTTCATGCGCAGGATGACGTCCGCCAGGTTGCTCCGCTGAATCTCCGGCTGGGTGAATCGCGGCCGGTTGAGATAATCCTGCTCTGAAAAAAGCCGGATGCACACACCGTCGCTCACGCGACCGCAGCGGCCCTTGCGCTGGTCGGCGCTGCTTTGCGAGACCGGTTCGACCGGCAGCCGGCGCGTGCGGCTCTGCGGCGTGTAACGGCTCATCCGGACCAGCCCGGTGTCGATGACAAACCGGATGCCGGGAATGGTCAGGGAGGTTTCGGCGATGTTGGTCGCGACAATGACTTTCCGCCGCTGCGTCGGGGCAAACACGCGCTGCTGTTCGGCATTCGTCAGCCGGCCGAAGAGGGGCACCATTTCCATTCTGGATTTTGGGTTGCGGATTTTGGATTGGCCGCCTTCCAGCAAATCGCAGGTTTCCCTGATATCGCGTTCGGTCGGCATGAAGATCAGAATGTCTCCCCCGGTGCTCTCGAGAAGCACCCGTTCCACCGCCTCGACCGCCGCATCGATGTAGGTGAAGTCATCCCTGGGCTCCGAAGCCTTGGCGAAGGAAGCGGGCCGACCTTTCTTCTGGTAGGGCGGGACCGTTGGGCCCGCCACCTGCTCCGGTATGTTCGGCGCGCCCGGCGGTCGCGCCCCACCCTCTGATTCCATCTCCTCAATGGGCGCATAGATCACCTCCACGGGAAAGACCCGGCCGGAGACTTCGATGATGGGTGCGTTGTCAAACGCCTTGGAAAACGCCTCGGTGTCAATCGTCGCCGAGGTGATGATGATTTTCAAGCCGGGCCGCTGCCGCCGCAGCCGGCGCAGGTGCCCGAGGATGAAATCAATGTTGAGCGAGCGCTCGTGTGCCTCGTCCACGATGATGGTGTCGTAGTCGCGCAGTTCCGGATCGGCCTGCAATTCGGCGAGCAGCATGCCGTCGGTCATGAACTTGATGACCGTGTCCCCGGAGGTCTGGTCGGCAAAACGGATCTTGCAGCCCACCTCGCGGCCCAGCGGCACATTCAGCTCCTCGGCCACGCGCCGGGCCACCGAGGTCGCAGCGACGCGGCGCGGTTGGGTGCAGGCAATTTTTCCCTGCTCGCCGCGGCCGGCCACGAGACACATTTTCGGTATCTGCGTGGTTTTGCCCGAGCCGGTTTCGCCCGCAAGAATCAGCACCTGATGGTCGCGGATGGCCATGACGATCTCGTCCGCCCGCGCGCTGATGGGCAGCTCGGGCGGATATTCGATCCGGAAAGGCCAGGGTTTCTTGGGACGGGACATTGTTTTTGGGAGTCACCCTAAGTCGAAATGATTCAGGGGTGCCCGCTAATCACACCAAATACACGAATAAAACATAGATAGATCAGGGAAAATCAGGTTAGGGCTTGGCTGACTGATAGGTAAGCAGACCGTATCTTGTCTTGGCTCAAGCAAGTATTCATTTTGCGTTATTCGTGTGTTTCGCGGGAAATTCCTGGCCGGTTCCGCCGCCGCATTCTGCGCGACCCGGCATCCCTTGTGCTAGTCCATGGTCGTGAATCCGTCATCCGCCGCCCTGCCCAAGCAGGCCTACCGCCATACCAAGATTGTTTTCACCCTCGGCCCGGCCTCGGCGGACGAACCAATGCTGGAGCAGCTCATTCTCGCGGGCGTGGACGTGTGCCGGCTCAACATGGCCCACGCCGACCATGCCTGGACCCGCGCCATGATTCATCGGGTGCGCGAAGTGTGCCGCCGCACCGGACGCCAGATCGCGTTGCTCATGGACGTGAAGGGTCCCGAAATCCGCACGGGCGACCTGCCTGCGCCGGTCGAACTGACCGCGGGGCAACTTATCGACCTGCTGCCCCAGGGCGGCGCCGCGGAAAACGGCATCCTGGCCGTCACGGTCAACTATCCGGGCCTGGGTCGCGACGTTCCGGTCGGCTCGATGGTGCTGGTTGACAGCGGTCTCATCCGGCTCGAGGTGTTGAGCGCAGCGCCCGCCCGTGTCCGCTGTCGTGTGGTCGTGCCCGCGAAACTCAGCAGCCGCCGCCATATCAATCTGCCGGGGGTCAAAGTCCGGCTCCCGGCGCTAACGGACAAGGACCGTGCTGATATCGCCGTGGGCGTCGAGGAGCACGTGGATTACTTTGCGCTGTCCTTCGTGCGCGAAGCGGACGACATCGACATCCTGCGGCGCTTCCTGTCCGAGAAATCCAGCATCGCGCACATCATCGCCAAGATCGAGGACCAGTCGGCCATCGCCAACCTCGATGAGATCATCCACGCCGCCGACGCCGTGATGGTCGCGCGCGGTGACCTCGGCATCGAGGTGCCAATGGAAGACCTGCCCTTGATCCAGAAGCGGGCCGTCGACGCCTGCATCCGTTTGCGCAAGCCGGTCATCGTCGCCACCCATCTGTTGGAATCCATGATCCTGTCGCCCGTGCCCACCCGCGCCGAGGTGAGCGACATCGCCAGCGCTGTGTGGTCCACCGCCGACGCCATCATGCTGTCGGGCGAAACGACGACCGGCCGGTACCCGCTCGAATGCGTGCAGTTCATGAAACGGGTCGCCGGCCGCATCGAGGGGAGCGCGACCAAGGGCTACAACACCATGCTCCCGCTCAAGACCCACAAGGACCGGCTGCTCCGTTCCGCCGTCATGCTCGCACAGGAAATCGGCGAATCCGGCATTGTCGTGTTTACTCGCAGTGGCCTGCTGCCGCAGACCCTCGCCGCCCTGCGCGCCTGGCGGTGCCCCATCTACGCGTTCACCGACGACCCGGTGGTCTTCCGGCACCTGTTGCTCATGTGGGGCGTCGAGCCGTTCCTGATGGAATTCTCCGCCGGACCGGAACAGTGCATCCGCGACGCGTTCGCCTATCTGCTGCGCCGCGGCTGGGTGCAGCCCGGCGACTGGATGGTGGTCGTCACCAACGTGCTCGCCGGCGAAAAGACCATCGACTCGATCCAGATGCGTCCGGTGGAGTAGTTCAGCAAAGACTCGCAGCTATCCGAAACCACTACTGAGACCGTTTGGAGCGGAAGCATTGATTGGCCAAATTTACCTTACCCAAAATGACAAGTAACCTAATAGGTTACTTGTCATTCCCCGCCACTCAGATTCGCCGGGCATTCGGATACCTCTGAATACTGCCCCCGCAACCGAGGGGTACAGCCTGTGCGCGGCTTGCATAATGGCGTTTCCCGCACTCATTGCCCGTGTCATGGTTTCCCTCATCTCCCACGATCCAACTCAGTCCACCGACGAATCGCTGATCGACGCCTATTCCTCGGCGGTTTCCGGTGCCGTCGCGGCGGCGCATCCGGCCGTTGTCCACATTGAGGTCCGCGCCCGCCCTGAGCTTGCCGAACGGGGCAACGATGCTCCCGGTGGCTCGGGCTCAGGCTTCTTCATCTCGCCAGACGGCTACCTGCTGACCAACAGCCACGTGGTTCACGGCGCCCATGAGCTGCGCGTGTTTCTCGCCGATGGGCGCAAACTTTCCGCCACTCTCATCGGCGACGATCCCGATACCGATCTCGCCGTGCTGCGCGTCAGTGCGGACGAGCTCTCGCACCTGACCCTGGCCGACAGCGACGCCGTGCGCCCGGGCCAGATCGCGATCGCCATCGGCTCCCCCATGGGGTTTCAGCAAACCGTCACCGCCGGCATCGTGAGCGGACTGGGCCGTTCGCTGCGCGGTGCCTCCGGCCGGCTGATTGACAACGTCATCCAGACCGACGCCGCGCTCAATCCCGGTAATTCCGGCGGCCCGCTCGTCAATACCCGCTCCGAGGTCATCGGCGTCAACACCGCCATCATCCGCCCGGCGCAAGGCATCTGCTTCGCCATCGCCAGCAACACCGCCCGCTGGGTCGTTGCGTGGCTCATCAAGAACGGACGCATCCGCCGCAGTTACATCGGCATCACCGGGCAGAACGTTCCGCTCCTGCGCAAGATCGTCCGTTACCATCACCTTACCCAGGAAACCGGCGTGCTTGTCGTGGGTGCGGAGCCCATGAGTCCGGCCGACCGGGCCGGGCTGGTCGAGGGCGATATTCTGCTGGCGCTCGAGGGCGCGCCGACGCCAGCGGTCGATGCCCTGCACAAGCTGCTCACGGGAGATCGCATCGGCGAGCGCGCCATCGTCACGTTTCTGCGGGGCGCCGAACTCCGCCGCCACGCCATAATTCCGCTCGAGATGCCAAGCCAAGAGTCAATGTCACTTATTAAGTGACATGCGACTCGCCGGCTTTCGTCCCGAAGCTGCGTGGGCCAAGCCTGTACGCGGCCATCATCCCGCTTGAGATGCCGGGCCGGGAATGAATCATGGTTGACAGGTATTGAGCGAGGTCGCGGAAGATTCTCGCCGGGGGCGGGACGACAAACTAAGTTCACACTATGACTACCCCTGAGCCCACGCCGCAGGAAAAAGCCCTCAAACGTGTCCTGACGGTCTCTTGGCTCGACGGCTGGAGCCTGATCATAATCGCGAGTTTGAGTCTTTTGCTCACTCTCGTGCTAGGTGAATTGCTGGGCATCTCCATCAGTCTGCTGGTACTGGCGGCGGGCATCATCGAGTTGCGCGGTCGCCGCGCGCTCAAGCGGCGTCGCGCGGATGGCATGCAGCTCTTGGTGCGAGCCCAGTTGTTCCTGCTTGCAGTAATTCTGGTCTATTGCGCCCGCTGCCTCGGCAGTTTCGACGCCGGCTATTTGCGAGATCAACTGGTCCCTGAGCTGCGCCAAAACTTCCTGACCCTGGGCATCAACTTCGATGAAATCCTAGCGCAGTTTGAGTTGACGGTGGATGAGCTGGTGCCGTTGGTTCACAAGGCGTTTCTCATCCTCTATGGCGGCGTGGCCATTATCTCGATCTTCTTCCAAGGCGGGCTGGCACTTTTCTACCGGCGCAAGACCCAACTGGTCACCCAAGCGCTGAACATCACGCCCGGACTTCCGCCCCGTTAAATCTATCCGATGCTATTTTCACAGGAGACAACGGAGCACGTAAGCCAGAGATTGAAACCTCGGTTCCCTCTGCTTCCTCCTGTAAAATAAGATGCCTTTATCCGTGCCCATCCGAGTAATTCGCGGTCAATTCCGTCTGAATTTTTTGGACTAAGTTGGACCCCGCGCTAAGTTAATTCCCATGTCGAAGGAGCGTTACATCGCGGCCAAACAAAAATGGGCCGAGAAGCAACTGGCCCAGGGCTTCCAGCCCCGCGCCGTCGCTGCGACCGACCGCCTGCCGCCCGGCCAGAAGCTCACGACCGGCTTTCCCGTGCTCGACCTCGGCGTGCAGCCGGACATTCCGCTCACCGAATGGACGCTCACCGTCGACGGCCTCGTGGAAAACCCCCTTGTCTTTTCGTGGGAGCGATTCAACGCCCTGCCGCAGGTGACCGACCTGAGCGATTTTCACTGCGTGACCTCCTGGAGCAAATACGACTGCCAGTGGACCGGAGTGGCCTTCACGACGCTCTTCGAACTCGTGCAGCCGAAGCCGGAGGCAAAGTTCGTTTATTTCACCAGCTACGACGGCTACTCAACGAATGTGGCGCTCGATCGCTGCCTCGACGACGACGTGCTCGTGGCGACGAAATTTGGCGGCGAACCGGTTTCCCGCGAACACGGCGGTCCGGCCCGCATCATCATCCCCAAGCTCTACGCGTGGAAGGGCGCAAAGTTCGTCAAGAATATCACCTTTCTCGCCGAGGACCGGCTCGGTTTCTGGGAGGTGCGCGGCTACCACAATGAAGGCGATCCCTGGAAAGAAGAGCGTTATGCGTAGCTGGTAGGGCGCGACCGCTGGGCGCGCCGCGAACGGGATTCGGCGGGCCCAGCGGTCCCGCCCTACCTTAAGCCAAAACCCCCTCGACCCTTCAGCTACCTGCCGATTTAATGCAGCATCCCCCATGAGCACTTCATTCTTTCCCCAAGATATCATCATCAAGAAGCGCGACGGCGGCACGTTGACGAGGGAAGAGATTGAATTTTTTGCCCGCGGGGTGACGGACGGACGGTTTGCCGATTACCAAGCCACCGCACTGCTGATGGCGATTTTCTGGCGCGGCATGACGCCGCAGGAAACCGCGTGGCTTACCGACGCCATGATGCGCTCGGGGGAGGTCATCGCCCTGAGCGACATCCCCGGCGCCAAGATCGACAAGCACTCAACCGGCGGCGTGGGTGACAAGGTCTCGCTCATCCTCGCCCCGCTCGCCGCTGCCTGTGGCTTGAAAGTTCCGATGATGAGCGGCCGCGGCCTCGGTCACACCGGCGGCACGCTCGACAAACTGGAGGCGATCCCCGGCTTCCGCGTCATGCTCAGCGTGCCGGAGTTTCGCTCCATTCTGCAAAGAGTCGGCTGCGCCATGATCGGTCAGACCCCGCAGGTCGTGCCCGCCGACCGCAAGCTCTACTCGCTCCGCGATGTCACAGGTACGGTCGAATGCATTCCGCTCATCTGCGCCAGCATCATGAGCAAGAAACTCGCCGAGGGTATCGACTCGCTCGTGCTCGACGTGAAGTTCGGCAAGGGCGCGTTCATGAAGCGAAAGGAGGACGCCCTGACCCTCGCTCGTGCCATGGTCGACGTCGGCCGCGCCGCCGGCAAACCGGTGTGGGCCCAACTCACGGCGATGAACCAACCGCTGGGCCGCGCCGCCGGCCACACTACCGAAGTCATCGAATCCATCGAGTGTCTCAAAGGCCGCGGTCCCGCCGACCTGATGGAAGTCACCTTCGCGCTCACCGGCCACATGCTCATCCTCGGCGGCGTGGCAAAGGACCTGGCGGCGGCGCAGGGCAAGATGGAAGGCGCCATCGCGAACGGCTCGGCACTGGAGAAATTCCGGCAGATGTGTGCTGCCCAGGGCGGTGACGCTCGCGTCGTCGACGATTACACAATTCTGCCCACCGCGAAGAAACTTCTCGAAGTCAAGGCGCCCGCCGACGCCAAGGGTTTCGTGAGCGAAGTCGACGCGCTCAAGTGCGGCCACGCCATCATGGCGCTCGGCGGTGGCCGCGCGGCGGTGACCGACAAAATCGATCATGCCGTCGGCATCGCCGACCTCATCAAGATCGGTGCGCCGGTCGGCCCCGGCACCCTCCTGTGCACGCTGCACGTCAACGACGAGACGAAGGGAGCCCGCGCCGAGGTCCTCATCCGCGAAGCCATCAAGTTCACGCCGGCCGCACCAAGAATCGAACCGCTTATTCAGGACCTGATTCAATAGGGTCGAGCTATCCTTAAAGGTGCTTTTTCTGAAATGCTCGTCCTGAGGCAGTCTTCAGGTATCGTTCAAACGACTCCGCCTTGGCCCTGTTAGGGAAAGCTGCATGCCACACCAACTTCCACGGCCTGTGCTTGGCAGTATGAGTGGACGGCCCGGCATTGTGACCCGCCATTCGGACGGTTAACTCCTCAGTTGAACCCACATAGTAATGTTTAGGTTCATCAACAGTTTCGAGAACGTAAGTATAATACATAAATCGTCCGCCTCCGCTCTTTCGAGCTACGGCGAGACACCTCGCCGTAGCTCTCGCAATGCGAAAGCGTAGGCGGGTGGCCTGCCATCCATAGCTCCGCAGCGCGGAGCGACGGATGGTGCCCGAGGCGAGACTCGAACTCGCATGCTGTTAGGCACAGGCTTCTGAGACCTGCGTGTCTACCAATTCCACCACCCGGGCAAAAAACAGAAGGGTCATGGATACGCCCCGACCCCGGTGGCGCAAGAGTTTTGTTGGGGCATCAGGAAACGTCCCTGCTGGGCTTTCCGATCATGTTTTTAACCACAGATTTCACGGATGAACGCTGATACGCGCAAAGGCTCCATCTACAGAGAGAAACGGGGAACCTAGGCCTGACTTACAGCCCTTGCCCACTCTGTCATTTCTCCGGCGGATTCGGGCAAGTTTTCCTCATCCGTGCATATCCGTGTAATCCGTGGTCAACCTTCCTTCTTCAATGTCACCGGGCGTATTTCCTCTCGTGCTCCAGCAGGCGCTGTTTGCGCCAGAGCCCGCCCGCATAGCCGCACAGCGAACCATCGGCCCGGATGACACGGTGGCACGGAATGACCAGCGCCAGCATGTTCGAACCGTTGGCGCGGCCGATGGCGCGCGGCGCCTTGGGCACCCCCAGTTTCGCGGCCATGTCCGCGTAGGAACGCGTCTGGCCGGGCGCGATTTTCTGCAATTCCGCCCACACGCGCTGCTGGAAATCCGAACCGACCGGCGCAAGCGACAGATCGAAGGTCAAGGACTCCCCGGCAAAATAACGGACAAGCTGCCGGCCGGTTTTTTCCAGCGTCGCGTTGCTGCCGGGCACGATGGCGCATTTGAGCCGGCGGCGCAGTCCGGCCAGCTCGCGCTCCAGTCCGCGGCGATCAGCAAACTCAAGCAACCTCAACCCGCTGTCGTCGGCAACCGCCAGCATGGTGCCCAAGGGCGTCTCGATGCGCTGGGCGAGAAGGCAGTGGCCGGCTTTGGCCTCACGCGGCGGTTGGCCGAATATGCGCGTGAACGCCTCGCGAAATCCGCTGGTAGACTCGTAGCCCTGCGCCAGTTGCACCTCGATGACCGGCCGGCCGACTTTCACGTCGCGCAGCGCCAGGCCCATGCGCCGTGCCCGCTGGTAGGCGTGAAAGGTCAGACCATGATAGGCTTTGAACTGCCGGCGCGCGGTCGAAGGCTCCACGCCCATTGCGGCCAGATCCTTGTCGGTGACGCGCCCGTCCGAGGCGGCCTCGACCGCCCGGCGCAATTTCTCCACCAGCGGCGGCACCGGCCTGGTTGAGTCCATCGGACGGCAGAGCCGGCAGGGCCGGTAGCCGCCGTGCAAGGCTTCGGTAGTGGTCGGAAAAAACTCCACGTTCTCCGGCTTGGGCTTCTTGGCCCGGCAGGTCGGCCGGCAGAAGATGCCGGTGGTTTTGACCCCGGTGAAAAACACGCCCTCGTAACCCGGGTCGCGCCGGATCAGCGCCCGGTACATGGTGCGGGTGGAGGGGAGCGATTTCATGGTCGGGGCGTCAATGGCTGAAGTCTCAAGAATTATCATGCCCTAGTCTACTCCGATGGGCGGCGGCATATCCGCCGTTTTTCGAGCGGGTTATTTTGCCGGCCGCCGGTGTGAATGATCGCGAAAACTGGGCAGCTCCTTCACGCGCCGCCCGCTGCGATCACGGGTGAAATAGGGATCCTCCGGTATCAGGCCGGTATCCTCCTCCTCGTCGTCCTCATCGTCGGTCTCGAGGCCCTCGATCTCGTAGGTTTCGTTCTCGTCGAAGTACTGCGAGACCCGGCGGGCGGTGGGGTCAAGCCACACCAGGGGAGTGGGAAGGTTTCCCTTTGTCTTCACCTGCACAAAGTGACAGGGGAAATGCTCATCCGTGAAGTGTTTGAGGAAATCGCTGAGCCATTTGTTGGCGACGCCCTCGCGCTTGGTCAGGAAAACCACGTCGGCAAAATGGATGCAGCCGGCGAACAGTTGCTTCAACACCGGCTGCTGCTCGGCCAACTGGCAGTCGATCGTGCAAAAAATCCGCGCGAGCTGGGCGCCATGCAACTCGAGCCATGGTTTCAACGCCTCGATCTGGTCGATGGGGCTGTGGTGCGAATCGGCCAGAAAGAAAACCGTGGCACCGTCGGGCAGCTTGACCGCCGGCAGTCCGGTGGAAGACCACTGCCAGCGCTGGATTTCCGTGTTGGGCAACGCCGCCAGTTGAACGTCAACCGGATCGGCGGCTTCCGACTCGGCGAGCAGCACCGTCACCCGGTCGTCCGCACCCAGGCCGTTTTCAATCAGATCGCGCACAATCCTGCGTCGCCCGGAGACCGGCGTACCGATGATGAA
>CAZBLQ010000012.1:31820-45797 GCA_964492635.1 uncultured Oleiharenicola sp.
CAATCAGATCGCGCACAATCCTGCGTCGCCCGGAGACCGGCGTACCGATGATGAAATAGACGGAGGTCATCCTTACACGAAGATCGCCAAGTGCGCCAAGAATGCAACTGCCACCAACTGCTTACAGCTGCTTCTTATCCAGACCAAGCAGCACAGCATCTGAGAAAACTGAACCTGTTTGAATCACGAAGGCACCGAGATATGAAGCAGAAGTTTTCTGCCGTCATCCCTGGTCCTCTACACTTTGTGTCTCCGTGTCTTTGTGGTTCAAATCCGTTTCTGGATAATCCGTGTTTTCCGTGGGCACTCTCTCCCCGGGTTCTTTTGCGTTATTGATGGAAATCAGAACTTGAATGCCTGGTTCTGCGCCTGGTGCCGCATCCAGTGATCCACCAGCACCAGCGCCGTCATGGCCTCGACAATCACGACGGCCCGGGGCACGACGCACGGATCATGACGGCCGCGCGCCACCAGCTCCGTCTCGGTCCCGCGCACATCCACGGTTTTCTGCGGCTGGAGAATGGTCGCCGTGGGCTTGAAGGCGGTGCGGAAGACAATCTCCTCGCCGTTGCTGATGCCGCCCTGCACACCGCCGGAACGGTTCGTGGCGGTGCGGATGCTGCCGCCGGGTGCGACAAAGGCGTCGTTGTGCTGCGAGCCTTTGAGCAGCGTGCCGGCAAAGCCACTGCCGATTTCAAAGCCCTTGGTCGCCGGCAGCGAAAGCATCGCCTTCGCCAGATCCGCCTCCAGTCGGTCGAACACCGGTTCGCCCAAACCAACCGGGACGTTACGCACCCGGCATTCGATGACGCCGCCCACGGAATCGCCCGCGCTGCGCGCCTGCTTGATGCGCTCGACCATTTGTGCGGCCGTCTCCAGGTGCGGGCAGCGAACCGGCGAGGCCTCGACCTCGGCAAGCGTGGGAAATCTGGCAATCACCGGTGCAGCGATATCATGAATCTGGATGACGAACGCCCGGACTTCCAGACCGCCGGCGAGTTGAAGAATTTTCCGGGCCACGGCTCCGGCGGCCACTCGGCCGATGGTCTCGCGGGCGGAGGAGCGTCCGCCACCGCGATGGTCACGATGACCGTATTTGGCCTGATAGGTGTAGTCAGCGTGGGAAGGACGGAATTTCTCCCGCATCTCGGCATATGCCTCGGGCCGGGCATCGGCGCTGCGCACCAGCAGCGAGATTGGCACGCCGGTGGTGAGCCCTTCAAAAACTCCCGACAAAATCTCCACCTTGTCGGCCTCCTTGCGCGGCGTCGTGATGTCGCTCTGGCCGGGACGGCGGCGGTCGAGGTCGGCCTGGATTTCCTCCACCGTCAGCGGCATTCGCGGCGGGCAGCCATCAATGATCACGCCCACAGCCGGGCCATGGCTTTCGCCCCAGGTGGTGATGCGGAAAAGTTTGCCGAAGGAATTTGGCACAGGCCGGGAGCGTTAAGCCTGGCCAGCTTGCAAGCAAGCCCTAGCTGGGGCATGGTCAGGCCCATGAAATTTTTCATCCTCAGCGGCAGCCACCGGGCAGAAGCCCAGTCACTCAAAGTGGCGAACTATATCAAATCGGTCCTGACCCGGGAGCACGCTGGAGCCGAGGTGCACCTCTTCAGCCTGAGCGGCAATCCCCTGCCCCTTTGGGACGAGTCCACCGGCGGCGCACCGGATGCGTTGTGGGATCCGATCTCGACGGAGTTGAAGGCGGCCGACGCGCTCGTGGTCGTTTCGCCGGAGTGGAGCGGGATGGCGACACCAGGCGTGAAAAACTTTCTGCTCAACTGCACCGCGGATGAAATCGGACACAAGCCGGCGCTGATTGTGACTGTCTCCGCCAGCCGCGGGGGAAGTTATCCGGTGGCCGAGCTGCGCATGAGCAGCTACAAGAACAACCGGCTCGCCTGGATCCCCGAGCATGTGATTGTGCAGCACGTGGGCAGCAACCTGAACGCGCCCGATGGCACGGCGGATCTGGCCAAGGAGGATACCCTGATCCGGCAGCGACTGCACTACGCCCTGCGGCTGCTGGAGGAATACGGGAAGGCCCTGCGTCAGGTCCGCGCCAGCGGCGTAGTCGACCACAAGACATTCAAGAGCGGCATGTGAGGCCGGGCACGCCAGGCAGGCTCTACCATGATAGGTGAAAATCGCGGGCTCCATGCGGAGTGCATTCGCATGTGTTTCTCGCCTTGCCGGCCATCAACCCAGGCAATGTCTGCATCAATATAATCAACTAACGTCCATCCGCTGGAGTCCCGTATGCTAGGGGTATCAACCACCCACACACCATGAAACGATCTGCGTTATTGATGATTCTAGTTGTTTCGCTTTTCAGTGACAGCGGCTGCGCCTCTGCGTCTCGCAAATCTGAAACGGCCAGGTATGATGATCCAAATTCCTCACAGGCTCCCACGAGCTTTACGACGGACGCCCCGGCAAAGAAAACTTCCTTGTTCAGGACGATTCTGGAACAATCCCTGATCGCGACCGCCAAGGAGACTCCCGGTTCGCAGAGGTAGCATTCGGCTCGCCGAGCCGTAGCCTCGGAGCATTCACTCGGCAGTCCGCCTTCGCCAAGGCTACGTGGACAAGTTTCTTTCCGCTTCGAAAAGAAACTTGGTGCCCCCGCCCGGAATTGAACCGGGATCACACGTTTAGGAAACGCGTGCTCTATCCATTTGAGCTACGGGGACTAACCCGGTTTCCAAACAGGCCGCCTCGACTGGATTGGCAAACAAAAAATGCCCGTTGACAGAGTGGGGCCGAGCGCCAACCTTCCGACTCCTTTTCCCATCATGAGCAGCACCGAAACAAAGCAGCCCGCCCAGCAGACCCTCAAGCCGGAGGAGATTCCGTTCACCAGCCCGCAGTTGATGAGCCGTTACATCACCGATACCGGCAAGATTCTCCCGCGCAAGTACACCGGCTTGTCTTCCAAGCAGCAGCGCCACGTCACCTCCAAGATCAAGAGCGCGCGCAATCTGCTGACGATGCAATAAGCCGTTGCCACGCCACCCCTTTCAGCCGGAGCATTTGCTCCGGCTTTTTTGTCCCCACATCCCGTGAAGGCCAGAATTTACTCCCCCACTCCCGCCAACCTGCGCCGGCTCGTCGCCGCACTCCGCCGGGGCGAACTGTTGGCCTTCCCCACGGAAACGGTCTACGGCCTCGCCGCCCATGCCCTTGACGCCCGGGCCTGCCGGGCGATTTTCCAAGCCAAAGGACGACCGACCAACGATCCCCTCATCGTGCACGTGCTCGATCTGGCCCACGCCGAGGAACTGGCGGAATTCAACGACGCGGCGCGAAAACTGGCGCGCCGTTTCTGGCCGGGCCCGCTCACCCTGGTGCTGCCCAAGAAACCTTGCGTGCCAGGAATCGTGACCGCCGGCCGCAACACCGTGGCGATCCGCTCCCCGGCCCATCCTCTCGCCCGCCGTCTCCTGCGCCTCTCCGGTCTTCCGCTCGCCGCGCCCAGTGCCAACACCTTTGGCTATATCAGTCCGACGACTGCCGCCCATGTGTTCGATGGCTTGGGCGGAAAAATTCCGCACATCCTCGACGGCGGTTCATGTCGCGTCGGGGTCGAGTCAACCATCCTGGATCTGACGAATCCGGCCCGGCCGAAGATCCTGCGCCCTGGCGCCATCACGACGGAGATGCTGGAAAAATTCCTCGGCCGGCCGGTTGCGCGGGCCGCGCAAAACCGGAACCGTATTAAGAAGGCCGCCGGCTTGCTCGCGCCGGGGATGCTACCCCAGCATTACAGTCCGCATACCCCGCTGGTCATCAAGAGCCCCTGGACGAAACTGCCGCCGCAGGTGGCCGGGATATTCCTGAGGAAACCTGCGGGTTCCGTGGCCAAAAATGCCTACTGGCTGAGCGACCGGGCCGTGCTGGTGGACATGGCCCGCAATCTTTATCGCGTTTTGCGCCAAGCCGACGAGGGGCATCACCGGCAAATCTGGATTGAGGCGCTGCCGGATGATTCCGGCGGGCTGGCTGCCGCCATCAATGACCGGTTGCAACGGGCGGCGACCAAGCGCTGAGTGAATGGCCAAACCTGTCGGCTAATGTAGGGCCGCCGCTTGTCGGCGTGCCGCTCCATAAATCAATTCCGGCCCGGCGGCTAGCGCCGGTTCTACAGTGTTCAACTTTTGACCGCTTCCGCCAAGGCCGCGAGCAGCCGGTCGTTCTGGGCGCGCGTACCAACCGTGATGCGCAGCCACTCCGGCAGACCGTAGGGTTTGACCGGCCGCGTGATGATGCCGCGCTGTTGCAACGCCCCGAAGACGCCCGCCCCGTCGCCCACCCGGGCCAGCAGGAAATTTCCCGTGCCCGGCACAAACTCCAGTCCTAGTTTTTTGAAACCCTCCTCCAGTTGCGCCATGCCGGTGCGGTTTTCCCGCCGGCATTTATCCACAAATTCGTGGTCGTCCAGTGCCGCAATCGCCGCCGCCGCCGCGACGCCGCTGACATTGAACGGCTGCCGCGCCCGCTGCACGATGGCGATCAACTCCGGCGCCGCATAACCGTAGCCCACCCGCAGCGACGCCAGCCCGTATATTTTTGAGAAAGTCCGCAGGCAGATCACCTTACGCCCGACAGCGATCAAAGGACGCAGGTCCGGCGCCTGGTCGACGTATTCGGCATACGCCTCGTCAAACACCAAGATCACGTGGGGCGGCAACGCCTGCACCAGCTCCGTGATCTCCGCCTCGGTGTTGGCCACACCCACCGGGTTGGCCGGGCTCGCAAGGAACACCAGCCGTGTGCGGGGCGTCACTGCTGCCGCGAGTGCCCTTAAATCCTGCCGCATGCCGACCAGCGGCACCTCCACCGGCTTCGCGCCAAACATGAGCGTCACGAGCTTGTAGATGACAAACGACGACTGGTGCATCACGCACTCCAGACCCGGCGCCAGAAAGGCGTGCCCCAGCAGCTCGATGAGTTCGTTCGAACCGTCGCCGATGATGAACTGGTCCAAGCCCAGTTTCCATTTCTCCGCCAGTTTCTGCCGCAGCCCATAATAGCCGCCATCGGGGTAAAGCTGCGCCTCCCGCAACGCCCGCTCCCCCGCCGCCACCGCCTTGGGGGATGGGCCGAAGGGGTTTTCATTCGACGCCAGCTTGATGATGCCCGTTGGATCCAGACCCAGTTCGCGGGCCACCTGTTCGATTGGTTTGCCGGGCTCGTACACCGGCTGGATCAGAATTCCCGGGTTGGCTAGCTCGGCAAAAGTCATGCAGCCAGCCCACCTGTTTAAGAACGCTGATTCAAATCAAAAGCGACCGCTCAGGCCGACCGTCTATCCGGCGGTCGGCTCGACACACGCACCCATTTCATGCCGGCAGCCTCCGCTGCCTGGAAACCCGGCTCGGCGTCTTCAAACACCAGGCACTTCTCCGGAGCCACCCCCATTTTTTTGGCCGCCAACAGAAACATTTCCGGCGACGGTTTGCCGTGCTGCACATCCTCCGGCGTCACGACCACGGGAAACAGATCGGCCAGTTTCATCATTTCCAAGGTGTGCCGCACGACGTCGCGGGGCCCGCCCGACGCCACGCTCAGGGGAATCCGCCCCCACGCTTTCCGGGCCACCGCGACCACGGCATCGATCACCCGCATTTCAGCGCGCAGCTCCAGGAAAAGCGCCTCTTTCTTGTGGAAAACCTTCTGGACGTCGATGGTGAGCCCGTAGTGCTGGGCAAAGACTGCCGCCACCTTGACCGTCGGCATGCCGCCCAGTGAATAAAACAAATCCTCGCTGAGTTCCTGTTTCAGTCCGGCCAGCTGCATGGCCCGGTTCCATGCCCGGTAGTGCAGCGGCATGGTGTCCACCAAGGTACCGTCGAGGTCGAAGATGTAGCCGGCAAAATCGCCTGCGGGAATGTCCAGTTTCATGTGAGGCGTGCCAGCGAAGCGTCCGCCGCGCCGCGCGCAATTCAAATCCCGCCGGGCGGGCGCGCCGCCAGCCGGCGTTTCCACGCCAGCGCCACGTTCACGAGCGCGATCAGTGCGGGCACCTCGACCAGCGGTCCGACCACCGCCGCAAAGGCCGCACCCGAGGCGAGCCCGAACACCCCCACCGCCACCGCGATGGCCAGCTCGAAATTGTTGCCCGCCGCGGTGAACGCCAGCGTCGCCGCCCGCTCGTAGTCGGCGCCCATCCGTACGCTCATCCAGAACGTCGCGCCAAACATTATCCCGAAATACACCAGCAGCGGCAATGCGATGCGCAGGACGTCCAGCGGGATGCGCAACACCGCGTCACCCTTCAGGCTGAACATGACGAAAATCGTGAAAAGCAGCGCGCCCAGCGTGAACGGACTGATGAAGGGGATGAACTTCCGATCATACCACGCCGTACCCTCCGCTCCGCGCCGGAGCCAAAACCGCCCCAGCCAGCCGGCCAGAAAGGGGATCCCGAGGTAAATGAACACGCTCTTCGCTACGCTGGGGATGGTGACGCTCGAAAGATCCAGCGCTCCAAGTTGCACGCCCAGCAGTGGCGGCAAGACCTTCAAAAACAACCATGCCAACGGAGCGAAACAAAAAACCTGAAACAGCGCGTTGAAGGCCACCAGTCCTGCGCAATATTCCCGGCTGCCGCCGGCGAGATCGTTCCAGACGATCACCATGGCGATGCAACGCGCCAGCCCGATCAGCACCAATCCCGCAAAATATTCCGGCTGGTCGCGCAGGAAGACCACCGCTAGCCCGAACATCAGCACCGGTCCGATCAGCCAGTTTTGTACCAACGATAGCCCCAGCACCCGCCGGTCGCGGAACACATCGCCGAGTTCCTCATAGCGGACCTTGGCCAGCGGCGGATACATCATGATGATGAGGCCGGCCGCGATCGGGATCGAGGTCGTCCCGACACTCCATGAGGTCAGTGCCCGGGGAATCCCCGGCAGAAAACGGCCGGCCAGCAGTCCGGCAGCCATCGCCAGAAATATCCAGAGGGTCAGGTAACGGTCCAGAAATGACAACCGGCCCAGCAACGGGTGCGCGGGCTTGTTCATCGCGCCTGCCCTGTTTCGCCTTCGAGCTTGAATTGTTCGCCGACGCCGCGCACTGCCACAGCGTCCAGCAGCTTTTCGTCAGGGAACGCGCAGAACAATTCCACGCGCCGCGCAATCTGCGAGGCCACGTTCACAAATTCGCGATATTTTTCCTCCTCCGTGCCCATGGTCGCCGCCGGGTCGGGTGAGCCCCAGTGGGCGATCATCGGCTGCCCCGGCCAGATCGGGCAGGCCTCCCGGGCATTGTCGCAAACCGTGATGACAAAATCGAACTTCACGGCCTTGAACTCGTCCCACGATTTCGAGCGCGCCGCCCCGGCATCAAGGTTGTATTTCTCGGCCAGCACACGCACCGCCAGCGGATTGACCCGGCCGGTCGGGTGGGAACCTGCACTCTGCACCGCGAAGCGGCCCCGGCCCTTCGCGCGGAGCAGATATTCCCCGAGGATGCTGCGGGCGGAGTTGCCGGTGCAGAGAATGAGTACCTGGTAAGGCGGTTTGTCGTTCATGAAATTAAGTTCAGGCGCAACCGCACGGGCTGCGGACCGCGAATTCCTTCGCCCGTTTCGCCAACCGGGCCAGATCGCGCTGGAAGAGAGGGTTCTCTTTCGCGCAATCCTGCAGGCAAGCGAGATTGGCCTTCAACTCACGCGAAAGCCTGGCCGGGAGCTCATAGACCATCCAGTTGCCCTTCCGCTCGACCTGCACCAGTCCCCGCGTCCGAAGGTACGCCAGGTGCTTGGAAATTTTTACCTGGGGCTCGCCCAGCACTTCCTGAAAATGGCAGACACACAGCGGCCCCTGCGCCAGCAGGTTAAGGACGCGCAGCCGGGTCACGTCACACAGGCATTGGTAGATCTGGACCAGTTCCATGGCGGCAAACAATATTCCTATATAGGAATATGAAACAAGCACCAAATTCCTTCGTTACTCGAACGTCACGTGGATCAGTTCTGGCAACAAAGCAACTTGCGCCGCTCGTAGCCGATGACCTGGCCCAGCCGGTCGAATTCGAACCGGCAGCAATCCTGTAATTTTTTCTTCAGCATCGCCCGGCCGCGGCGCACACGGGACTTGACCGCCGTCAGCGAGAGCCCGAGCCGCAGGGCGATGCGCGCGAGCGGCAGGCCCTCAATCTCGGCCAGCCGCACCGGTTCGCGGTAGGCTTCCGGCAGCTCCTCCAGGAACTGCTTCATCGATACCAGCACCCGCGCCCGCATGGCGGCGACCTCGTCGGGACTTTCCCCGGCAATGGCTGCCGGCAGTTCCTCCTGCGGGCGTTGCCGGCGGTAATGGTCGATGATCGTGCCGCGAGCGATCTGGTAGAGCCAGGCTTCCAGCTTGGTGTCGTCGCGCAGCGTGGCCCGGGAGCGATAAACCTTCAGTAGAGTCTCCTGTGCCAGGTCGTCCGCCATTGTTTCGTTGCGTACGCGCCGGCGGATAAACGCCCGCAGACGCGATGCAAATTCAAGCACCCCGGCATCGAATCCCGGGACAGACTTATCCATGATGACATCGGTGGCAGCGTTCACGCTCAGGGTTTGTACGCGGTAATGATGGCGGACACCAGATAGTCTGCAACCCTCGGATCGTCGCCCCACTGGGCGATGAATTTCCGCGACGCACCTTTCAAGTCGATCTCGACGCGAGTGAAGCCTGCCGTGGCCAGCATGGCGCGGAGTTCATCGACGAGCGAGGCGCCGCCGATACACGCCCCGATGAGCGGCAACTGAGCCCGGATGTCTTCCGGCAGCGGCTTGGTTGCCACAACGTCGGAAATGGCCAGTCGGCCGCCGGACTTCAACACCCGGAACGCCTCGGCGAAGACCCGGGGTTTTTCGGGCGAGAGATTGATGACACAGTTGGAGATGATCAGGTCCACACAGGCATCTGCGACGGGCAGGGCCTCGATTTCGCCGAGCCGAAACTCGACATTGGCGAAACCGGATTTGGCGGCATTGCGGCGGGCCTTGGCCACCATCGCCGCAGTCATGTCGACCCCGATGACCCGGCCCGTGCCGGCCAGCTGGCGGGCCGCGAGAAAGGCGTCGAAGCCCGCGCCGCTGCCGAGATCGAGCACGGTTTCGCCGGCTTTGATGCTGGCGATGGCCAGCGGATTGCCGCAGCCGAGACCGAGGTCTGCGCCTTCAGGCACACTGGCCAGGTCAGCGGCGCTGTAGCCGAGCTGGGCGCTGTAGTTGGCGGTATTGCCCCCAGCCTCCTTCGCCAAGGCTTCGGAGCCCTGGCAGCAGCCGGTCGCGGTGCAACCACAGTCGCCGGGGGCGTCCTGCTCAGCGAGGGCGCCGTAGCGCTCGCGCACATAATCTTTAACCGTCTCTGGGTCGGGATTTTTCATGGGTGAATCGGGTTCACCCAAGGCAGACGCAGCACCAACCAAAAAGACGCAGGCTTTTTAGCGCCGCACACCGCGGGTCAGCCGGCTGACCGGCTTGGGGGCCGCAAGTTGTGGCATGCCGCCACCGTCGAAGATGCCCGAGTAGGTGTAATTGAAACCCTCCACCTTCTTCCATTCGATGGTCATGCCGATGAACCGCTCGATGGAGCGGGCGTCGCGCCAGGTTTCCTCGGTCACCAGCGTGAAGGCATCGCCGGTGTTCTGCGCCCGGCCGGTGCGGCCGATGCGGTGGACGTAGTCCTCGGGATTCTCCGGCACGTCGAAATTGATCACATGAGATACACCGGCGATGTCGAGTCCGCGCGCGGCGACATCGGTGGCGACCAGCACCTCGAATTTGCCCGACTTGAAACCCTTCAGCGCGTCGGTGCGCTCCTGCTGGCTGCGGTCGGCATGCATCACGGCGCAGGTGTGGCCGGCGTGTTTGAGGCGGCTGGCCACGTAGTCGGCGCCGGACTTGGTGCGCGAGAAGATGAGCACGCTCTTGTATTGCGTCTGCTCCAGCAGGTGGACGAGCAGGTCGAACTTCTGTGCCTGCACCACCGGGTAAAATCCGTGGGAAATGGTCTCGGCGGTCGAGCGCTCGCGGCTGACGGCGATCTTGAACGGATCGCGCAGCGCCCACGCGGCGAGCTGTTCGATTTCGGGCGGCAGCGTGGCGGTGAAAAACAGCGTCTGGCGCGTCCGGGGCACCTTGGCCACGATGCGCTTCACATCGGGCAGGAAACCCATGTCGAGCATGCGGTCAACCTCGTCGAGCACCAGAATGTCGATGTGATCGAGACGGACCTCGCCCTGCTCCATGAAATCAAGCAATCGGCCGGGCGTGGCGGCGAGCACGTCCATGCCATGGGCAAGATCCTCGCGCTGCTTGCCGTAGCCCACGCCGCCGTAAACCACGGTGATGCGGAGGTCGGTGAATTTGGCGAAGTTCTTGAAAGCTTCCTCCACCTGCACGGCGAGTTCGCGCGTGGGCTCGAGGATGAGACAGCGCATGGAACCGTGGCTGGCCAGCCTTTGCAGGATGGGCAGCGCGAACGCCGCCGTCTTGCCCGTGCCGGTCTGTGCCGAGCCGATGACGTCGCGGTTGGCGAGCACCGCCGGGATACCTTGCACCTGAATAGGCGTCGGGATCGTGTAACCCATCTCCTGCACCGCAAAGGCGAGCCGGTCATTAAGTCCGAGCGCCGTGAACGGCGTATCCATCTTCGGCACTTCGGGCAGCGGCTTGGGCGGGTGACTGGCACGAGGAATATGGGCGGCCGGGCGCGGGGGCTGGGCGTGTTGGACGGGCCTTCCTTCCGGCGCTCTTTGGGTGGGTCTCGGCTGGGAGTGGATTGGCGCCGGATGCCGGCCGGAGCCAGCAGGCTTGGGCGTATGGCCGCCCCCGCGCCGTTCGTGCCGGTATTCGCCGGGTTTGGGCGTGGGTTTGCCGGATTTATGGGCCGGTTTTGGATCGGGACGTTTCTCTTCCTTCGTAAAGGACTGACGGATTTTTGAAATTAGCTTACGCAGCATGGAATAATGAGCCCTTGATATCAGGTTCCCCGCAGCGCATTGCAATCCTGCATCTTGGCCCAAACCCGGCGGGAGTTTGCTCCTGGCTCAAAGACCGGCCTTGATCTTGTCCAGGATGGCGATGGAGAGCTGCTCATCTTCCATCAGCCCCACGCGAATCTTGATGTTTGTCAGCTTCTTGCCGGAATTTGCGATCGTAATGACGACCTTCTTGTCGAGCGCCGTGCGGGCCACCAGCACCGCATTCAGCGAATCCTTGTTCTCCCTGACTTTGGCGAATTCGAGCTCCTTGATCGCCAGACGCGCTGCATCAGCCACCTTGTTATATTCCTCCCCCAGGTTCGATTCCAGATTGCGATTGGAAGGCCACCGCGCCGACACCGGCCGTAGCGGCGATGCAACCCGGCAAAGTGACAAGCAATATCGCCGCCAGCACGGCGACAAACAGTTCGCGAACAATTACAGGAGGGAATGGAGTGTTGGGTTTCATGTTGGCCGGATGGTTGCTGATACTGACTTCAACCGGAGTCGTTTGCTCCACCTCACTGTTAAATCTTGCCGTGGAATAAATAGGCGCGATCGCCTGCATGGCCCCGACGATGCGCTCGCCTCCAGGAAAACCACCCCATAGGAATCTGCTCATGTCCCGTCTCATTCGCTCTGCCACCGTCGGCGACGTGCCGCTCATCCTGGGTTTCATCCGCGACCTCGCCGTCTATGAAAAACTGCAACACGAGGTGATCGCCACCGAGGAAACCCTGCGCGGCACACTCTTCGGCAATCCGCCCGCCGCCCAGGTCGTCATCGCCGAGGAGGACGGCCGGCCCGCCGGCTTCGCCCTCTATTTTTTCAACTATTCCACCTTTCTCGCCAAACCCGGCCTCTATCTGGAGGATCTCTTTGTGAAGCCCGAGTTTCGCGAGCGCGGCATTGGCAAGGCCCTGCTGCTCCACCTCGCGAAAATCGCCAACGCCCGCGGTTGCGGCCGCATGGAGTGGTCGGTGCTCGACTGGAACCAGCCCGCCATCGAGTTCTACGAAAAAATCGGCGCCCGCCGCATGAAGGAATGGCAGATCTGCCGGCTCACCGGTGCAGCGCTGCAGCAATACGCCTGACACAGGCGAATTTGGATTTTCGATTCCCGTTTTTCGATTTTTGTCGGTTGCAACTCTGGTGACTGAAATGCCGGCATCCCAGGCGGCGACTGCTTGATCGAAAAGCCATAATCAAAAATGAAACTGCCCCTGTACTGGGTCGACGCCTTCACCGAGAAAACCTTTCACGGCAATCCCGCCGCGGTCGTGCCGCTCGACCGGTGGCTGCCGGACGAAACCATGCAGCACATCGCATCCGAGAACGGCCTCGCCGAAACCGCTTTCTTCGTGAGGACGGGCCTGCCCTCCGAAGCCAATGCAACAGCGATTCCCGGCCAGAGCAATTTTTCCCCGGCGAAGGAGGGTGAAGCGCGATTCCATCTCCGCTGGTTCACGCCCGCCGTCGAGGTGGAACTCTGCGGCCATGCCACCCTGGCCACCGCCTTCGTGCTGTTCTCCCAGCTCAACCAACCCGGCACCCTTGTCACTTTTGATTCCAAGAGCGGGCCGCTCACGGTCACCCGGCAGGGGGAATTGTTCGAGCTGGATTTTCCCTCGACTCCACCGGTCGCGGAATCCACCGCTTTGCGCGAAGTGACCGCGGCCATCGGCCGGGCTCCGTCCTGGCTTGGTCGCACCAAGTTTGATTTTTTCGCCGTGCTGCCTGATGCCGCTGCCGTTGAAGCGCTGCGCCCCGACCAGCTCAAGGTTGCGGCGCTCGGCGGCCGTGGACTCATTGTCACCGCAGTGGGTGTTGATTGTGATTTTGTCTCCCGATTTTTTTCGCCCCAAGTCGGCGTACCCGAGGATCCCGTCACCGGCTCCGCTCATTGCGCCCTGATTCCCTACTGGGCGAACCAGTTGGGCAAAACCAAACTCCACGCCCGCCAAGTTTCCGTCCGGGGCGGCGAGTTGTGGTGCGAGCTCGTCCCTTCGACTATTTCAGACCGGAGCGGCGACCGGGTAAAAATCGCCGGCCGTACCGTCCTCTATCTCCGCGGCGAGATCGAGGTCTGAACACTGACCTTTTCGGAAGTTGTCGGACATTGTCGTTCAGCTGGCTGAGCAATGCAGATTGAGGGATTGTCCACGCCAGACATACTCTGCCCAGTGACACCGCACCTCCTCGAGTATCAGTGTCCATCAACGCATATCGAGTAACACTTTATTCTATCTAGCAGCCGCTCCAGCTATGTTCGCGCCTGCCGATTTGCGGCAGTTCGAATACTACCTCCTGTGGCGCCTGAGACCGTGCACACCGGGGTTTTTTATTGCCCTGCCGCATTTGTAAACTGTAACTGAGTCAGTACCTAAATAGGTTAACTGTGCTGGTGGCAATTTGTCCGGTCTGCTGCTGCCCGGTTCACCCGTTTTCCGCTATCCTCCGCCCGTCTTTTCCACGCCATGATCCAGACGCTACCCTCGCCTCCTGTCGCGAAGCCCGCCCTCGCCGTGCTGTCGCAGCCGCTCTACGCCGAGCTGGCCGGCTCCTTGCAATCGCTGATCGAGCAGGGCACGTTGCGGCCCGGTCACCGCGTGCCGTCCGTCCGCCGCATGTCGCTGCAGCGGGGCGTGAGCATCGCCACGGTGCTGCAGGCTTACACGGTGCTGGAAAACCGCGGCTTCCTCGAGGCCCGGCCGCAGTCCGGTTACTATGTCCGCCCGCGTCCGCCGAGCCTCAGTCCGGAGCCCCGCATGGCCCGGCCCATGGCCAAGCCGTCCTACGTCGGCGTCAAGGATCTCACCACCGAGGTCATGGAGCGCTCCGCCAGCAACGATTTCATGCCGTTCGGGGCCGCGTGTCCGCACCACAGCCTTTTTCCCAACAAGAAGCTGGCGCGCCTCCTCGGCTCCGTCGCCCGCCGTGACCCGTCGCTCATCAGCCGCTTCACCATGAACTGGGGCTACGAGCCGCTCACCC
>CAZBLQ010000013.1:0-42748 GCA_964492635.1 uncultured Oleiharenicola sp.
GGTGACGATGTCCGCGCTGCTTCCCGCGCGTCAAGGCCGGAGCGAAGGCATAAAAATTGCCGGCCAGGCGCACTGCGTCGTGGTCATCCGTTGGCACTGCGCGGGTGCGCCCCGCCCCTCTCGCCGGAGGAATTTAATGAGAGCCCGGGGGAGTGAGATGAGTTGGCGGGTCTAAGACCGGAGTGGCAAGAGAAGGGCCGGGCTGGTCCGGCAGCGGGAAGATATCCTTGACGATGTAAATGGGGCGGGCCTTCACCGCCTCATACATGCGTCCGAGGTATTCGCCGATGACGCCCAGCGCCAGGAGCTGGATGCCGCCAAAGAAAATAATGGTCAGCAAGGTCGCCGCAAAGCCGGGGATGAAGTAGCCTGGGTTGACCAGCTTTAGCACGAACACCGTGACCGTCGCCATCATGGCCAAGGCGATGATGGTGAGCGCGAGGTAGGTCACGAGCCGCAGCGGCACAACCGAAAAAGACGTGATGGCATCGAGGGCAAAAGAGAGCATCTTCCGTAACGGATACTTCGTCTCGCCCGCGAAGCGGGGCTTGCGGTCATAGGGCACCGCGACCTGCCGGCCGCCGACCCAGCTGACCATGCCCCGAATGAAGCGGTGGTGCTCGCGCATGCTGCGCAAAACCTCGACCACGCGGCGGTCCATCAGGCGAAAGTCACCCGTATCGGAGGGAATGTCGCTTTGGGTCATCAGTTTCAGGAGCCGGTAGAACAATTTGGCGGTATAAAGCTTGAAGACTGTCTCGCCATCGCGCGTGCGGCGCTGGCCATAGGCGACGTCGGCGCCGTTTTTCCACGCCGCCACCATTTCGATGATGATCTCGGGCGGATCCTGCAGGTCACAGTCGATGAGGACCACGACATCGCCCCGGGCCACATCCAGGCCGGCGGTCACGGCGGCCTGGTGACCAAAGTTGCGCAGCAAGTTGACCACGCGGATGACGGGGTCCTGCAGCGCGAGGTCGAGGGCGACGGCCAGCGTGCGGTCACGGCTGCCATCGTTCACCAGCACGATTTCATGGGCGCAGCCGAGCTGGGTGCAGACCGCCTTCAGGCGGCGGACAAACTCGGGCAGGCCGGCCTCCTCATTATAGCAGGGGGCGACGACGGAGAGCCGGTAGGCGGAAAGTTTGTCGGCGGGACTCATGGATTACTTGGGGCCGCGGCCCACGATAACCACGTTCCAGCAAAGCGGGCGGAAGAACGGGAGCAACAGCAGAACTTTG
The DNA here is from genome assembly GCA_964492635.1 of uncultured Oleiharenicola sp. Taxonomy (GTDB): domain Bacteria; phylum Verrucomicrobiota; class Verrucomicrobiia; order Opitutales; family Opitutaceae; genus Lacunisphaera. The sequence continues at coordinate 1,242 of CAZBLQ010000013.1, forward strand.
TCGAGCAGCTCCAGCGGGCGGTAAAGCCAGGCCCAGCGATCAGCTTCTTCGACGACCTTTTTCCAGTAGCGTTCCTGGTTGGGGTCGCGCCGCTGCACGACCGCCATGACACAGAAGATAAGGAGCGTGCTGAGCCAGAACCAGGCGGCGTGCGACTCGTGGAAATGCGCCCGCACGGCCCGGATGTCGGCAAGCCGGAGCGGATGCTCATCCTCCGTGCGCACCTGCATGGCCCGGCGGCGGTAGATGTTGATGACCGGATTGTAGGCGACGGGATCCCAGCTGACAAAGGTGCCGTTGGGCTGCAGGTGCTTCAGCAGCCGCGGCAGCGTGGCGGCGAGGTCGACGTGGTGCAGCGTGTTGCCGGTGTAGATGACATCGAACTTCACCCCGGCGCCGAGGCCGAGATCCTCGGCGGCGGAAACGTGGGTCTTGATGGTCACGCCATTGGCGGCGGCGAGCCGGCCGGCCGTGTGGCACATGCCCGGTGAGATATCGGTCGCAGTGACATCGGCGCCGAGGAGCGCAAAATACACCGCAGCCTCGCCCAGCCCACAGCCGACATCGAGCAGCGTGCGGCCCGTGAGATCGCCCAAGGCCTGGCGGATGTGGCGCATCTCAGGCGCCGTGCAGGCCTCGTTCATCTGGCGAACATTGATCTTCGTCACATCGACGCTGGCGGCCCACTCGTCGTGAAAAACCTCCTCGGCATGTTTGCGGGCGGCGTCGCGAGTACCGGTGAAATGATCGTTCAGCTGCCCGTCAGTATAGAGACCGGAGAGAACCAGCACCGCGCGGAGTTCGCGATCGAAGAAGGCGACGTTCGCCGCCATGATGCGATCGTCCACAAAGGTGAGTCCGGCTTCGGCCTGTTTCTGATAATGCGGGGCGGCGTCGCCGCGGGTATAGAACTTTGCATGCTTCAACTCGATGCGATGCTCACCCGGTGTGGGGGCGGTCCAGGCGATCCGCACGCCGCCAGGACCGGGGTTTTCAATGGTCAGCGAATTGATCCAGCCGGCAAGGCGCACGGCACCGGCGGGATCGGTCGCGGCAAGATGCTCGCGCAGGCGCCGGCCGGCCCAGAGAAATTGATGTACCGCGCTCTCGTAGAGGATTTTCTTGGGCATGGCTCAGGCGAGATTGGCGACTTCCTGTTCGCTGCCTGCGGCCAGACTCAGACGGTGCAACTGGCCGGGAAGCTGGATGCGTTCGCGCGGCTCGGTGCGGATGCGCTCGGCGAGGGTGAGCATCTGCTCGTAGGTGACGGGCCATTTCTTCGGCGGCGGCGAGGTGATGAAGGTCTTGATGCGTTCCATCTTCGCCTTCAGGTAGCGCATCGAGATGGTCATCTCCGGGAAACTGCCATACATGCAGCCGGAACACGGTTTGGTGACCTTGAGCACCTCGTCGCGGAAAATGGTGCTGCGGTAGATCTCCGGGAAGTTGTCGCCGTAGGTCGCGATGTTGGTGCCGAGGCGGTGATCGCAGCAGGGAGCGAAGTTGCCGTTGGGCAGCACGGCAAAGTAGAGATTCGGGCTGTCACACACATTGTCGTTGTGCCGGCGCCACGTCGTCGCCTGCTCGGCCGCGAAGCGCTTGATGTCATCCAGGTACTGGTCGGAGTCGTAGAGCAGGTAACCTTCCCGCCGCATGGCGCGGATGCGCTCAATGAGCCGGTCCACATAGGGCAGCTCGTCCTTTTTCCAGCGTTTGGTCTGGTCAAAGGTCCGGAAGTTCATCGGCTGGTCGAACGAGGTGACATGAATCGGCACCACGGAAGAGAACCAGCTGATCTCGGAGCCGAAGCGGATGACGTCCTCGACGTCGCCCAGGTTGTCGCGCTGGATGACGCAGCCGAGCGAGGCGAAGCTGCCTTCCTTCGGCAGGTACTTGGTGAACGACGCCATGGCGCGGAGCGCATCATGCCAGGATTTGGCGAACCCGCCGTTGATGTCGTCCTGATTGCCGGGCCAGAGGGAATCGAGCGAGATGGAGATGTCGCGTCCGCCCGCCTCGACGGCCGCGTGGATGCGCTCGTCGGTGGCGAGGCCGTTGGTCTGCATGCGGACATGGACCCCGCGGGTTTCGAACTCGCGGATGATGTCGGGCAGATCCTGCCGGGTGAAGGGTTCGCCACCGGTCAGGAGCACCATCGCCACGCCCATCCGGGCAAAGTTGTCCGCCATCCGCTTGATCTCATCCAACGTGGCTTCGCGGACGTCGGAATTCGCGTAGATGATGTTGCACTGCTTGCAGGTAAGATTGCAGCGGGCGGTGATATAAAACTGCACGTAGACCGGCGCGTCCTGCAACAAAGTGGCGCGGGCAAGCGTGAGCTTGGAACGGGCAGAAAACATTTTAATCATTACCTCTTAGACTCCGGACCGGGTCAATGGGAAAGGCCTCACCTGCACGGCGCAGGCCATGATGACGGTCGCATCACTTCCGTCCGTTGCGGCCTGAAGCGCCGTGGTTGAAAAGTCTTTCCTCACCAGCGTGCGCCGCTAGGGTCAAGGGGGTCTCGACTCCACTCTAACCGATGATGTCCCCCTCCCGGCCTGAATCCCCGCCCGCTTCCCGTCTGGCTACGATTCTCGCCGTCACCACTCTGTTCGCCGCCCTCGTATGGCTCGTTTCACGTGTCTGGCTCGGCTTGGATTTTGAGGACGAGATGCAGTATTACGGCCAGATCGCGAGCCTGACGCGGACGGGCCGGTTTTTTCAGGATGACCTGTTCCTGCAGCAACTCGGCTACCTGTTCGTGCTCCCGTTTTTCAAGCTGCACGCCCTGGTCTTCCCCGACCAGAGCTACTTGATGGTGTTCGGCCGGCTGCTCCTGCTCGCGGCCTATGGCGTCACTGGCGGGCTTTTTTGGCGCGCCGCCTCGAAACTGGGTGGGTTCTCCCGTCTGCAAAAACTTGCGAGCCTGGCCGTTTTTTTTGCCTGGGTGCCTTTCCAGATATTCGCCTTCAGTTATAATACCACCGCTTATTTGCTGACCGTCATCCTCGTGGCGGTGTGGATTGTCCGCGATCCGGAAAAATTCCCGCGTTACGCGGTGATCGCCGCGGGCTTGCTGACCTTGCTCACCTACACCCACCCCTCGGTCGGACTCGGTCTTATCCTGACGGCCACCTTGGAAGCGACCTGGCAGCGGGGTTGGCGCGCGGGCCTGCAACTGATGCTCGCCACTGCCGGCTTCGGACTGGCGGTGCTGGCGACCATGCGGTTGCTCCATGGCCCTGCATTCTGGCAGGACCTGCTCGATGCCATTAATTTCACGCGATCCTTCGGGATGGCCGAAGTGATCAGGCAGCCGGTGCATGCCGCGAGCTGGCTTGCTCTGCTGGCAATCAGCGGTCTTTTCATCTGGCGGCAGCAACTCGGCCGGGCGTTCGATCATCCGCTCGGCCCCAAAAGCCCGCCGGGCCTGCGGTGGGCCGTTCTGTGCCTGCTGGTAGTGGCGAGCGGGGCCCTGCTCGGATTGGTGACAACCTGGAAAATCGGGTACTCTGCCGCCAGCGCCTATCTGGGTTTGTTGATGTTGCTGGCCGTTTCCATCGGACTCGCGGATGGCCAGGCACCGGTCTTGCGTTTTACCAGTGGCGCGCTCTTGCGCCGGGTCATGATCGTCGCCCTCAGCGGAGGATGTGCGGCGATTCTCGCGACCATGGTGCTGTCCGTCAATGCCGTGACCGGTTATTTCGCCATCACGATCTACGGAGTAATGCTCCTGCTGCTGACCGCGACCGCTTCACCGCTTGAAACGAAAACCATGATCGGGCTGGTGGTGATCGGGTCGGTTGCCGGCGCTGTGTCCGCCACCACCAGCGGCAACGGCATCAGCAATTTTGGCATCGGCGCCGCGGGCGTCCTGCCTTACCTCGCGTTGTATGGTGCGCGACAAATGGAAAAGGCGAAGGTCATCGGCGCGCCCTTCATCGTGACCGCGCTGGCCGGGCTGCTTCTGGTCAATGGCCTGCTCAATCCGTACGGCGAGCAGGCGTTCTGGGGCAATTTTCTGCCCATCAAAGATGTGCCAGCGTTCCGGGGAATCCGGACTTCCGCCTTGAAGATCGAGGCCATCGGGCGGTTCAAGCCGGTCGCCGCCAACGGGGCCATGCAGGGGAAGCGCATCCTGATCATCGGGCCCCACCCCTGGCTTTATTTTGTCCTTGGCGGGCAACCCGCCACCCCGATCCTGTTCATGAAATTTGACGGCAAGCCTCAGGCCTATGAACTGGTGGCGGCCCGGCTGTTCCGGGAAGGGATGCCGGATGTCATCGTCGTTACCAATACATTCCTGCCGCCGCCCATCGCCGCAAAAATACAGGACTGGTCCAAGAGGGAAAGTTTCGTCACGACCGTGCCCATTCCCTTCGCCTTCAACTACCATTTCATGCGGTATATCGGGTACGGGTTTAACCCGAATGTGTTCGTGCTGAGTCGATCCCCACCTCCCCCATGACCACCTCCTGCTACTTCGTCACCGGCGCGGCGGGATTCGTCGGCCGGCATCTCTGCCAGCGGCTGCGTCTGGCCGGGCACCGGGTGCGCGGGCTTTCACGCCGCCGGGATGACGGCTTGGAGGCGATCGGGGTCGAAGTGATACTGGGCGATTTGGCGTCGCCGGAAGCATGGCAGCATGCGGTGGCCGGAGTTGATTATATCATTCACTGCGCGGCGAACGCCTCATTCGAGGCGGGCGGCGCAGCCACGGTCATCAATGTCGAGGGCACACGTCATTTGCTCCGCGCGGCGCAGGCGGCCGGCCCGGTTTTGCGCCGGTTTGTTTTTGTCTCCACCATTGGTTCGGTCGATCGGGCAAGGGGTGACGATTGCACGGTTCCACTGGACGAGAACGCCCCGCCTGCCCCCGCATCCGCCTACGGCGCTTCCAAGGCGCAGGCTGAACAACTCGTACGGGAATCGGGCCTGCCCTTCTGCATCGTGCGCCCGGCGATGGTCGTCGGGGATGACATGCGGATCGACAGTCATTTCTCGGCTTTCATCCGGAAGGCCCTGCGCGGATCCCCCGTGGCGCGTTTCGCGTGGCCCGGGACATTCAGCGTGGTGGAGGTCGATGATCTTTCGGCAGCCCTTGAACTGGGCGCCACTCATCCGGATGCCGGAGGGCAAACTTTTTTCTGCGCGGGCACTCCGGTCTCGATCCGTGACTGCTTTGAACTCGCCCGGCCCGGGATCTGGCGCCTGCCCATTGGTTGGGCGGCAACCATGGCGCGGACTTTCCCCCGATTGACCCCCTTCAAGCTGAAAGCGTTGTTGCTGCCCGCCCTGGTGGCAAACGACGCGCCTTTGCGCCGCCTTGGCTGGGTGCCGCGCCAGCCGGCCTTCGCGGCTCTGCAGACTGTAATTCAACGCGAACGGGCGCGGCTTGACCCGGAGGAGGATCCGGGCGGACAGACCGTGATCACGGGCGCCGCCTCGGGACTGGGCCTTGCCCTGGTGGAACAACTCAGCCCGCGGCGACGAAATTTACTGCTTATCGATCGCGACGCCGAGGGCCTCGCCCGGGTCCAGGCCCGGCATCCCGGGTCCCGCATCGCGGTGGTGGACCTTGCCGACGAACTGGAGATCGCCCGGTTGCTGGCCGGGGAGATGTGGCAAGCGCTGCCCGTGCGGGAAATTTTTGCGTGCGCCGGCCTGGGTGTCCGCGGACCGATGCTGGCCAATTCAGCCGGCCAACACGCCCGCGTGTTCAAGGTCAACGTGCTGGCGCGCCTTCAGCTCGTACATGCGAGCCTGCCCGGCATGATCCACGCCCGGTTTGGCCGCATCGTACTCATCAGCTCGTCCTCGGCGTTCCAGCCGCTGCCCTACATGGCGTCTTACGCGGCCTCCAACGCGGCACTTTTGTTGCTGGGCGAGGCGTGGGGCGCCGAGATTGCCGGTGCCGGGGTGCAGATGCTGCAAATCTGCCCGGGAGGAATGCAGACCAATTTTCACCAGGCTGCCGGTGTGCGCGTGCTCATCTCCGAACGCCTCATGAGTCCCGACGAGGTGGCGACCCGCATCGTGCACGCCCTGACCGGTCGAAGCCGGACCGTCATCATTTCCTCCCGGGCCTTCGGCATGTCCGTGGCTGCCCGCCTGTTGCCGCGAGCGGTGTCCGTGGCGTTGTGGAAGAAACTGATGGCGCTGCTGCGCTGAGCCATGGCACCACCGTGTTTCATCTGCCACGGAACGGCATACAATCAAATCACGCCGCAATACCAGCGGTGCCGGCAGTGCGGCCACGAAACACTGGTCGTCACGGGGGCGCAGGCCTACATGCTGAACGACCCGCTGAGCACAGAAGACACGAGACGTGTTTCCTTCCTGGACCGGTTTCAGGATGCCGTCCTTGACCGCTTTCGCCGCGGCGCTGAAGGCGGCTTGTGGGTCGACATCGGTTCCGGCTCGGGAAAACTGCTTTGCCGCAACCGGCACAAGTTTGCGCAGGCCCGAGGCGTGGAGGTCACACCCGCGGCAATCGAGTTTTCCCGCAGGGAACTCGGCCTCGACATCGTGACCGACCTGAGCCAGGTCACGGGTGGAATCGCCTTCGCCACGGCCTGGCACAGCCTGGAACACTTCCCGGTCGAAGCACTCGAATCACTGCTCGTGAACCTGCAGGCAAAAATGCCCGTCGGGGCGCACATCATCGTGTCCGTCCCGAATGGCGCCTCCTTCCAGTACCGCCTGTTTCGAGGACATTACGCTTTTTTCGACATACCCAACCATCTCCAGCAATTCACGCCCGATTCGCTCCTGCACCTGTTTGCCGCGCACGGCTTCAGTCCCGCCGGCCGGGTGGTTTCCTGGCCCTACAATATCTTCGGTTATGCACAGGCGTTCCTCAACCTGGTGATGCCCGGCCACAACTATATGTATTATCGTTTGAAACGAGGCGCGCCGTCAAAATCCGTGCTGTGGGATCTCGCCGGCCTCAGCCTGCTGCCGCTCATCGTGCCAGTCAGTTTCTGCCTGGCTCTGCTTGAGGCGGTCCGGCCAGACCGCCAGAGTGTATTGACCTGGTGCTTCGAACGGCGACTAGACCAAGTGGATCTGCACCGAGTATCTCCGCCACCGGCCCACGCACCGCAAAGACCTCACGACAAAAAAAGCTGATGCCATCCGCTCCTCCCGTCTCCCGCCCGGCTGCGTTATTTGCCGGTGTCACGCTTTTCGCCACCCTGGCCTGGCTCGTGTCGCGCCTCTGGGTGGGCTTGGATTTCACGGACGAGATGCAATATTACGGCGAGATCACGAGCTTGGTGCGGACCGGCCGTTATTTCCAGGTCGACCTCTTTGTGCAGCAATCCGGCTATCTGTTTTTTCTGCCACTCTTCAAGCTGCATGCGCTCGCCTTTCCCGACCAAAGCTATCTCGTGTTTTTCGGGCGACTCGTCCTGCTGGCGGGCTATGTCCTTGTCGGAGGGTTGATCTGGCGCACGGCCACGAAGCTAGGCGGGTTCAACACCACGCAGAAGGCCACCGCCCTGGCGGCGTTTCTGGCATGGGTGCCCTTGCAGATTTTCGCCCTGAGTTACAACAGCACGCCCTACCTGCTGATGGTCGCCCTGATGGCGGTGTGGCTTGGCCGCGATCCGCGCCGGGAAGTCCGTTACACTTGGACGGCCGCGGCCTTGCTTACGATGCTGACGTATACCCACCCTACGGCCGGCGGCGCGCTCACCCTCCTCGCGGTGCTCGAGGCGGGATGGCGGCTGGGCCGGGCGGCCGGCTTGAGACTGGTCTTGGCCACCGCCGTTTTGGGTATCATGGTGGGCGGAATCGTTCTGGTGCTTAATGGTCCCGGGATTTTCCAGGATCTGCTGACCGCCGCCCGGTTTTCCCGGGCAAATGGTGTCGGCAATGCGATCAGACAGCCTGAACAGTTTGCGGGCCTGTTGGTGTTGCTGGGCATCGGCGGCCTGTTTATCAGGCGCCAGCTGCACGGTCCCCTGCGCCATCCGTTGGGCCCGGAAACGCCGCCCGTTTTCCGGTGGCTGGCCCTGGGCGCACTCACCGTCGCGGCGGTGGCTTTGCTCGGGTTAATGGCGCGATGGAAAACGGGTTATTTTGCCGCCAGCGCCTATCTGGGGATCATGATTTTAATCGCCGCCTCCCTGAACACCGCCCCCGACCCGCCGGACCATCGTCCCGGGTTCCTGCCCGGGGTGATGAATGCCACGCTCATTACGGGGTGCGCGGCGTTGCTGGCGATGACTGTCTTCCATCTGGACTGCGGGACCGGTTACTTCGCCGCCACCGTTTTCGTGGTGCTGCTGGTGCTGCTGGCCCCTGGTCCGCGGTGCCCGGAAACTCCACGGTGGATCGACCTGGCGGTGGTTGGCACGACCGTAGGCGCGATATTCTCACTGACCAGCGGCAACGGCCTGCATAATTTCGGGGTCGGCGCCGCTGGCGCCACGCCCTTTCTGGTGCTCTTCGGCGCCCGCCATGTCGATGCGACCCTCGCGCGGAGGCTGCCGGCCATCGCCCCTGCCCTCCTGCCCGCGCTGGTGACGCTGCTGCTGTTGCACGGCGTACTGCACCCCTATATGGAGCCGCCTATCTGGGGGGAGTTCAAACCGATGCGCGGCGTGCCGGCCTTCAAGGGTATCCACGCTTCCGCCACCAAGACCGAGGCGGTTGCGCGGTTCAGTCCGCTGGCCGGCGCCGATGTGCTGGCGGGAAAGCGTTTGCTCGTGGTCGGATCCCAGCCTTGGTTCTACTTCGCCACCCCGGCGCAACCCGCAACGCCGATGTTCTTCATGCATTACGCCGGCAACGACACGGCGGACAATCTGATCGGCCAGCGGCTGTTCCTGCAGGGCGAACCCGACGCGATTCTGCTGACCGACACCGTCATGCCGCCGGCCATTGCCACGCAGGTCATCGCCTGGACCAAAACGGCGTTCATCACCCGCCAGGTAAATCTGCCGCCTGAGTTCGTCCATCGATTGCAGGCCCAGACCGGTTATTTCGTTTCGGAACACGTGTTCCTTCTCACCCGCCCGCCCGCCCGTCCCTGACACCGTGCCCGGCTGGAAAAGGCTTTCCTAGCCTCGATGCCACGCTAGCGTGGCCGCCACCCCGGCATGAAGCTTTCGATCGTCATTCCCTGCTACAACGAGCGGAAAACCATCCGCGCCATCGTCGACGCCGTGCGCGCCGCCCCCGTGGCCGACAAGGAAATCATCGTCGTCGACGACTGCTCCGCCGACGGCACGCGCGACCTCCTGCGCAACGAGATCGAGCCCCTGGTGACGCGTGTCATCTACCACGAGGTCAACCAGGGCAAAGGTGCCGCGCTGCGCACCGGTTTTGCCGCCGCGACCGGCGACGCCGTCATTGTGCAGGACGCCGACCTCGAATATGATCCGCAGGAATACCCGCGGCTGCTCAAGCCCGTGCTCGACGGCAAGGCGGATGTCGTTTTCGGCTCGCGGTTCATGGGCGCGGAAGCGCACCGCGTGGTTTATTTCTGGCACATGGTCGGCAACCGGTTTCTCACCCTGCTCTCGAACATGTTCACCAACCTCAACGTCACGGACATGGAGACCTGCTACAAGCTGTTCCGCCGCGAGGTTCTCCAGAAAATAAAAATCGAGGAGAGCCGGTTCGGCTTTGAGCCGGAGATCACCGCAAAGGTCGCCGCGCTGAAGGACTGCCGCATCTACGAGGTGGGCATCTCCTACTACGGCCGCACCTACGCCGAGGGTAAAAAAATCGGCTGGCGCGACGGTTTCCGCGCCATCTACGCCATCGTGAAGTATAATATTTTCCGCTAGGTGACACCCGCCATGTCGCTGCCCGTCCGTGATCCGCCGCTTTTTGTGGTGACAACCGGAGGAGCCCGGCGGCAACCGGTGGCGAAACCCAATCTGATGAAGTTGATCGGACGGGCCCGTTTGTTTCCTCATTTTTCACGCCACGATGATCGCCCGCTTTAAAGCGCATCCCAGCCTCGTGGCAATCCTGGGCATATCTGCGCTGCTGCGCGTGGCGCTCGCCCTGCAAGGCGGTCAGTTTTTTCTCGGAGACGAAGGTCGATACTCGCGCGGGCTGGCGATTTACCAGGCGGTGCGGACGGGCAATGCCTCCGCTCTGCAGCAGGAACTGAAATGGCCCGAGCATGCGGCTTTCAATTATCTTACTGCCGGAATCGCCGCCCTGCAGCATGGGCTGGCGCAATTCACCACCGAGGGTGACTGGACCCAACCGCAAAATATGTATGCCACCGTGCACCTTGCGGCGGCGGTGCTTTCGTTGTTTTCCGTGTTCAACATCTGGCTGGTGCACCGTCTCGCGCGGGGGAGCGGAGCAAGCGAGGATGAGGCGCTCTGGGTCGCACTGCTCATGGCGGCCTCCAACACGCTTTTTTATTATTCGCGCCACCTGCTGCCATATGATTGCGCGCTCTCCGCCGCCCTGGGCGGGTTGATTTTTGCCGTCTCCGGCCGCACCCGCGTCCACCACGGCTGGAGTGGCGCCCTCGCCGCCCTGGCTTACGGTCTCTACAATGGCTACTGGTTCCTCGTTCCGGTGATTTTCCTCGCGCTCGCTGCCTCCTCCGGCGGCCGGAATGCACCATGGCGCGCCGGCCTGGCTTGGCTCACGGGATTTCTAGGTGTGCTGACTCTGCTGCTGCTGCCGGGAGTGATCGCCGGCGGGGCCTTTTACTGGAAAACCATGTCCGCCTTTAGCGGCTCGGTGTTGCAAGGGCTGTTCGCCGAGGGCTGGTCGCTCCCGTGGGAATATTTCTGGCACTCCGAGGACTGGCTCGGACTCACCGTGGCCGGGGGGGTTGTCTTTGCCCTCGTCCGCGCAGCGCGACCGAGCCCGGAGGCCCCGCGTTTGCGCCTCTGGCTGGTGCTGCTGGGTGCCGCCTACCTGCTGCCGGTGGTCACTTCGGTGTGCCTGGAAAAATTCGTCGTGTATGCGCGGACCAGCCGGCCCCTGATTCCGTTGCTCTGTCTCCTGGGGGGCCATGGACTCTACGCGCTCTCCTGCTGGCGGCCCAGGCTTTCGCCAGTGCTGGTCGTGCTGGTGGCGGCCGGTGCGCTGGCGCATTTCTGGCCCCATTTCAACCGCCTCTTCCCCCGCGATGTCGAATTCCAGGTCCTGCGGCAATACGGCATGACCAAACGCTGGTTGTCGGTCACCGGCCCGGTCTATCTGCCGCTGGTCTTGCCGGGCCAACGGCCGGATCTCGCCCTGGTGAACGCCCAATCCCTTTATCCCGTGCGCGGCTATCGCGGTTACCCGCCCGGTCTGGTGTTGTTTTCGGTCGAGCACCCGCTGGCCTACCGGCCTTACCAATACGAAGCGCATAGCCCCCGTGAACGATCGCTGCTTCGAGGGCACGAACTTGCCATCAAATTGATCCGGCTCGCCGACCCGGCAACGGTGCCTTACCATCCGCCCGCTGCGCTTATCTTCACCGATGCGGACCGGGCGGATGGCTACGACCACCACCGGGCACCTTGATTCCGCCTACTTTTGATTTCGCCACGCTCTCGTTCTTAGTCATCAATCATCCTGCATCATGAGTTCCCCCGCTGTCACGGTCGTCATTCCGATTTTCAACGAGGAGTCGGTGCTGCCGGAATTGCTGGCGCGACTGACGGCGGTCTTCGACGCAAATCCGGCGGTACAGTGGGACGCGCTGCTGGTGGACGACGGCAGCCGCGACCGTTCGGCCGCGCTGGTCTGCGACCAAGCCGGCCGAGACCCGCGCTTCGCGCTCATCGAGTTGAGCCGGAATTTTGGTTTTCAAGCAGCGCTCGCGGCCGGCCTGGCCCATGCCAAGGGCGATGCCGTCGTCACGATGGACGCCGACCTGCAGGATCCGCCCGAGTGCATTCCGGAAATGGTCGCCCAGTGGCGGGCCGGCGCCGAGGTGGTGCGGGCGGTGCGCCGCACCCGCCAGGAAACGGGTTCGCGGCGTTTCGGCATGGATGTCTTCCACCGGCTGTTCAACCGCATCTCGGACTATCCGATCGAGGCCAACACCGGCACTTTCGGCCTGCTTGATCGCGTGGCTGTCGGGGCCATGAACCGGCTGCCCGAACGGCATCGCTTCTTTCCCGGCATGCGCTCGTGGGTCGGCTTCACCACCACCGAGATTCTTTATGACCGGCAGGAGCGCGCCGCCGGCCAGCCGCAACAGACCCTGAAACGGCTGGCCCGTTACGCCTTCGACGGCGTTTTCAGTTTTTCGTACCTGCCCTTGCGCCTGCTGACCTACACCGGCCTTCTGGTCGGGACCGCCGGATTCCTGCTCGGGCTTTACTACGTGATCAAGCGGCTGATCAACATCGAGACTGCGCCCACCGGCTTCACCACGCTGGCCGCGCTCGTGCTTTTCCTCGGCGGCGTACAGCTGATCGGCATCGGTGTGCTCGGCGAATATCTGGCCCGGGTCTATGACGAGGTGAAGGAACGCCCGCTCTACCTCATCAAGCGCGGCCCGACCCGCTGAGCCGCTCATGCCGTCGTCGTCCCGTCCCCGCCGCCTGGGTGAGCCGCTGCTCATCGCACTGGCCCTGCTGCTTTACTGGGTGATGGCGGCCAGTGTATCGCCCCGCATGGGCGTAACCGCCGACGAGGTGGTGCACCTGACCGGCGGCTATTCCTACTGGAAATTCAACGACTACCGGCTGCATCCCGAGAACGGCACCCTGCCGATGCGCCTCGCCGCCCTGCCCCTGCTGGGCATGGACCTGAAGTTTCCGCCGCTCGACCACCCGCTCTGGCTTAATTCCAAGGTCAATCTCGTCGGCGAGATATTTTTCTACCAGTTGGGCAACCCGCTCGCGGAAATGCTGCAGCGCGGCCGCGCGGCCATCGCCTTGCTCGGCGTCCTGACCTGCTGGCTTACCTGGCGCTGGGCGCGCGGCTTGTTTGGCCGTGCGGCGGGCTGGCTCGCGCTCACTCTGGCGGTCTTCTGCCCGGCACTGCTGGCACACGGCGGACTCATCACTTCCGACATGGCGTTCACCGCCTGCGCCCTCGCGTCACTGTCCGCCGTCTGGCTGCTCTTGCACCGGGCCACCTGGTGGCGGTTGCTCGGCGCGACCGTCGCGTGCGGAGCGTGCTTCCTGTCCAAAATGTCAGGCAGCATCATCGTGCCGCTCATCGCGGTGCTGCTCCTGATCCGCTGGTTGCGCCCGGCGCCGTATGTGCTGGCGTTCGGCCGGGTGCGCTGGCTGCGCCGGCGCTCCCAGTTGATCCTGGCCACCCTCGGCCTTTTGCTGGTCACGGGCGCGGGCAGTCTGGTCATCGTCTGGGCCAACTACTCTTTCCGTTACGAGGGTCCCGACCGGACTCGCTCGACCTTCACCGACTATTATTTCCGATGGGATGTTCTGCTGGAAAAGGAACGCATACCCTGGTCGGACAAGAGTTCACTGGCCGGGTTCGCCCCCCAAATCCGCCAGCTAACTCCCGGTCCGCTGGTCAAGCTGGTGGGGAGCCTGCGCGAACACCGGCTGCTGCCCGAGGCTTATCTCTGGGGTTTCGCCCACACTTACAAGTTCTCCCGCGAGCGGCCGGCTTACTTCATGGGCGAATACCGCAAGACCGGCTGGCCGCTGTTTTTCCCCGTGGCCTTCCTGATGAAGACCACGCTGCCCGCGTTGCTGCTGTTTGTCAGCGGCGTGGCCGCGGTCGTCTGGGCGGCGCGCCGGCCGAGAATCTCCACACCGGCGCCCACACGGGACTGGCTGCGCTTTCGCCGCTCCACCGCCTATCGGGCCGCACCGCTGATCCTGTTCTTCATTGTCTACTGGATCATGGCGGTGAAGATGACCCTCAACCTCGGTCACCGCCACATCCTGCCGGTTTATCCGGCGTTTTATGTCTTCGCCGCCGCGACCACGCTCTGGCTCGCCAGCCGAGCGGCACGGATGGTGGCCGTCCTGCTTGTGCTGGCCGTGGCGCTGCATGCCTTCGACTCTCTTTCGGCACGGCCGTTCTACCTGGCATATTTCCAGCCGCTGATTGGCGGACCCGAGCGTGCCTACCACTACTTTGTCGAGTCGTCACTCGACTGGGGCCAGGGTTTGCCCGATCTGAAGACCTGGCTGGAGGAGAAGAAGCAGCGTGGCGACCAGTTGCCGGTGTTCCTCACCTATTTCGGCGCCGACTCGCCCCGTTACCGCGGCTTGGAGGTAACGCGCTTCGGCGACGAGATGAATGACTCCGGTGTACGCTATTTCCCGGCGCAGGTGCATGGTGGCTGGTTCGTGATCAGCGCCACGTATTTCCACTGCACTTTCCTGCCGATGCGCGGGATCTGGGCGGAGCCACAAGAGACGCTCTACTGGCAGCTCGTGCAGCGCATCGGCCGGCTGTCGGCCCGTCAACGCAGCCTGACCGCCGAAGAGCAGACCCAGCTGTCCCGTGACACCATGGATGTCGAGACTCTGCAGTTCGCCCGTCTCTGTCACTACCTGCACAATCGCGAACCGCTGCAGCTCATCGGCAGTTCACTGATGCTTTTCAAGCTCACGGATGAAGAGGTGAAGCAGGCGCTCTACGGCCCCGCTGCTCTGGACACGCCGCGGCCATTGCCCGCCGGAGGATAAAATTCCCTGCGCACATCGCGCCAGCCGGCCAGAGCCAGCTCAAACAGCCAGCCGGTCAGGAAAATCATCGCCAACCATGTGAGCGGCTGGGTCGCGAGCCGCCAGAGCAGGAAAATGTGATCATATTGCTCAGGCCTTAGATTTGGGAACCAGAGGCTCGTCGCCAGACAGAGAAAGCTGTCATGCCATAGTATGATGGGAAGCAGCCCGACCAAGATGCGAGCCGCGGCACTTACCTGGCGGTGATGCCATAGCCACGGGGCCAGCCAGAGCGCGAAAATCCAGCGGTAACCGAAATTAATCGTGCCCAAAAAGCAAAAAACCAGCATGGCGGCTCCCATGGTCATCGCCTGGCGCGATCCGGGCGCGGCGTTCTCCCGGGCCAGCCCGCTGGTCCATCCGCGCCAAACAGCGACCGCGGCGGCGGTCCCCAACAAAACGAGTGCAATGATGAAGGTGACGGGCCGTCCGGTCAGACCCAGATCCCGCAGCCAAATCTGTGCGCCCATTGTATAGATCTCCGGTTCAAGCCGGAAGGTGCCGCGCTGCAATTGGGACCAGACTGACGCCAGGATTGTCGCAGCCACCAAGGTTGCCAATCCCACCATGGACAGCATCCGCCGCGGGGGGCGGAGCAGGAGAAAAACAAAACCCGCTGCCACCGGGTAGAACTTCAATCCGATGGCCAGCCCCACTGCAGCCAGGGCGAACGCCAGCCTCCAGCCCGAGTCAACCCGCAACGCAAGCAAGGCCACGGCCAGCACGGCAAAGATGACGAGGTCGTTGTTGGCGCGCATCACCGCGAGCATGACCGGCGGACTGCCAAGCAACAACACCAGCCAGAGGACCTCGCTCAGCTGTCGTGGCCGCACCGTCAGGAAAACGGCCCCAAGGAAAGCCAGCACCCAAACCCCTCCCACCAGAAAATTGTCTCCCCGCGTCAGGCCGAGTTTGCCCAGCCCGAACCACCAGTCGGAATAACTGTGCGGACGGTGAAACACGTCGTAAGGATTAGGCGCCTCGGGGTTGAGACCCTCCCGGGCTGCATCGCTGGCCGCGAGCACGATATAGGAATCGAGAAACCACCGGCCGTGATCGAAAAGCCCCAGCATTGCGCGGGTGCGCGGAGCAAGGGTCCAGGCGAGCAACACCAGCAACGAACCCGCAATGAACAGCAGTCGCGGAGAATCCAAGCCGGCCGCTGAACGTTTCACAGTGGAGCCATGGGATTCCGCAGGGACTGATGTAATTGGCATAAAATATAGGCGCATCACCCGGGGCTAGCGGTGCTGCAACCTGTCGGCTGGAGGGGGTCCGGCCCGGGCCTCCGCTTCTTCCAGCAAGGACTTTACCCGCGGATCATCGGGCATGGCCTGCCGGGCGGTGCGCAACTCGGCCAGAGCCTCCGGCGCCCGGGAGAGCCGGAGCAACCAGGCGCCTCGCTCCCGATGCATAACTGGTGTCAGTGTGAAAAAATGCTCCAAGTGGGTCGAAAGCGACAACGCTTCCGAGTAATCCAAATGCGCCACAGCCACCCGGATGGCCCCAAGATAAACCCTCTGGGCAGAATTGAAGTAAACAACCGCCTGCGCCTGCTCACCGACAGTGGCTTCGTATCTGGCCCATAGAACATAGATATGCCCCTGCTGTCGTGGATTGTCGGCAAAATGCGGGTGCTGCTCCATGTGCGTGAAAAGGGCCGGACTATTCTGCCAGATCATCACCTGCCGGCGGGTGGCAAGAGCACAGACGGGCACGCTGATTGCCAGTACAACACAGAGGGGAACCAGTCGGGTGCGGCTGGCTCCCGCCCAGTGAAAGAGCCCACCCGACAGGCCACCGATCAAAACCAGATGAGTGATGTAACTGTAGCGATCAACCGGCCAAGCCGGCCTTTCGGTCCAGCCAAGGCATGGCAGGGCCAGCGCGACAAATCCGAAACAAACGAGTACCAGCGCCGGATTCCTCCGCCGCTGACGCCAGGCCAAGGCGAGTCCGAGCATAGCGAACAAAGCGAAGGCCGCAATCTGCCACACAGTGCCCTCATTCGTCACCAGCGGCGGCATATTGGGGGTCAGGTCCGCGGGCCAAAACAAGCGCCAACCAAGGTAAGTCAGTGAAGCCAGCGCCATCGCCAGGCGGTCCGGCAGGCCGACCGATTCGACCGTGGGTGCCGCAATGAATATGCCCGGAGTCAGGAACCGGCTCCAGAGCGTAAGCCCCACCGCCAGTGCCGCTGGCGCCAAAAAACACGCGTGCCTGGCGAACCACGCCGCATTCGGACTGCCAGGCCCGGAACCTGTTTTCACCGTTTCAGCAGGTCTCAGCCATCGGTCCACCGCCATCAGCCACAATCCATAGGTTATGCTTACCGGATAGCTGGCGTAAGCCGCCACGGCCCACAACCACGCAAACCCGAGCCAGCGGCGCGCTCGTGACGGCCGGTAATGAGCCTCCAGATAGCAGGCGAACGAAGCGAGCAGGCAAACCGCCGTTAACGAATACGTGGACGCTGTGGCCCAAGCTACCACTTCCGCCCGCAAGGGATGCAAGGCCCACACTGTGGCTCCCACCAGTGCGGCCCAGCCTCCGTGGGCCTGCCCCCCACTGGTTCCCAGCGGGCCGAAGACACGGCGCAGAATGTAATAGAACAACAGCGTCGCCACTGCATGCAGCGCGAGGTTGAACGCATGCCAGCCGACGGGATCGAAACCGAACGCCGAGTGCAGAACACGGAAGCAAAGCCAGTGCAGCGGCTTGAAGCGCAAGGCCTGATCGCTGTCCAGGAACCGTCCTACCAGCGTCCATGACCAGGGCATGGTCAGAAGCGGGTTTTGGGTGATGTTGATGTCATCGTCCCAGCGGACAAAGTCGAAACCCAACACCGGCCAAAACACCGCCCCGATCAACGTCAGCAAGGCCAGTCCGCCCGGCCAATACGATTCCTCCAAAGCAAAATAGCGCCTGACTCGATCCACAGGACAGATGTAACTGCCGTTGAACTGAAAGCGAGAATTTCAATCCCCGCGTCCGCCATCGCGCACCAAGCCCGCCTGGCAAATGTTCTGTGCCGTCGGAATATGCGGGGTTGCCAGTTTCCGGCGTCCTTGCGGAAATGCCACCAGCGATGAGTCAAAGAAGTTTCACCGAGGCCAAAAGTTCCGCCGTCGCGCTCTTTTCCAGGATCCCGCCGTGGTTTCTGGCCGCCATCCTGCTCGGTTTGTTCTGGTGGCAGGCTGTCTCGGCCTCCCGGCACTGGAGCCAGACTTCAGACGAGTTGCCCCATCTTGCGGCCGGTTACATTTATGACCGCTATGGTGATTACCGGATGCACTTTGAAAACGGCAACCTGCCCCAACGGGTGCATGGACTCGCGCCGCTGGCCCTGGGAGCCCGCTTTCCCATGGATGAAGCGCGGTGGCGCGTTTCAGATTACTGGCAGCTTGGGTGGGATTTTTTCTACGGCCTGGATAATCCCATCGACCGGATGTTGCTCGGCGCCCGGGCTCTGAACGCCTTGTTCGGCGTCGCCTTGGGTGCTTTCATCTTCGCCGTCGCCCGGCGCTGGCATGGCGACGGCGGCGGGCTCGTCGCCCTGGGGTTCTATGTCTTTTATCCGGACTTCCTCGCCCATAGCGCGCTGGCCACCTCGGATATTGCCGGCGCATTGTTTCTCACACTCGCCCCGTGGTTTTTCTGGCGGCACCTTGAGCGGCGTGACCTTTCTTCCGGCGCAATCGCCGGTCTCTGCAGCGGTCTGGCGCTCGTGGCAAAATTCAACGGGTTGCTGATCATCCCGGTTTACGCCATCCTGGCGCTGCTCGACGCACTGGGGCGGGCCGAAACCGACGCCCGCCTCAGCCGGCTCGGGCGTAACATCCTGCTCGGCCTCGGACAGGCAAGCGTGGCCGCATTTGTCATCTGGGCCTTCTACTCCTTCCGCTTCTCCGCCCGCGGACCCGGCACCCCGGAACTGGAACGCTTCGCCTGGTCCTGGCCGCAAATGATTCAGCTCGCCGGCTGGAAGGGTTCGCTGGTGGCGTTTGCCGCGGAGTGGCGGCTCTTTCCGCAAGCGTGGCTCTGTGGTCTCGCCAATGTCTTGGCAGGCGAGGCGGCGCGCCCCGCCTTCTTTGCCGGTGAATTCCGCGTGCATGGCTGGTGGCAGTTTTTCCCCACCTTGTTTCTGGCCAAAACCCCGGTCGGCATGCTCGCGGCCCTGCTGCTGGCCCTGCTCACCGGCTTGCTTAATGTGCGGCGGCTTGATGCGGCTGCCCGAGCCGCCTGGGGACTGCGGGCCGCACCGTTGCTGGTCACGGCCACAGTGGTCGGGCTCACGGCACTAACGAGTCACCTGAATATTGGGCACCGGCATATTTTTGCGGTCTATCCAGTGCTGTTTATCGCGCTCGGTGGACTTGCCGGAATGCCGGGGCGCTGGCTCGTTGTCCCGCTGGTCTTGCTTGGGGTTCAGGTCGCCGAGTCGCTCTCGATCCGTCCGGATTACCTGGCCTTTTTCAATACCGCCGCAGGCGGGCCGGCCCGCGCCTACCGGCTCGTGGTGGACAGCTCGCTTGACTGGGGCCAGGATCTGCCGGGGCTGCACAACTGGCTGGCCCAAAACCGGCGGGCCGGCGAGCCGGTGTATCTTTCTTATTTTGGCAGCGCTTGGCCGCCCCACTATGGGGTGAAACCGACCCAGTTTCTGCCCGCCGTGAATCTCGTCAGCCCTCCCTTGCAGCCCTACGATTTTCTGCCGGGCCTTTACTGCATCAGCGCTACCTCCCTCTCCGAAGTCTATTCGGATTATCGCGGACCCTGGCGGCAGGAATGGGAGCAACAGATGCGCGATCCCGCCACACCGCGCGCGCAATTCGAACTGCTGCGGTTTACCCGGCTCTGCAGATACCTGCAGCACCGCATGCCCGACGCAAGTGCCGGCTACTCCATTTTGATTTTCCGGCTGAAAGCCGATGAGATCCACACCGCGCTCGAAGGCCCGGTCAAAGGCTGGTAAACCCCGGTCGGGCCGGACTTCGCTCTCGACAGCCGGCCCCGCCCGTCGAAAGACTGGGAGGGATGAGCAGCCCGTCCACCCCCGTGCGTGTCGGTGTAGTCGGTTTTGGCCAGTGGGGCCCGAATCATGTGCGCAATTTCAGCATGATCGAGGGCAGCGAGGTCGTCCGCATCTGCGACGCTTCCGAGGCCCGCATGAAAGCCGCGCAAAAACTGTTCCGCGGCGTGCAGTTCACCAAAAATTCCGCCGATATCACCGGTGCCACCGACATCGACGCCGTCGTGGTCGCCACGCCCACCGGCACACACTTCGCCCTCGTGAAGGCCGCCCTCGAAGCCGGCAAGGATGTGCTCTGCGAAAAACCCCTCGCCCGCACCTCGGCCGAATGCCGTGAACTCATGGAGCTGGCCGCCGCCCGCGGTCGCATCCTGATGGTCGGGCATGTGTTTCTCTATAACTCCGGCGTCCTGCATCTCAAAGTGGACCTCGATCGCGGCGAACTGGGCCGCATCTACTACATGGACGCGGTGCGCACCAATCTCGGCCCCGTGCGGACCGATGTCGGCGCCATCTTCGACCTCGCCAGCCACGATATCTCTATTTTCAACTTTCTGCTCAACGCACAGCCGCTCGAAGTCTCCGCCACCGGCAATTGCGTGCTGCAAAAAGGCGTCGAGGACGTCGGTTTCCTCACCCTCTATTATCCCGGCAACGTCGTGTGCCATGCGCACATCTCGTGGCTCAACCCCCGCAAGGTCCGCCAGCTCACCATCGTCGGCGACCACAAGATGGCCGTGTGGGACGACATGAACAATCTCGAGCCTATCCGCTATTACGACAAGGGCGTGACCGCCGATCACTACGCCTCGTTCGGCGAGTTCCACATGATTCTCCGCGACGGCCAGATCACCATCCCCAAGGTCAAGCTCTCCGAGCCGCTGATGAAGCAGGACGCGGAATTTGCCGACTGTGTTCGCACCCGTCGCGCACCGGCCTCCGACGCGCGCATGGGCCTCTCGGTCGTGCTCGTCATGGAGGCGGCGCTGGAATCCCTTCGGGACCATGGTCGCTCGGCCAAGGTTGCCTCCGCATGACCGAACGCCCCAACTCACCCGTTTACCGCATCACCTCCGACGTGGTGCTTGGTGAACGCGTGCGCCTCAACGCCTTTATCAATCTCTACGGTTGCGACATTGGCGACGACGCCATGATCGGCACCTTTGTCGAGATCCAGCGCGATGTTCACATCGGCCCGCGTTGCCGCATCCAGAGCCACACTTTCATCTGTTCCGGGGTGACCCTCGAGGCTGACGTCTTTGTCGGCCACGGCGTCATGTTCATCAATGACCGCCATCCCCGCACAGCCACCGCCCTGACCGGCGAATGGAAACTGGAGCGCACCACCATTCAGCATGGCGCCTCCATTGGTTCCGGCGCGCTGATCTTCGGCGGCGTCACCGTCGGCGCCGGCGCGATGATCGGGGCGGGTGCGGTGGTATTGAAGGACGTCCCACCCGGCGCCACCGTCGCCGGCGTGCCCGCCCGCGTGGTGGGACGGCGCCCATGAGTCCGGCTCCGCTCGCGCTCAGTGTCGTCCTGCCCGCGTATAACGAGGAGGCTCTGCTGGATGGATGCGTGCGGCAATTGCACCACGCACTGGCCGCGCTGCAGGTGCCGGCTGAGATCATCATCGTCAATGATGGCAGTCGCGACCGCACGGCCGAAATCGCGGATAAACTCACTCAGGACTTGGCGGGCGTCACCGCCTGCCACCAGACGAACCAGGGCATCGGCGGGGCCTTTCGCACCGGTGTACAGTGTGCCACGGGCGAATATCTGATCCTCTGGCCGGCAGACATGCCGGCTGAACCGGCCGACCTCGCGCCTTATACCGCCCAGTTTGACAAGGCTGACGTCATCGTGGGTGTGCGCCAGGCCCGGCTCGGCTATAATCCGCTCATGCGTTTCAACGCCTGGCTTTACCCCCGGCTCGTCGCCCTGCTTTTCGGGCTCCGGTTGCGCGACGTTAACTGGATTCATGCCTACCGACGCCGGCTGTTTACCCGCATCACGCTGACCCAACGCGGCATCCCCATGCTGGTCGAGGCGCTGGTCCGGCTGCGCGACGCCGGGGCCACTTTTGTTGAAGTCGATGTCGCAATGAAGGCCCGGCTCGGGGGGGTGCCTTCGGCCGCGCGGCTCAAGATCATGTGGCGCACCTTGACGGGACTCTTTTCTTTTTGGAGTCTCTGGCACCAGGAACGCCGCTCCTGATTTATGTCTACACCGTTCAAAGTTCCCTTCCAAGACCTGCCGCTACAGACCGGCCAGCTCCGCCCGGAGTTGAACGCCGCGATCGACACGGTGCTCACCCATTGCCAGTTCATCCACGGCAAGGAGTGCACCGAATTCGAAAAAGCCTTCGCCGCCTCGATCGGCAGTGCGCATGCGGTCGGGCTTGGCTCGGGCACCGACGCACTGCAATTCATCCTGCGCGGGCTCGGCATCGGCGCGGGCGACGAGGTCATCACGGTGGCCAACAGTTTCATCGCCTCGGCCGAGGCCGTCTCCTACACCGGAGCGAAGCCCGTGCTGGTGGACTGCCGGCTGGACGATTACCTGATTGATCCCGCCGCCATCGCGGCCGCCATCACGCCGCGCACCCGGGCCGTCATGCCGGTGCATCTCTACGGCCAGCCGGCGAACATCGAGGCCATCGCCCCGCTCTGCAAAAAACACCGCCTGCACCTCGTCGAGGACGCCGCGCAGGCGCACGGCGCCAAACTGAAGGACGGCCGTTACTGTGGCACTCTCGGGGTGGCGGCAGGCTTCAGTTTTTATCCCGGCAAGAACCTCGGTGCCTTTGGGGACGCCGGCGCAGTGACGACCAACGACGACGTGCTCGCCCAAAAACTCAAGCTGCTGCGCAATTGGGGCTCAGTGGTGAAATACCATCACGATATCCAGGGCTATAACTCGCGGCTCGACACGTTGCAGGCTGCCATCCTCCACGTAAAATTGCAGCATCTCGCACGCTGGAACGATCAGCGCAATCATGTGGCGGCTTGGTATCGCGAAAACCTGCGCGATTGCCCGGCAGTCGTGCTGCCCCGGGAGATGCCGTGGTGCGGGCGGCATGTTTACCACCTGTTCGTCGTCCGCTTCCCGACGCACGACCGGGACACTGTGGCCAAGGTGCTGCTTGAGCGGGGCGTGCAGACAGTCATCCATTATCCCATTCCGATCCACCTGCAAAAAGCCTATACCCAACTTGGCTACAAGCCGGGTGCCTTTCCCCAAACGGAACAGGCCGCCAGTTCCATCCTCTCCTTGCCCATGTTCCCAGAGATGACACGGTCGCAATGTGACTATGTGTGCGAGTGCCTGCGCGCCGTGTTGCAATAATTCCAGCGCCCCGTCGCGCATGACTCCTCCCGCCAGCCGCCACACCAGTTGGAGCGTCATCGTCGGCGTGGCCGCAGTTCTCGCGCTGCATGTGACCTTGGCGCTTTGGGCCGTCTCCAACGAAAGCGTGACCGCCGACGAGATCCTTCACCTTACCGGCGGTTATTTCTACAACAAGTTTGGCGACTACCGCGTCCAGCCGGAGAATGGCAATCTGCCGCAACGCTGGGCGGCGCTGCCGGCCTGGCTGATGGGCGCACCGGCGCCCCCCCTTTCGGACAACATCTACTGGCGCACCTCGGATGCCCCGGTGATTGCCCACCAGTTTTTCTACGAAACCGGCCACGATCACTGGCCGATGCTGATGGCCGGGCGCGTCATGATGATGATATTTTCGGTCGGCACCGGGCTGCTGATCTTCGGCTGGTCGCGGCGGCTCTTTGGCGCCCCCGCGGGATTCTTTGCGCTCATACTCTACGCCCTCGACCCGAACGTGCTGGCGCATGCCCCGCTCGTGACGTCGGACAGCGCGGCGGTCTTCTTCCTTCTGGCAAGTTGTGGCGCATTCTGGCGGTACGTGAGCGCGCCCGGCTGGCGCACTGGCGCACTCAGTGCGGCCGTGTTCGGCCTGGCCTGCGTTGCAAAATATTCCGCCGTGCTGCTGCTGCCAGTGTTCGGCCTGCTGCTAGCCTGGCGGATTCTGGTGGAGCCGGCGGGACGGCGCACCCGGTGGGTGAAGCTTGTTCCGCTCACACTTGCCGCGCATGCCGCCAGCGCGGTATTCGTCATCTGGTCGTTTTTCGGTTTTCGCTACAGTGGATTTGCCAGCGGGGTGCCGGCAGCGGATCATTTCATTGTACCGTGGGACGGAGTATTGCCGTACATCGGCTGGCAGGGCCGGGTGGTGCAGTTTTGCCGGTATTGGCGGCTGCTGCCCGAAGCCTTCCTTTATGGCTACAGCTGGGTCAGCCTTTCGATGCAGGTACGCAGCGCGTTTCTCGCGGGCAAATACAGCATTACCGGCTGGGTGAGCTTCTTTCCGCTGGCGTTTTTCTGGAAAACCCCTGTGGCGTTGATGGCGACCCTGGCCGCCGGGCTGACGGCCATCTTGATTCGCTGGGTGAGAAGCGGCGTGCGGGTTGCTTCCGATCTCACTGCCACCGCCCCGCTGCTGGTGCTGTTCACCCTCTACTGGATGTTCTCCCTCGCCAGTCATTTGAACATTGGGCACCGGCACATCCTGCCGATCTATCCCGTCCTCTATATTCTGGCCGGGGGGCTGGCAACGCTCGGTGGCGCGGTGCGCTGGCCCCGGCGTGCCGGGCTCGCACTGCTGGTTGCCGGTCAGGTGCTGGCCAATGCGCGGATCGCGCCGCACTACCTGGCATTCTTCAATGTGTTCGCCGGCGGTCCCTCCAACGGCCATCGCCTGCTGGTGGACAGTTCGCTCGACTGGGGTCAGGATCTGCCTGGTTTGGCGCGGTGGTTGCGCGAGAACAACCGCGGCCCGGCGGCCCAACCGGTTTTTCTTTCCTACTTCGGATCCGGTGACCCCGACTATTACGGCATCGGGGCCGCGCGGTTGCCTTTTGTAAACGGCTTCAAGTTCACCCATCGTTGGTATGAGCCGTCGGCAGGCATCTATTGTGTGAGCGCTACGATGCTCCAGCAGGTTTACAGCCCGCTGAGCGGCTCCTGGACGGTCGAGTTTGAAAGGGAATACCAGTTGGAGCGCCTGAAAGAACCCCTGTTCCGGGAATACTGGCTCAATCCGGCCACCCGGGAGGAAGTGCGGGCGACCGGTGCCGCAGGGGCGTTCGAGCAAACGTGGCAACACTACGATCTGTTGCGGTTTGCCCGCCTCTGCCACTACCTGCGGGCGCGCAAACCGGACAGTGTCATTGGCTATTCAATTTTGATCTACCGTCTCAGCGACGATGAGGTGGCGGCGGTCTTGCAGGGCAAATACAGCGACTGGCTGCACGCGATCGAAAAAGCCCGTGACAATGACTAAACCTTGGCGCGCTCAGCCCGCCATTCCCTGACGGTCGTCACCGCCGCTTCCAGCAGCCAGCCGGACAGCAGCAGCATCAGGATCCAGTGCAGCGGTTGCGTCCAAAGCCGCCAGGTGAATTGCAGGGCATCGACGCGTGCCTGGGGCAGCGGCGGGAGGAACAGGTTCACCACCAGGCAGAGCGCGCCATCGCACCAGAAACAGAACAACAGCAGCGCGACTCCCAGTTGAAAGGTGCCGTGCGCCCGTGCCGTTTCCGCCGGTTCGTCCGACCGCCGCCATAACCATAGCGCCATCCACAGGGCAAAGATCCAACGGTAGGCATAACTGACGCCCGCCATGAAACAGGCCAGGAGCACAATGATGCCCAGCACGGCGGGCAATCGCTCCTTTAACTCACCCCGTCCGGCGAGGCCGACCGTGAACCGGCCCCAAGCCAGTCCCGATGCGCCGGCCGCCAGCACCAACAGGCAAACCGCCAGCGAGATCATATCAGACCAGCCCAGGTCGCGGCCCAGCAGCGCAGCGCCCAGGGTGTTGATGCCGGACTCAACCGGAAACTGTCCGCGGGCAACCTGCGGCCAGATACTCGCCAGGGTCACGCCCGTGGCCAGAACGGCGGACAGCAGAAGCACCGGCCTTCGCCGAACGGGGCGCACGAAAAGAAAAGCCAGCGCCGCGGGTGCTGGATAAAATTTCAGCCCGGTCGCCACGACCAGTGCGCCCACCGCCATAAACTGTCGCCCCCATGTCGCCCCGGCTGCAGCCACCCCGCAAACCGCCAGCAACACAAAGAGGACCAGGTCGTTGTTCGCCCGGACCACGGCCAGCAACACCGGCGGTGACAGCAACAGCAATCCCATGAACCCCGCCTCGCGGTAATTGCGCGGCCTGGCCGTCTGCCAGATGGCGGCGCCGAAGGCCGCGATCCAGGCGCTGCCCACCAGAAAATTGTAGTCCCGGGTCACGCCCAGCCAGCGCAGGGCAAACCACCAGTCCGAATATTTGTGATTCCGCAGGAGTGGATCCAGGGGATTGCTCGCCCCGCTTGGGTCGAGGCCGGCCCGCACGGCGTCAACGGCCGCGAGCACGGCGTAAGAATCGAGATACCATTGCCCGTAATTGGAAATCCCCAGCAGCACCAGCAGGCGCGGCCACAGCGCCAAGGCCATCCAGCCCATGAGAGTGAAGGCTCCGAGCAGGAGGGCCGGACCTGGCCCGGTGGACTTGGCCGGAAAAGACGCGGTGCTCATGCGGCGGTCCTTTTGCGCAGGTCCTTCATGGCTGCCTGCAGCATGCCGAGCAGTGATCCCGCCAGCAGGACCATGGCGGCCCAGATGATTGGCTGGGTGACAAAACGCCAGACCAGCTGATAATGAACCAGCTCAGGCAGTGGCATGGGACCGATGAAAATATTGGCGCCGAGGCAATACAGTCCATCCAGCCAGAGGGTCGCCAACAACAGCAGGCCGGTCCATTTGGCGGCGGGAGAGGCGATCTGCCGCCATAACAACGGCACAAGAAAAACCATGAAGACCAGTCGATAGGAATAGCTGATGCCTGCCAGGAAGCAGCCGACCAGCAAAGCCGCCCCGGCTGCAAACGCGCAACGTTCGCGAAAATCCCCGGCGGCCTCGTCCAAACGCACCAGCCAGCCGCGCCGGAAACACGCCCAGGCAGCCAGTCCGAGCAGGGTGGCCCCGGCCAGCAACGGAGCCCGGCCGGTCCATCCCAGATCGCGGAATATTATGGGCCCTCCAAATGTATAAACCTCGGTTGGAGCGAGGATGACCGCCCGCTGAAAATCCGTCCAGACACTGGCAAGCACCACCCCGCCGGCGAGCACGGTCACGGCCGCAGCTTTTAGCATGAGCCCGGGCGGGCGCACCAGCAACAAGGCCAAGCCAGCAACCAGCGGGTAAAATTTCAGTCCGGCTGCCAGAACCAGCAAAACGGCAAACACGGCCAGACGCCATGGTCTTGAGTCAAGCAAACACCGGAGCCCTGCGGCCAGCAGGATGAAGACCACCAGGTCGTTGTTGGCCCGGTTGACCGCCAGCAGCACCGGTGGTGCCAGCAGTACCATCGCGCCAACGCCTGCCTCGCGGAAAGTGCGGGGATGCAGCGCCATCAGTCCCAGCCCAACAAAGGCCAGCACCCAGCTGCCGCCGACCAGAAAGTTGTCCTGTCGCGATAGCCCGAGTTTACCCAGTAAAAACCACCAGTTGGAATAGCTGTGCGGCCGGTGGTACACATCCAACGGGTTCGGCTGGGCCGGGTCCAGGCCGGCCTGCACCGCATCACTGGAAGCGAGAATGGCATATGAGTCCAGAAACCACATGCCGTCGTCGATGAGGCCCAACCGCCGCCGCCACCCCGGTTGCAGTGCGAGCAGACAATAGCCCGCCAAGACGGCAAGGATCAGGACCAGTGCCGGCGTGAAAAGCCGGCGGGTTGCCGGGGCGCTGGGGTCATTCATAACTTCGGCATTTCCACCAGCTCCCGGCCCGGCGCAGCGCGATTCCCGGTCGTGGGAAAATAGCGCAGGGCAAAATGACTCTGCGCCGGCTCTTCGTAGAGAATGATCGGGTTGCGGGGAACCGCCGCCAGGATTTTTTCCACCGGAGGTTCCAGGTGCACAAGCCACAGGCAGTAAAGCGCGTCGTCCAGTGGCTGGATCCGCCGTTCCGCAATCAGCGTCACCAGCGGATTCCATGGGAAGTAGTAGCGTCCGGGTTGTTTACGGGCCAGTTCCAACAGGTCATTGTGACTGTGCGGCAGTCTCCAGCTGGAGCCCAAACCGAGGGAAAACACCAGCGCGTTGCCCAAAGGGATCAAAACCGCACAGACCCACAACAGCCCCGGCACCAGCCAGGCCGGCGAACGCCCCGGTCGTGGCTGAGCACAGGCGTGAAAACCAACGATCAACAGGGCAGCCAGCAGATAATACACCGAATGCAGGGAATTCAATCCTCCGCCGGCCTTCAATACTGCGACCAACCCTAGCGGCAACTGCATGACCGCGCACCAAATCAGCAGGCGGATCAACGATGCGGCTTGAGAAGGAAATTTCCGCCCCACGACGGGATGCCACTGCCAGGCAACAAACCCGATCAACGGCAGCCAAACCCAGCATGATTTTACCAGCCGGAACAGGTCCGTTACAAGCAAACCCACGCCGCCACGCCATGGGTTGCGGGAATGAACCAGCCACACATTGAATAGAATTTCTTCCGTGCCAAAATACAGGAATATCAAGATCGTGGAAAACACCGTGTAGAGCAAACACCGGAAAATCAGCGGCCAGAGCAAACGGCGGTACCCTTCCTGCCACAGCCAGGCCAGCATCGCCGGCGCGAGCATAAACGCGATCGGCTTGGTCCAGAATGCCACCGCGAGGCCGACTGCCGCCACATGCAGCCACCGTTCGTTTCCCTGGGTTGCCGCTCGATGCAAAGCCATGCAGGCAACCAGCCCGGCGGCCACGCACAAAGCATCCACATGGATGTAATACAAACCATAGTTGGTAACCATGCTGCCGATCAGCAGTACGCCGGCCAGCGCCGCCCCGGCCAGCGCCAGCCAGCCGCGTGCCACTCCGGCAGCACGCAACAGGAGGGCGACGGGGACCAGCCACGTCAGTACGTTCCAGACGCCGGCAATCAAAAGTGCGTGCGTGGGATTCTGTGTCAGGGTCGCCGGCAGATTCCAAATTGGAAAGCCCGGGCCGTAAAACCATCCCAGCTGCTGCCCCGAGTCGCGCAAGGCATACACGGGCAGTCCGTAGGCCAGGGCAAACGAAGGAGCGAGCCGGGCGGCATTCCAGGGAACGCCCGAAGAGGCGGCCGTGCACAGCGCACTCCAGAGCAAGGGCGGCAGACCAAGCAGGCTGAGGCCCACTCCCACATGAAACCAGGTCGAACGGGAAAAAACGTCCAGACGTGAGGTTGAATCCATGGGGAGAGGCGCGGGCCGCTTTAGTCGCCCAATCGAAACTTGATGCGCCAGAGGGCGAACCATGTCATGCGCAGCAGGATCCAGCCATGGGTGAAACGCGAAATGTTCGTCTCGCCATAGGTGCGGTCTTTGTAGCGCACGGGCAGATCGCGGATGCGCAGATCCAGCAGGGCCGAGCCGAACAGAAGATTGAAATCACCGAAGGGATCAAAGTCCCCGAGCCCGGCAATGCGCCGGAGCAGCCGTTCGTAATCGGAACGCAGCAGCATTTTGGTGCCGCAGAGGCTGTCCTTCACCGCCTGACCCAGCACGA
Organism: uncultured Oleiharenicola sp.; assembly: GCA_964492635.1. Taxonomy (GTDB): domain Bacteria; phylum Verrucomicrobiota; class Verrucomicrobiia; order Opitutales; family Opitutaceae; genus Lacunisphaera. The sequence goes on from CAZBLQ010000013.1 coordinate 30,548, forward strand.
AGCTGAGCGCGGTGGCGAAAAATTTATTGCCGAGCAGATTCAGGAAACGCATGGCGCGGGTCTCCATGGGATAGACCAGCCGGCTGCCGTTGATGAATTCCGCACTCCCGTTCACCAGCGCATCGTAAAACTTCGGCAAATCCTCCGGCGGCGCGGTGAGATCGGCGTCCTGGATCACCAGCACATCGCCCCGGGCGGCGGCAAAACCGGTGCGCACGGCATCCCATTTGCCTTTGCCGGGTTGTTTGAGGGCCCGCACCTGATGCGGGCCCTGATACGCGGCGACTTCGCGCTGGATCGTTTCCCAGGTGTCATCGCGGCTGTTCCCTTCGACAAAAATCACCTCGGTGCACCCACCAAGCACGGGAATACGCTCCAAGGCCGGCCGGATGTTGCCGGACTCGTTGCGCGCGGGAACGATGACCGAGCAGCTCACCTCCCCCGCCACCGGACACACCCGGCGCGGGCGAGCCGTGATGGCCAGGGTAATGCCGGCGTGCCGGACAATGGGCAGCCGCACGAGGATATTGTTCAACAACGGGGAGAGCAGCGGCCAGTCAAACGGAAACAATTGCAGCCGCTCGAAGCAGACGACCTCCCAGCCGGATAGTTCAAGCAGGTTGAAGAGGTCGTGATGTGAAAGCCAGTTGCTGGGAGGTTGGGGCATCACCGCACCCAGCCCCTCGGCGAGGCGCAGGGGATGCAACCAGAGGGTGTTGAGCGTCGTGATATGAAGGCGGGTGCGGACATGCGCCGCCGACTGCAGATTTTGCAAAGCGGCCTGAATGTCCGTCAGATATCCGGTCAGATAATCGAGTATGATATGGTCGAACGTTTCATCCAAGGAAGTGGTCTGGATATCCAGTTCCCTGAAATCCAAGGTGGCCTGGGCGCCGTGGTGCGTCCGGGCCTTGGCCAGCATGGCCGGGCTGAAATCCACGCCCAAACCATGCGCCGGCTTGAGTCCGGCTAGCAAATCACCGGCCCCACAACCACACTCCAGCACGCGGCTGCCGGCTGGAATATGCTGTGCATAGTGCCGCAACAACTGCGCATGAAAATCCGCCTGCGCCGCCCGTGGGTGCGAATCGTTGGCCGCAACCCAGTCAAAATGATCGCGCAGGTTTTTCACGGGATCACGGTGGTCTTGCCGGCCGGCATGGGAGGAACGGTCACCGCCACCAGGCGGCTGATCCGGGCGAGCTTCGCGCCAAAACGCTTTTCGGTGACCAGCTCGACTTGGAAGCCGGCCGGAAGCCGGTCATCCGGGATGATCTCAAAATCGCCGTCAATGGTGGCGGGGCGAGCCGCCTGCAAAATCAGGATCTCGCGGAAAGTGGGCTCATGCAATTGGTAGGCCAGCCGGTCGGCCACCAACCGGGCCCGGGCAATCAGAATGGATGGTTTTTTTTCCAATAACCAGGGGAGCGTGGATTTATTGGAGATGATGATTCTCTGGCCCGGCGGCAGCGCATTGACGTATCGCCGTTCCCACTCAACCTCGTCGATGCCGACGTGCGAATAATAATGGCTGGCATATCGACTGGTGGTTACGCCGAGGGAAAAAACCAGGCCGGCCATGATCAGTGTTTTTGTGGCCGGCCACCAGCGATCGAGCCACGCCATGAACAGGACGGCACTGAAGGCCAGCACCAGATGCAGCGGCAGGCTGAAACGTGAGGCCATCCTGTCCACAAAGCTCGACCAGTAATAGCAGAAAACCAAGAGGGTATTGGCCATGACCGTCAGGCTGAAGGCGCCCAGCGTCATGACGGACGCCGGCACCTCGGACCAGGCCACGCGGAGCCGTAGCAGCCGCCACAATGCCCAAAGCAGGGCGGTGACGCCAACCGCCGAGAGCAAGAGCGAGTTGGCCAGCTCGGCGGAGCGACTGAACAGGAATTGATAGGCCCCGAGCGCGTTATTAGGAAAATAGTCGGGGCTGAAGCGGGTAGCCGCCTTGTCCGACAGCTCCCAAAGCAAGGGGGAATTCGACACCACCTTGTTTTGCAATGCACAGGGCACCAGCAGCAGCGGCACCAGCAACAGCGACCAAGGCAGGATGATTCGCCCGGCGCGCAGCCAGCCGAAAAAGGCGAGCCCCGCAACGGGCAGCACATAGAGGGCTGATTCATAGCGCGCTTGGGCGAGGAGAACCGCAGCCAGCACAAGCGCCGCCAGCGTCTCCTCCTTCGGCGCACGCATATACTCCGTCGCCAGCACCATGGTCGCGAGGATCATGACGAAGTTGAGCAGCTCCATGCCGGAACCGGTGGCATTTTGCCCCAGCAACGGCAACGAACCGAGAAGTATCACGGTGAGCAGCCCGCCGCGCCAACCGGTCAATTGCCGGCCAAACACAAAGGCCAACCCGAGCGCCGATGGCATGAGCAAAGCATTGACCAGATAGGCATTGAGCAAACGGTATCCCGTAAGGTCGTGGAACAAGGAGACAAGAAAGGGATAAAAATAGGGGCGTTTGTCCAAATAGTTGTCCGTGGAAAGAAAGACCCCCTGAATATCATAGCCCCGCACCATCACCGCCACATCGCGGAAGAAATGCATGTTAAACGCCGTGGATTGCAGCACAAACTCATCGTTGAGGATCTTGCTGCGAAAAGGCTCGGCATTGATGGCGAGCAAGGAAAACATACCGATCGCGAGAGTGACAACCAGCACCTGCCGGTGGGTCAGCGGCTCACCGGGCGGGGTGGTGCGCGAAGACCACAGCCGCCAAAGCGCGTGCAGAAAAAGCGCGAACGTCGCGAGCAGGACATAGTAGCCACCCCGCTTGACCACCGTTTCGGCCGCAGCCACCGAGATTCCCAGAAAACCAGCATAGACCGCCAGCACCGCGGACACGCCAAACAAGGCCAGCCGCACATCAGTACGATGCCAAAGACGGACTGGTTGGGTGGAGATCGCGTTCATGGCGGTCCGTCTGAAGGTTCAGGGCAGTTTTTTTATGAACTGTTCGAAATACTGTGCGCGAATCTTTTCCTGCTCGGCCGGAGTCATTTTCTCGAGTGCGCCCGGGGCCACGGAGCGCGGTACCGCGACCGGGCCTTCCCGAATGGACACCACCCGACTTATGCGGCTGATCGTCAGCGGGGTGAACCTGCGCTCCCACACGGTCTCAAGCTGGTAGTCCGGCCCCAGTTCATCGTCCTGTTGCACCGTCTGCCGCCCGGTATCCGGGTCCACGCTGAGGCGTTGAAACGCATAAATTGCGGAAAAGGTGCGGTTGCGGAAATTGAAAACTATATTCCCCTTCTGATCGAAGGCCTGCCGCACCGGGGTGCTCGAAACCAGATGCGTGATCCAGATGATGGAGTTGTTATCGATGAAAAGATAATCCCGCTCCGGATGCGCGGCAATGAATTCACGCCGCCAGTCCATTTCCCGCCCCACATAATACTCGAGCGAATAACCATGCCGGGCCATGGCCGGCAATGAGTGGGTAAAAAAGCCCGCCCCAACCACGATTGCCAGGATGCGCCAGATCCGCCCGTGCCAGTTCATCTCCGCTGCCACGGTGACCGTGGCGATGACCAGGGTGAGATTTAGCGGCAGACTGAGGCGGCGGATCACGGGATCGTCGAATTTGCCCCAAAAGTAACACAAGAGCAGGAGGGCATGGGCCGCAAATCCAAGCGAAAAAATGGCCAGAGCGGCCCGCGCCGGCGGTGTCGCCCGGAGGTTGCGGAGGGTTTTGAAAACCAGCAGGGTGAAAAACGGCACCGCGATAAAACCGAGGATGGAAAGCACCAGTGAATTCGAGTGCTCGCCCGTCGTGTTGAAGAAGAAGTTCAGGTCATGACCAATGTTGTCCGGGATATAGGAGAACGCGAAGGGCTTGTCGTAGCCGGGCCGGCTGGCCATCTCCCACGAAGACTCGCGCACGCTGAAGACTTTATTGTGCAGCGCATAGGGCAGCATCAGCAGCGGCATGATCACGACCACCCAGGTCAAAACCGGCCGGCGCTCACTCCACCAGACCCAAAGGATCATCACTCCAACCGGGAGCAAAAAGATCACCGACTCGTAGCGGGTCTGGGCCAGCAGGATCCCGGATAAACCGAAAGCTTCGAGCGAGTTCCCATCGCGCCGGTTCAGGTAGCGCATCCCCAGCAACAAGGTGCCCAGAATCATCACGAGGTTGAGCAGTTCGAAACCACCACCCGTGGCATTCTGCGCCAGCAAGGGCAGGCTGGTCAGCAGCAACACGGCCAGAGCTCCCGCCCCGCGCCCGCTGATCCGGCAACCGGTCAGATAGGCCAGGGTCAGCAGAACGAAAGTAAGCCCGGTGTTCAGCACGAAAACGTTTTCCGGCCGGTAACCAGTCAGGTCGTGCAGCAGGGATACGAGAAACGGTTGAAACAAAGGCCTCTTGTCGAGCTGGCCGGCCATCAATTGAAATGCGCCCTGGATGTCATGGCCACGCATCGGCACCAGCGCCGTCTTGTCGAAATGCATGCTCATCGACGTCCCAAGCAGCATGATTTCATCCATCAGAATCTTGAACCCGTAGGTCTCGTGCACCAGCAGCAACAGCCCGCATCCGCTGATCAAGACCACGGGCCAGCGCGGCTTGCTCCGCCAGTCAATCTTGCTGGCCAGTGCTTCACGGATCAGTTTGAAAAGTGACCACCCGAATAGCAGGGTCAGAACCAGCATCGCCCAATAGCCGCCGTAGATCACCGCCGACAGCGATTGTTCCGGTGTGAGCGTGAGAAAGCCCAGAATCGCGGCCAGCGCCGCATTCAACAATAACAAGACAAAACGACGGTCCATAAGTTAAGTGCCGGTGGCTCGAAAAAGCCGTTCAGATCAGGATGAACGGCCCGGGCCGAAAACAAAAGCTTCGTTTCATTTCATCAAAGTGCCTCGCATCCTTGCCCCCGGTGGGACACTGCAGGTGCGATCGCAAAGCAGCCCAAACATGTCCCGGGTTGGCCGGACTCTGGGACAGACAGGCTGGAGCCATTTGTCCTTTTCCCTCGAAAAACATTTCCCGAATGAAAATCAAAAGGCCGCCTCCTTGCGGAGACGGCCTCGGGTAAAGCCTTTTGGGCAGACTAACTCAAATTACGGAGCGTAGGTGACAGTGCGCGCACCAGCGATGCCCGCAATGGTGATCGTGATGCCCTGCGTGTAATTTGCCGGATAGGTCTCACCAGCGACGGTGTTGACCGCTTTCACGTAGTTGGTTGCACCAACCAAGTTGGCCATGGCCACGGTGGAGACACCGTTTTCCAGGAAGTATTGGTCAGAAGCCGCAGACAACTGGCGGGCGTTGTTCAACACCGCTTTGTCCTGCGAGGACTGGCGAACTTTCTGGAACGCGGGAATGGCCATCGCAGCCAGGAGGCCGATGATGACCACGACGATCATGATTTCAACGAGCGTGAAACCTTTATTGGAACGAGTATTCATTTTATTATGTGTATTATGGTTATTATTAACTGCCCACGAAATTGTGAGCGATTTGCATAATGGACTGAATCAACCGGCGCGGACAAGGATAAATGTATAAAGAAACAGTAAAATCACTTTTACCAAGTGACGAATAATTCTGCATATTACTATTGACCATGATATTATGGTGCATATGTCACTGTTCTGGCCCCCGCTATACCACCGATAGTGATCGTGATGCCCTGCGTGTAATTTGCCGGATAGGTCTCACCGGCGACGGTGTTGACCGCTTTCACGTAGTTGGTCGCACCAACCAGGCTGGGCATGTCCACGGTAGAAACCCCATTTTCCAAGTAGTATTGGTCAGCCGCTGCCGAAAGTTGGCGGGCATTGTTCAGCACTGCCTTGTCCTGTGAGGACTGGCGAACTTTCTGGAATGCGGGAATCGCCATCGCTGCCAGGAGGCCAATGATGACCACGACAATCATGATTTCAACGAGGGTGAAACCTTGGTTGGAACGAGTATTCATTTTATTATTGGTTACGGATTATTATATAAACTTCTGTCGCAGACCCGTTCTAAGGAACTTGATGGGGACGCCCGGCCGGAAGGCCAGGTTACCATTAATCAATATCCGCCAACAAAATCATGGGCGCTGGCTCGCTGCACCCGTGGATCAACGGGCAGGCAGCCTCATTTTTTAAGCGATCAGCGAAGTTACCCCGCGCGCTTGGGTTGCGCCAGTTCCGGCGCGTCTTTCCAGAGCAGCTCCATCCGATATTTATCCCGATTCTCCTGGGTAAACAAATGGATCATCACCTCAAACACATCCACTACAATCCAGCCGCTTCCTTTCGTCGTATCCACGCCCAGCACCCCGGCCTTTTGCTCGTCCAGCACGCGCTCCAGCTCGATACGCAAAGCCCGCAGGTGCGGCTCGGAATTGCCGGTCGCCAGCACCAGATAGTCCGTGATGCTGGACAGTCTGCTGACATCCAGCACGCGCAGATCCTCCGCTTTCTTGGACTCCAGCGCCTGGACAATCAACTCCAGGAGCTTGGAAGACGGCTTTTTCTTGCTGGCTGGCCTGGCTGTTTTCTTGGTGCGTTTGGCTTTCATCAAATGATTCAGCGATAAAGTTTTTTATCCTCGATATAAGCGATAACTTTCTGCGGGCAGAAATAATGCAGCGACAACCCGGCGCGCACCCGCTGGCGCAATTCGCTGGAGCTGATCTCGATCAAGTGGCCGTCACAGCGGTGCAACTGCAAACCGGGAATCTCCGGATGGGGTTTGCTGGGGTGTTTCGGTCGCTCCAAAAAGATGAAATCAATCATCGTGGCCAGCGCGCCAATCTCCTTCCACTGGTGCAGCAGCGGCAGTTGATCACCGCCAATGATCCAAAGCAGCTCGTCGTGTGGAAATTTCGCCCGGAAATGTCGCACTGAATCGATCGTGTAACTCATCCCGCCCTTCCGGAGTTCATAGTCTGAGATTTCCAGCCGCCGGTCCCACTCGCACGCCGCCTGGAGCATCCGCCAGCGGTCTTCCGGCGTGGACTGCACATCATTTGGTTTCAACGGTGCCTGGGCCGCCGGCACGAGAAACAGCCGGTCGAGTTTGTATTGTTCATAGACATCCTGGGCCGCAATCAGGTGGCCAAAATGCACCGGGTCAAAACTGCCGCCAAGAAATCCGATCTTCATGCGCAACGCCGGGTGCCTTCGCCCCCGGAAGACACGGATATTACCGATGGGGTGATTGCATTTGCCATGAGCCCCACTTCACTGCGCCAGACCGTTTCAGCAATCCCAAACCAATTGCCGGGACGCCCGGCCCCGACCCCGTCGATTATCAGAATTGCCAGCGACGCTTCTTCCATCAGAAACTCTCCGCTCCTCCCCTCCTATGCATTTACCCCGTTTTATTGCTGTTTTGCTCGCTGTGGCTGCCCCTGCTTTGGCCCAGACCCAGAAGTTCACCATCGCCGTCGTGCCCAAGGGTACCACCCATGAATTCTGGAAGTCCATCCACGCCGGAGCGGTCAAGGCCCAGCGCGAACTCACCGGACAGGGCGTCCCCGTGGAAATCATCTGGAAAGGGCCGCTCAAGGAGGACGACCGCGAGCAGCAGGTGCAGGTGGTGGAAAACTTCATCGGCCGGCATGTCGATGGCATTGTCCTCGCACCCTTGGACAACAAGGCCCTCGTCGCTCCCGTCGAGACCGCCGTGCGGGGCAATATCCCCGTGGTCATCATCGACTCCGGGCTCGTCTCCACTGCCCAGACCAGTTTCGTCGCCACCGACAACCGCGAGGGCGGCCGCATCGCCGCCCGCAATCTCGGCCGGCTGCTCGGTGGCAAGGGCAACGCGATCATGCTGCGCTATGCGGTAGGCTCGGCCAGTACCGAGGAACGCGAGGCCGGGTTTCTTGAAATCATGGCGCATGATTACCCCGCCATCAAACTCCTTTCCACCGACCAGCACGCCGGCGCCACCCGCGACACCGCCAAACGCGCCGCCGAGAATCTCCTCAGCCGTTTCGGCCCGCAGCTCAACGGCGTCTTCGCCTCCAATGAATCGTCTGCGGCCGGCATGCTCCTTGCGCTCCGCGACGCCGGGCTCGCCGGAGGAAAGGTGAAATTCGTCGCCTTTGACTCGGGGGAGACGCTCAACGCCGGACTCAAGGCGGGCGACGTGCAGGGCCTCGTCGTTCAGAATCCCCTTAACATGGGCTATCTGGGGGTGAAAACCATTGTGGCCTTCCTGCGCGGCGAGAAAGTGCCCGCCCGCATCGACACCGGGGTCGGCTTTGTCACGTTGGAAAACTTCAATGACCCGGCGATGGCCGACATCGTCCATCCTCCCCTGGACGAATATTTGAAATGACGGCTGCCGTCCGCCTTCGACTCGCTGGCATCCAAAAAAGCTTCGGGGCAACACGCGCCCTGAAAAACGTGTCCTTGGAAATCGCCCCGGGGGAAGTGCATGCCATCATCGGCGAAAACGGCGCGGGCAAGAGCACGCTGATGAAGGTGCTCAGCGGCGCCCATGCCGCCGACGCCGGCACGATGGAACTGAGCGGGATCCCTTACCGGCCGGAGAATCCGCATGATGCGCGCCTGAAGGGCGTCGCGATGATCTATCAGGAGTTGAATCTCGCGCTTCACCTCAGCGCCCAGGAAAACATCCTTCTTGGTGCCGAGTCCGCCCGGCTCGGCTGGATTGACGGCCGCGCTTCGCGTGAACGCGCCCGCACCGCCCTCACCCAACTCGGCCATGGCGGCCTCGAGTTGGACCAGCTGGCCGGGGGATTTTCCATTGCCGAGCAGCAAATCATCGAGATCGCCCGCGCCTTGCTCATCCAGCCGCAGGTGCTCATCATGGACGAACCGACCAGCAGCCTCACCCAGGCCGACACTGAGAAACTTTTTTCGACCATCGGCCGGCTCCGCGCGCAGGGGGTGAGCGTGATCTACATCAGTCATTTTCTCGAGGAATGCCGCCGCATCGCCGACCGGTATACCGTGTTCAAGGATGGGGAAACCGTCGGCTCCGGTGAAATGCCGGGCGCCAGTCTCGACCATATCGTCACCTTGATGACCGGGCGCGAGGTGAAGGACCTCTATCCGCGCACCGCCCATACCCCGGGGGCCGTCGTGCTTGAGGTGAAAGCCGCCGCCAGTGCTCCGCGTCTGAAACGCGCCGCCCTGCAGGTGCGCGCTGGCGAGATTTTCGGACTGGCTGGTCTCATCGGCGCCGGCCGCACGGATTTGCTGCGCACCGTTTTCGCCCTCGACGGACTCGATGCCGGCGAAATTTGCGTGATAAACGCACCGGCGGGCCGCGCGACGCCACGCAGTCGCTGGCAGCAGGGCGTCGGCTTTCTGAGCGAAAACCGCAAGGAGGAAGGACTGATGCTCAATCAGTCCCTCGCCGACAACGTCACCCTGACAAAAATGGGGGCGTTCGGACGATTCGGCATCGTCAATGGCGGACGGCAGCGCCTGACCGCCCAGCGTTGGATCGGGGAGCTACGCATCAAATGTCGCGACAGCGCGCAGTTCATCGGTGAGCTTTCCGGCGGCAACCAGCAGAAGGTTGCGCTCGCCCGCCTGCTCGAGCACCCCGCCCGCATCTTCCTCCTCGACGAGCCCACGCGCGGCATCGATGTGGGCAGCAAGGCTCAGATCTACCAACTCGTGAGCGAACTCGCCGCCGCCGGCAAGACGGTCGTTGTGGTCAGTTCCTACCTCCCCGAACTCCTCGGCCTCTGCGATACCATTGGCGTCATGTGTCGCGGCGAGCTGGCTGCGGTGCGCCCGCGCGCATCATGGAGCGAGGCCGAGATTATGCGCGTCGCCACCGGCAGTGCGTGACCGCCTTTTTCCGTCGTGAACACCAACCTCAAGAAAATCCTCGCCAAGGGCGGCCCCTTCATCGGGCTCATTCTCGTGATTGTGCTTTTTGCGATCCCAGCCGAAACCCGCGAGTTCTTTCTCACGTATAACAATTTCAAGATCATCTTCACCCAGACGGTGATCGTGGCCATCGGCGCGCTGGGCATGACCCTCATCATCGTCAGCGGTGGCATCGACCTCTCGGTCGGTTCGTGCATCGCACTGACCAGTGTCGTCGGGGCGCTCCTGATCCAACATGGCTGGGGCACGGTTCCGGTGCTGATGGCAGTCATCCTTTCGGGCGGACTCATGGGCCTCCTGAATGGCGTGGCCATCGCCGGCCTGCGCATGACCCCTTTTATCATCACGCTCGGCACGCTAGGCATCGCACGCGGCACCGCCAAATGGATGGCGGACAACCAGACCGTCAATTACGACAGCTCGCCCATCAACGGCTGGATGACCACCGCCGACCCGTTCAGCCACGCCCTGCCCCTCGGCGTCTGGGTCGCAATCGTGCTCGCGGTGCTCACCTCGCTGCTATTGCGGAACACCGTGCTCGGCCGGCACATCTTTGCCATTGGCTCGAACGAGGCCACCGCCCGGCTCTGCGGCATCGCGACCACCCGGCTGAAGATTCTCATCTACACCCTTGCCGGCTGCTTCTTCGGCCTTGCTGGCCTGTTTCAACTTTCCCGCCTGCGGCAGGGCGACCCGACGGTCGCTGTCGGACTCGAGCTCGACATCATTGCCTCGGTCATCATCGGCGGCGCCAGCCTCAACGGCGGCGTCGGCACCATCCTCGGCTCGATGATCGGCGCGCTCATCATGGCGGTGCTGCGCAACGGCTCACAACAGATGGGCTGGCCGACCTATTTCCAGGAAATCATCATCGGCCTCGTGATCATTGTCGCGGTGTTTGTCGACCGCCTTCGCCGCAACCAGTCCAGCTGACCGCGGGCCGGACGGTCCGCCGGAGCCGCGTCATTTTGCTGTAGCCTCGTCTGCCGGATATTTCATCATGGCTCCCTGCCTCCTACCTGGCGCCTCCCATGATCAAATCCGGTATTCTCAACCCCGCGGTGCTGCATCTGCTCGCGCGGATCCGCCACACCAACACCCTCGTCATCGCCGATCGCGGCTTCCCCTTCTGGCCGCAGATCGAAACCGTTGACCTTTCTCTGGTCGACGGCGTGCCGACCGTCCTGCAGGTGCTTGACGCGATCCGGCCGAACTTCGTCATCGGCCGCGCCTTTGCCGCCCGGGAATTCACGAAGACCAATCCCGCCACCACGCGGAACGCGCTGGCCGCCCACCTCAAGGGCGTGCCCCTCGTCTATGAGCCGCATGTCGACTTCAAGAAGCGCGTGCCCGCTGCCATCGGTCTCGTCCGCACCGGCGACACCATCCCCTACGCCAACCTGATCATTGAATCGGCATGAGGATCGATGCGCACCAGCATTTCTGGCGCTACACTCCGGAAGAATACGGCTGGATCGACGAGCCGATGCGCGCCATCCGTCGCGATTTCCTGCCAGCCGACCTCGCCCCGCTGCTCGCCGTGCACCGGCTTGATGGCACCGTCGCAGTGCAGGCAAGGCAAACACTCGAGGAAACCCGCTGGCTCCTCGAACTTGCCCGCGAGCATTCACTCATCAAAGGAGTCGTCGGCTGGGTGCCGCTGGCCGACCCAAACATCAGTGGGGTGCTCGATTCGTTCGCGAATAACCCGTGGCTCAAGGGCGTGCGCCACGTCGTTCAGGGCCAGCCATCAGGCTTTCTGGATGCTCCGGCCTTCAACGCCGGTTTACGTGAAGTCACCTCACGGAAAATGATCTACGACATCCTGGTCTTCGCCAACCAGCTTGAGGAAGCCATCCGCTTCGTCGACCGGCACCCGCACCAGACTTTTATCCTTGATCACATCGCCAAGCCGGTTGTTCAAGGTGCGCCGCCCGCCGCGTGGTGCCGCCATCTTCGCGAGCTCGCCCGCCGGCCGCTCCTATTCTGCAAATTCTCCGGCGTCGTCACCGAGGTGCCGGGCTGGCAATGGACCCCGGAGCTGTTGCGCCCGTATTTCGAGGAAACGCTCGCGGCCTTTGGCCCGCACCGGCTGATGTTCGGCTCCGACTGGCCGGTCTGCCTCGTCGCCGCGGACTACGCACGCTGGTTTGGATTTGTCGAATCCTGCACACAGCGACTCTCCGCCACGGAGTGCGAACGTGTGCTTGGCGGCACCGCCACCGCAGTCTACCGTCTTTAGCTTCAAATGCACTACCGCCAACTTGGCTCCACCGGTCTCAAGGTTTCCGTCCTCAGCTTTGGCGGCTCGTCGCTGGGCGGCGCGTTTCGCGCCACGGACGACAACGAGGCCATCCGCAC
>CAZBLQ010000013.1:42848-44606 GCA_964492635.1 uncultured Oleiharenicola sp.
CGTCGACCTGCTGCAATGCCACGACATCGAGTTCGCGGACATCGGCCAGATCGTGAACGAAACGCTGCCCGCTCTGGTCAAGCTGCGCGCCGCCGGCCGTATCGGCCATGTCGGCATCACCGGACTGCCGCTGAAGGTCTTCCCGGCCGTGCTCGATCGGGTCGGCCCCGGCGTGGTCGAGACCGTACTCTCCTTCTGCCGGTATGAGTTGAATGACACGGCGCTCGAGTCACTCATTCCCTATTTCAAGCAAAAGGGTGTTGGCGTCATCAACGCCTCGCCCACGGGCATGGGCCTGCTCACGGAGCGTGGCGTGCCCTCGTGGCACCCCGCCCCGCCCGCCATGGTCGCCGGGGCGCGCCGGGCCGTGGATTACTGCAAGTCCATCGGAGCCGACATTGTGAAGCTGGCCGTGCAGTTCTGCGTCGCTCATCCCCGCATCGCCACGACGCTGGTCGGCTCGGCCAATCCGGACAATATCCGCAAGAACATCGCCTACGTCGACGAGCCGATCGACTTCGAGCTGATGGGCAAGGTGCTTGAGCTGCTGAAACCGATCCACAACCACAACTTCACCCGCGGCCGCCCGGAGAACCGCGACGCCGTTATTTCCTGAGTTTGGAACCACTAATCCACACTAATGGGGCACCAATTCAAAGGCATTGGATTAGTGATGTTTTAGTGTCCATTAGTGGTTAACAATTCCTCTGTTTTCATGCTCCAGATCACCCTCGAAAAACCCGGTCGGTTTGTCGCCAACGAAGGCCCTGAGCCCGCTCTCGCTCCGGGCGAGGCGCTCGTCCGCGTTCACCGCATCGGCGTTTGTGGCACCGATCTCCACGCCTTCGCCGGCCAGCAACCGTTCTTCAGCTATCCGCGCATTCTCGGTCACGAACTCGGCGTCGAGGTCATCGACCCGGGTACCGAGCCGAATGGACTCAAAGCCGGCGACCGCTGCTCGGTTGAGCCGTACATCAATTGCCAGCGCTGCATCGCCTGCCGCCGCGGCAAACCCAACTGCTGCTCCGACCTCAAGGTCATGGGCGTCCATGTCGACGGTGGCATGCGACCGCTCTTCGCCGTACCGGCGCGGAAACTTCATCGCTCCGCCAAACTCAACTACGACCAGCTCGCACTCATCGAGACCCTCGGCATCGGCGCGCATGCCGTCGAACGCGCCGCGGTGAAGCCGGAAGACGCCGTGCTCGTAATCGGCGCCGGACCCATCGGCCTCAGCGTGATCCAGTTTGTCCTCGTGACTGGCGCAACCCTTGCCGTCATGGATGTCAGCGAATCGCGCCTCGCGTTCTGCCGCGACCAGCTCGGTGTGAAGCACACCCTTGCGGCCGGGCCGGACACGCCCACCCGGCTCAAGGCCGTCTTCGGGGGCGACCTGCCCACCCTTGTCATCGATGCCACCGGAAATCCGCAATCCATGGCTGGCACCTTTGAACTCCCCGCCCACGGCGGCCGCATCGTCTTCGTCGGACTCTTCCAAGGCGAGGTCAGTTTCAACGACCCCAATTTCCACCGCCGTGAACTCACGCTGTCCGGCAGCCGCAACGCCCTCCCCGGCACCTTTCGTGACATCATCGCCTTGGTCGAAGCGGGCCGGGTGAACACCCAGCCGTGGATCACTCATCGCTTCAAGCTCGCCGAGACCCCGGTGATTTTCCCGCGCGACATCGCCGGCAACCCCGCCGTGCTCAAGGCGATGATCGAAGTTCCAGGTTGAATCGTCCGCCTACGCTCTTACGA
>CAZBLQ010000014.1:0-44361 GCA_964492635.1 uncultured Oleiharenicola sp.
ATTCCCCTTTGAGGGCCGCCCATTCGCTTCACTTTTGTTTCGTGTTAACAAATGCGCCGGGCAGCCATTCGGAAAAATTCAAGTCCCGAGGCCATGGGCTCTGTTCATCAGCTACTTACCGAGGGCCAAAATTAAGTGCCGACAATGCAAATGGTTTTGTAGTGTAAGCGAAAAGTAAAGCGGCGCTCCGCCGGGTAGGTGTATGGCCCATTATGACCGCGGGGAAAATGTGGCATAGTAGGCGGCCAATGAAAGCCACGCACAAAAACCACCCGACCCACAGTGAAATCGCCACCCAGGCCCAGCTCATCTGGCAGCTGCGGGGACGACCGGAAGGACAGGACCAGGCGATCTGGCTGACGGCGGAGCAGGAATTGCGCTACGACCGCAAGCTGAGCTTCGCAGCCACGCGAGACCGGGCCTCAGCGTTGCAACATCTGGATGCGAAGAGCGATGCGGTCCAGCAGGAGTTGTCCGAGCTGTTTCCCTCGAAGAGCTCGCCGACGATTCGGGAGGAACTCCTGCCTTCCAGCCTGAACGAGGATCGTTGAGCGCCGAGAGGGAAATCTTCCGTGCACGCTTCCCGCGGCTACGCCGTTGTCGCTGGACAAGGATCGACGGCTCAGGCCATCGCCTCCGCCGTGACCAAACGTTCGTTGTCGAGCAGAATCTCGACCTGCCTATCACTCAGGCCAAAATGGAGAGATCAAGCAATTGGTTAGTAGCGCGTCGCGGATGCCATTCGGGGATCAAGGCCTTCCGGGAAGGCGCCAGTGGCACCCACTCAGGCCCTATCGGCTCATGCGTACCAGAATCTTTCGGTCCATCATTAATCTCTAATTCCTTTCTCAATGACTGCGCAACAAGCATTCCCTTCTACCGCTTCCGGCGTCTGCGAACTGAAGACCCTTCCCGCGGGCATGCTGCTCAAATCCGAGGGCCGGGGCAATTATTTCAAGGAAGCCAACGGACTATTTCGTCCACTCTTCGACTACATCTCCTCGCACAAAATTGCCATGACCACGCCGGTCGAGGCCCAGGTCGAGAACGCCGCGATGTATTTCTGGGTCGCCGAGAGCGAGAAGCCCAAGGTGGTTGGAGCCGAGGGACGGGTCAAAGTGGTCGAGGTGCCGGCACGATCAGTTGCGAGCCTCGGTGGCAAAGGCAGTTACAGTCGCGAAAATTTTGAGAAGGCCCGCGACGCCTTGGGCAGCTGGTTGACGCTGCAGAAGGATGTTGAACCCATTGGCGCAGCCTACGCCGTCTACTGGAACGGGCCATTCACGCCTTGGTTCCTCAAACGCTTCGAGGTGCACGTGCCGGTGCGCGCAAAGTATCTGGCCAGAGCGGATGTATGATGGCCATGGCGCGACCCCAGTAACCAAATCCACAATCGGGGTCATGGGCCAGAACAACGGCGAACTCCCGGTTCGCTGCGGCCACGTTCCAGAGATTTTAATCACTCAATGTTTCCCCTATGAAGAGTCCGCGCGTTCCACGTCGGTGAAAAGTCGACCCGTCCATTTTGGCACCCAATCACGGAGACTGCCGGATTCCGGCGACGCCCGTTCGGGGGAACGCCGGCCGGGTGCTTACAAATGAAGCAAGTTCGGGACTCCTTTGAATGAGATCCGCGGGCTTCTTGAGGGGTGTTTGACAGCGAAATGAAGCGAATCGAACGTCCGATTCCCCACTGCGTCCGCCCATTCGCTTCAATTTGCTTCGGGTTAACAATGGCGCCGGACCGCCATGGCGGAATGTCGCGCCCTTGGCGCTTGGAGCGACGCGCCGTCCTAGCCCGGCTTGCCCATGTCGTTTGCCCGGGAATGCCGTCAGCGTTTCGCGTTCGATGGGGGGCAAGACCCCATATCATGCGAGCGCTATCGGGTGCATCTTCCATCAATGATTACATCGCAAAAACCCACTGCTCCAGTCACCTCGCCCAACGCCAAGCCCAACCAGCCCGCCGCTCGCCCCACGCCGCCTGTGGCGGCAGCCCATCCGACGCCGCCATCCGGCGGCCCGGATTCCACCTGCTTCGTGCATCACCTCGAAGAGGCCCTGCAGCTTGTCGAGTCGATGCAGCTGACGAACGACCAGAAGACAAAAATCTCGCAACTGACCAAAGAGCAAACGGCCCGTTGCACCGAGGGGAAAAAACAGCATACGGCTACGCACGAGCAAATTCTCGCTCTCCTAACGCCCGATCAGCGGCAGAAGCTACAGGCCGCGTCGGATGGCCCGGAACATTGCCATAAGGACAGTCATATGGCTTTCACGGAACATGCGGTGCATGCCTGAGTGACCCGATTTGTCAGTCGTAACCGCCGCGTGGTGAAGAGTCGCCCGCGGTGGTTTCATGTTCACACTGCCGCCGCCACACTCCAGCCGCAGCACGCGGCGATCTGATTTCATTGGCACCCATCACAAAGAAAACCCGTCATGGCAAAACTAACCACAGCGACCAGAAAGAAGATCCCGACCAGCGAATTTGCGCTGCCCGGCCGCCGGTATCCGATCGAGGATGAGGCTCATGCCCGAAATGCCCTTGCCCGCGTGTCACAGGATGGTACGCCTGCCGAAAAGACGACCGTGCGCCGCAAGGTCCAACGTCTGTTCCCTGACCTCAAGCAGAAGCGTTAGCATCGAACCTGAGTCGCAGTTGACCTGCTAGGGGCTTGCCTTGGCTCGGCCGAGCGATCTAGCAAATGAAGTGGTCTATTGTCGCGAGAGTTGTTGGCCTGCCGTGAGGCAAATGAGGCTAATCCAGGCCTGATTTCCGCCCTCAGCACCCGGATTAGCCTCACCGGATGGAAACCGGCAAAGTACTAAACGGCGTTTCCCCTCTGGCCGGCCGATTAGCCTCACGAAAGTTCGGGTTTCCATCCAGACCAGGCAGCCATTCGACGCGGCCCCCCGCGATGCTCCGGCTTTGCTCATGGCGGGCCATTTGGGCTCCGGTGTGGTTTTTACTCCGCGCTGGACTCTCCTGTGGCCTTAGATTGAAACGCAACCATGAGTTCCAATGTCCCGGCCCAGTTTCCACAGCGCCTCGCGTGGCTGGTCATGCCGGCGGTCGTACTCGGCGCCTTGGTGATCGCCGGCTGGCTGTGGTGGCTCTGCTACTGCGACCCTCGCATACGCTTTCTCACCCCGCAGGCCCCCGCGGAATGGATCGTGTTTCCGAAGCCGGCGGGTTTCGACGGCCGGACCGAAGTTGAGCTGTCCGTCCAGTTCCGCCAGCGCTGGAACCTCAACTCCCTCCCGGCCCGTGCCGTGCTGACCTACCGCGCCTTCACGAACGCGGTCGTCAGTGTCAATGGCGCAGCCCTGCCTCGGCCAGCGGGGATGGACGGTCACGACTGGAAATCACCGTTGACGATCGACGTGACGCCCAACCTCAAGACCGGCCCGAACGAAATCGTGGTGTCGGTCGGAAACAAGTCCGGGCCACCGGCCTTGTGGGCCTGGCTGGACGCGGGCGGACTGCAGTTGATTTCGGATGACCAGTGGGAAGCGTCCTATGCCGGCTCGGTATGGCGGCCGGCTCGACTGGCCAGCAAACCGTTGCTCCAAGCCCACGATGGCACGGCCCAGGATTTCAGCGACCTTTCCATCGCGTGGCGGACGCGTTGGCCGACCCTGCTCGGTCTGGCCGGATTGTCGGCGTTGCTGGTCGTTGGATGGCCTTGGTGGGTGCAGCTTGCCGCGAGGCGGAAAAACACCGCCCGATGGGCCTGGCTGCAGGATCCCGCTCGAATGGTGCTGGCCGGCGCAATCGTGTTTTGGATCGCACTGTTCTGGCACAATCTCGATTTGCTGCCCCGTGAATCGGGCTTCGACGCACCGGCGCACAGCGACTATATCCGCTACATCATGGAGCGTCACTCGCTCCCTCTCGCCGACGAGGGAGGCACGATGTATAATCCGCCGCTGTACTATGTGATTTGTGCGGGTCTGTTGGGGTCATTCTCTCTGCCGGTCAACAATCCGCTGTCGTCGGAAATGCTGCGTGGGTTCGCGCTGGTGGCCGGCATCGTGCATCTGCTGCTGATGGCCGGCAGCCTCCGCTTCCTCTTTCCCGGCCAGGCCCGCATCCAGGCCATCGGATTGCTGCTGGCCGCCGCCCTGCCGCCGAATCTCTACATCGCGCACTACATTACCAATGAGTGGCTCGTCGCCATGCTGGTGACCGGAACGATCTACCTCTGCCTGCGTCTGCTGCGGTCGCCCCGGGTGACCGCGGGAGAATGTGCCGCGGTGGGAACGTGCCTCGGAGCCGCTTTGCTCACCAAGTTTACGGCGCTGCTGGTTGCTCCGTTTGTGGTTGGTGCCGTGGTCATCAAGGTCTGGGGCCAGCCCCAGCGGAAGAGCAGCGACTGGTTGAAGACGATCGGCGTGTTGGCGCTCACCTGTGGTGCCGTCTGCGGCTGGCACTACCTGCGGGTCTGGCGGCATTTCGGGCAGCCGCTGGTCGGCGCATGGGATGCCAAATCCGGCTTCCACTGGTGGCAGGATCAAGGCTACCTCACTTTCTCCCATTTCCTGGGCTTTGGCGAAGCGCTCTGGCGACCGGCTTTCAGCGCGCGCACTGGTTTCTGGGACGGGCTCTATTCAACCCTGTGGGCGGACGGCCTGTGCGGCGGGCGGGTCACGGGCGATTTCCGTCCGCCTTGGGACTACGCGCTCATGGCTCCCGGATGCTGGCTGGCGATCGGCCCCATGCTCGCGATTCTGGCGGGAGCAGGCTGGTCGCTGTGGCGTTTTGTCCGGCAGCCGACTCCGGAGCGGCTGATCCTGAACGGACTCGGCTTTGGTTTCGCCCTTGCCGTTGCCTACATGGATCTGAAGGTGCCGTGCTATGGACAACTCAAGGCTTTCTATGGCCTCGTCGCCCTGCTTCCCGTCTGTGCCTTCGGTGCGGAAGCGTGGGACGCTGCCGGCCGCAAAAAACCATGGGCGGCCGGGCTGCTCGGCGCGGTTCTGGGAATGTGGGCACTGACAAGTTTTGCCACGTACTGGATTTCGCCCGCCGCCGCGCAAACCCATATTTTGCTGGGCAGTGAATGTGCGGATTCCGGACAATTGGAACGGTCGGTTGTGCATTACAACGCCGCCTTGAAAGAGGAGCCCGGAAACGCGGTGGCCCGCTCGCAACTGGCCTCCTCTCTGGAAGCGCTTGGCCGGTCGAGTGACGCCCGGGAACAAATCGAACAAAATCTGGCGAACCATCCCGACGTGGCCTTGTGCCACCTTCAATTCGCCCTGATTGCACAAGCCGCGTCCCAATGGCCGGCCGCCGTGGAACACACCCGCCGAGCCCTGACGCTGGCCCCGGATTGTGTCCCGGCGCATTCCCTCCTCGTGCAACAACTCCAGCAGTTGAGTCCGGGGGAGGAACTCATCGTCGCCTGCCGGGAGGGTCTGCGGGTGGATCCAGGCAATCCCGAAATCCATTTTACGCTCGGCGTTATCCTGGCGACCAAGACCGACACAGAGCTGGAGGCCCGCGAGCACTTGCACATGACGGCGCGTCTGGCACCCGTTTCCGTTCCGATGCTGAACCACGTGGCCTGGATGCTCGCCACCCATGCCAGCTCCCAGGTGCGCGACGGTGCGCTGGCCGTCGAGTTGGCCGGTAAGGCCTGCCAACTGACGGAGAACCGGTCGGTGATGCCACTCCTCACCCTGGCCGCCGCTCAAGCGGAGACCGGCCGTTACGAGGAGGCCGCCAGCACCGCCCTGCTTGCCGAAAAACTGGCCACCGATGCTGGACAAGCGCAGTTGTCGGGTCAGTGCCGCAATTTTGCGTCCTGGTTCCACTCCGGGCATCCCTTCCGACAGCCGACCGCCAACGCGGGAGGCGATGCTTCGCCAAAGTAACCGGGGTGAAGTTCGCCGGTCACCGGCACAATTGTGTGCCCGGCCATCAAAGGCGCTTTGTGATCACACGATCGATGACCGTCGCAAGCAGGTTGACGTCATAGGGCTTCGCCACGACGGCTTGGAAACCAAAGTCACGGAAATTGGCCAGAACCGGATCATTGGAATAACCGCTCGACACAATTGCCCGCACCTTGGGGTCGATTTTGCGCAGCTCGGTGATGGTCTCGATGCCGCCCATGCCGCCCGGGATGGTCAGATCCATGATGACGAGGTCAAAGGGGCGACCGGCCGCAAACGCGGCCCGGTAAGCCCGGACGCATTCGGCACCGTCTGCCGCGGTAGCAGTCTCGAAATTCAGCCGCGACAGCACCCTCTTGCCCAGATTGCGGATGGTCTCCTCGTCATCCATCAGAAGAACCCGCTGGCTCTGCCCCGGCTCCGGAGTGGAACCGCCCGTGGGAGCCGGGGGAGCGGCTTCTGCAGCGGGGATCCACAATCGCATGGTGGTGCCGTGGCCAAGCTGCGAGTGCACCTCGATGAATCCGCCATGTTTCTTCATGATCGAATACGCCGTGGCCAGGCCGAACTGGTCTTTTCCCAGCTTGGCCATGGCGTATGGATCGAAAATACCCGACAACTGGTCCGGAGGTATGCCGGGCCCATGGTCCGCGATCGTCAGCCGCACATAGCGACCGGGCACCAAGGGGTAGGGGCTGTTTTCCACGACGGTCTCGTTGGATGCTTCCAGCTCGATGACACCTCCCATCGGGAGGGAGGCATTGGTGATGACGTTTTGCACCGCACGTCCGAGTTGCGCGCGATCAGCGTGCACGAGCCAGAGATTGGCCGGGGGATTAAATTCAGCCCGTGACTTTGCGCCGCTCAAGGCAATGGCGATCGAATCATTGACGACGGCGGGTAGCGACAGCGACTCCCTCACCGGATCGCCACCCTTGGCGAAGGTCAGGACTTGCTGGGTCAACCCCTGAGCACGCTTCGATCCGGCCAGGGCGTTCCGGAGGCAGTCGCCCACCCTTGCCATGGCCACCTCGTCCATCATGGCGAGCGTGGTGTTGCCCATGATGACGGTCAGGAGATTGTTGAAATCATGGGCGATGCCGCCGGCCAGCAAGCCGAGCGAGTGCAGGCGCTCGGCGCGCTCCAGCTCAGCCTCGAGATGGGTCTGTTTCTCCATTTGACGGCGGATTTGCTCCGTCTGCTTTTGCACCCGCCGGCGGAGCAAAACGACCCAAAGGATGACGCCCAAAGCGCACACGCCAAGGATGGCGGCGACGGCCAGCGCCCGTTCAACCGTCCACCAGGGCGGAAACTTGACGATCACAAGATCAGCCGGGGTACGGAGCAGCAGATCCACTCCGGTGGCCTTGCGATTTTCGTCGAGGCGCAAACGATAAACGCCAATCGCGGTCACCGCGCTGCCCTTGCGCCAGGTTTCAGGCAGACGAGGGCACTGGGCTTGATCGATCCGGGCGACAACATTTTCCGCGCCGTTCCGGATCGTGAGATAATACTCGTTGCCGAGTTCGGTTACCTCGGTCAGGAGCCCGTCGATTTGAACAAGCCGGAAATCGAACCATCCTCCCATCGGGATGGGCGCCCGGATCTTGACGGTGGGCGGTTCCCGTTCATGCCCGGTTTTGCGCGTGACGGATTCACGGAGCACCGCGCGGGTTCCATCCCAACCGGGAATCCCCACGGCATTCACCAGATCGCCCGGGACCAGGACATGCTTGTCCCGGCTCAGCACCAGGAGGTGCGCCGTTCCGCTCTGGATCACGAGAAACCGGCCCGGAGCCTGATACGTTACAGTCCCGGCGGTATTCAGCCGGCGAGAGTGACTCTGTCCCGATCCAAAAAGGCCCAGGTTTTCGAGCGGTGTAAAGGGGATCGCGAAAGGGTCGCTCAACGGGGCTTCGTCGACGTCAATATGTTCTTCAATGGGCATCCAGAGCTGAACGCCGGTCGAGCGGTGAAACTCATTGGCAATCACGTCGCA
Source organism: uncultured Oleiharenicola sp. (assembly GCA_964492635.1). GTDB lineage: Bacteria > Verrucomicrobiota > Verrucomicrobiia > Opitutales > Opitutaceae > Lacunisphaera. The sequence goes on from CAZBLQ010000014.1 coordinate 7,904, forward strand.
CACTCCGCGGATCCGCACGAACGCGCCAATCTTGTCCTCCACTTTGACGGTGGGCGGCAGGATCGCGCGAAACTCGCCGGTCGCTGTCGTCAAATCCAGTTGGATCCAGGGAGAGGCGGCTTCCACCCCGCGGACATATCCTTCCATTTCGACCCAGCGGGCCTGGCTGGCCCCGGTCAGAGCCTGTTCCAGTGAAATCCGCTGCGGTTCAGGCGGGCTCATGGTGTTGCCGACGTCCGCCTGCCGCATGATTACCTCGGGAGCATAATCGCCCATGGCGGTCACTCCAGTCACGGTTACGGCCAGTCCGGAGCTGATGCGTCTGACATCCACTTTCGGATCGACGGCCACGCGCACTCCGCCGCTCCGATCCTGGATATAGAAGAACCTGGCCCCGTCAGCGCCCCAGGTTACCACACCTGACAATTTGACCGGTTGTTGTCCCGCGGCTTTTTCGGACGGCAGCTCCATTACCTGAGCCGCAAGATTAAGAGTGACGGTCGGTCTCTCGGTCGTCGCTGGTGTATCCAAAGCGGTGCCGCCAAGTGGCTTCCAGAGCACCTGGTCGAGATACAGGTCGCTGGTGCCGGTGGAGCGGAATCCGATGGCATCTATCTCGGCGCCGACGTGCAGCCCGCGTTCCTGCGGGGTCCGCAGTTCGAGCAGCCCGGTCTCGTCGCGGATCGTCGCGGTCCGGCCGGGGGCGAATGAATCGATTCTCCCGGCGACATGGAGCCGGGCGCCCGGCAAGGCTTGCGCCACCTGGGCAAGCGGGATTCTCGGCTGCTCGAATCGTGCATCCTTATCGAGCCAGCCCAGGATCTGCAGATTCTCAGTGCCCTGCACCCTGAGTTCGATGCCTACGAAACGGTTGTCGATGTTAACCTGGGGCAGATAGAGACCGAGCGTGTGAACGATTGCCCCGGTAAGCAGTGGCGCCTGGCCGGCCTCGTTGAGCCAGACCGTCGTGTAGATCCGGTGACCCTCGGAGATAAGCGACAGGCGCTGGTGTTTGGTGTCGATTTGATCCTGCCAATCAACCAGGCCGTCAATTTCGACCAGGCGCGCGTTGAGTGCAGCGCGGTCCTCGAGGCGGCCGCGGGCGGAGAGAACTTCGCTGGGGTTGATTTCGGCCAGCACCTTGACCTGCAGGTTCTCGGCCCGGAAACCTGTGGCTGGCACGACCTCGCCGGTGAGCAGAACCCGCTGGCCCGGCTTGATGTCAAAGCGCTGACCCGGGATCATGAAGAAAGTATTCGTGCCATCCCAGCCGTAGAACTGGTTCCACACCGGATCATAGTAATTCGCGATGGCTTCGATGCGAAAGCGGTACCGTTTGTCGCGGGCCGGGCTCTGCATGTTGTAGATTTCGGCCGAGTGAGTGAGGAGCGGCAAGTCTGCGTCCGCCGCCGGCAGCGACTGACCGCACGCATTTCCGCTCCAGAAAAACCCGGCCAACAGAAGGCGGAAAAGGAACCAGTACTGGGGGCGGCCCCGCCACGGAGCGGCACTGTGGCAATTGATCATTTTTCGGAGGGGTGAAGCGGGTGACTATATCTCCAGCCATTAATATCGGCAATAGGTGGCACTTCGCAATGAAACTAAGGCGGTCAAAATATTATTTCCTGGACCCATGAGGAATACTACGAACCGCTTCGGGACAAATACCGGGAGTCCACAACTGCGGCGGGTTTCGTGGCGGCCTTACGCAACCGCAGCTTGTAATTCTGGTATCGAGTGCATCGCCATCCCAAACCGCTAGGCCCCAGAGTCCATGCTCCGGAAACCAATGACCCAAGGGCTGTTTCGCCTGAACAAACCGCAGTGGATGCAATCGCTTGGCCCTTCTCCGCCCCTTGCCGCCAATTTCCGAGCCAGGCGGTCTGACGAAGTGGACGGCTTGGTCTTTGACTCGCAATCCTTGGACAGTGATTCAATGTTCGAGGTCATGACGATCCCCGGTGACAATCAGGCGCGCCCCCTGTTGCAGAATATCGCCCGCCGCGTGATGATCGCACGGGGACTCGCCCCGGAGTTCACCCCTGCAGCGATGGCCGAACTTGAAGCGATTGGCACTCCAGCGGCGGCGGTCGCCGGCACGCGGGACCTGCGGCAGTTGCTCTGGTGCTCGATTGACAACGATGATTCGCGCGATCTCGACCAGCTCTCCGTGGCGGAGGCCAGGCCGGATGGTGCGACCAAAATCCTGGTGGCCATTGCCGATGTTTCCGCGGTCGTGAAGCCGGGGTCGGCCCTTGATGAGCATGCGCGGCTAAACACGACCTCGGTCTACACCACTGCGCGGATTTTTCCGATGTTGCCGGAGAAACTCTCCACCGATCTTACTTCGCTCAATTTTGGCGCCGACCGCCTCGCCCTCGTCATCGAAATGGTTTTCACCCCCGCCGGCCCGCTCGCCAGCTCGGCGATCTACCCGGCGATGGTGTGCAATCACGCGAAGCTCGCCTATAACAGCGTGGCCGCCTGGCTCGATGGCACCGCTCCCGCGCCGCCGGCAGTCAGCGCCGTCGCCGGCCTCGCCGACAATATCAGGCTCCAACTGCGTGTCGCGGACCAGCTCGCCGCCCTGCGCCACGCCCAGGGTGCACTCTCGCTGGAAACACTCCAAACCCATCCGGTGTTCGACGGGGCGATGCTCACGGGATTGGAAGCGGACACACCCAACTCGGCCAAGCGACTCATCGAGGATCTCATGATCGCGTCCAACGGCGTGACCGCGCGTTTTCTGGCCGCGAGGAAATTCCCCTCGATCCGGCGCGTCGTTCGCATCCCCAAATACTGGGACCGGATCGTCGAGCTGGCGGCCGGGCACCACGGAACCCTGCCCCCGGCGCCCGACGGAAGGGCGCTCGAGCAATTCCTGGTGACGGCAAAGGCCGCCAATCCGGCTGGTTTTCCCGAGCTGTCGCTCAGCGTCATCAAGCTGCTGGGGCCGGGCGAATACGTGCTTGAGCTTCCCGATGACCCGGTGACCGGGCACTTCGGCCTGGCCGTCAGGGATTATTCCCATTCGACCGCCCCGAATCGGCGTTTCCCCGACGTGATCACGCAGCGGTTGCTCAAGGCGGCGCTGGCGGGTCGTCCCCCTCCCTACGCCAGCGGGGAGCTGGCCTCGCTCGCGAAACATTGCACCGAGCAGGAAGACGCCGCCAAGAAGGTGGAACGACAGGTCGGAAAATCCGCGGCGGCGCTGCTGCTGGCCCCAAGCCTAGGAAAGCAGTTCGACGCCACGGTCACGGGCGCATCCGACAAAGGCATCTGGGTTCGGATTGCGCAGCCACCGGTCGAAGGGAAACTGGACAGCGGTCCCGCGGGGCTCCGGGTGGGCGACCGGCTACGCGTGCAACTGGTTCGCACGGATGTGGAGCACGGTTTTATCGACTTCAAAGGCGTGGGTGAGCGGCTCGCGGCCAAATCCGGAAGTTAACCGCGCAACATTTGCTCAGGCACCGACCGCAGGACCGGACCGCTCGGCTCCGGCTGTCATTTGCCGTCCGTCGGTCTATCGCGCCTTTTCCCGGCCGGGTTTCCATCCGGTTTGGTCTTTGCCCCCGGCTGACACGGCGCTAACCTTGCTCAACCCCAGCGCTCGATTATTCCCCATGCGACTCCTGCTTTCCTTCCTCCTGCTCATGTCCACGGTCAACGCGGCCTCCAGCATCACTCCCGGTGAACTGCGATGTGAATATCGCACGGATCCGATCGGTCTCGGTGAAACCAAACCGCGGCTCGCCTGGAAACTCACGGCGGTCGACCCGGCCGCGCGCGGGCTGGGCCAGTCCGCCTGGCAGGTGCTGGTGGCCTCCACCCCCGAGGAACTCTCGCAGGATCGCGGAGACTTCTGGGACTCGGGGAGGGTCGCTTCCCCGGCGACGAACAACATCGTCTATGCCGGCCGCCCGCTCGCTTCCCGCATGGCGTGCTGGTGGAAAGTCCGGGTCTGGGACCAGGCGGGCGCGGCCTCGGCCTGGAGCGCGCCGGCGCGCTGGACGATCGGTTTGCTGGACAGTACCCAGTGGAAGGCCGAATGGATCGGTCTTGATGCCGTGACCCCGGCCGATGGCAGTGTCATGAACGAGGAGCGCCGCGCCCGGGTGGCGCAGCTTCCGTGGATGCGTGCCGCGCTGGCCGCGGCCAAGGACGCGCCTTTGCCGGCGGTGTTCGTCCGCAAGGTTTTTAATTTGCCCGCCGGACGCAAAGTCGTTCGAGCCACCATGGTGCTCACGCCTGACATGCGATGCGCCATCACGATGAATGGACGCGCGATCGGCGAAGTCACGCGCTGGGACCGGGCGATGCCCCTCGATGTCACCGCTGCTCTGGTGGCGGGCGAGAATGTGGCCGGCCTGCGGGTCACACAGGACGACGGTTACCCACCGGCCGTGCTGGGCGAACTCGAGATGGTCTTTGCCGACGGCGAACCGCTGCGCCTGCCCGTCGATGCCTCGTGGTTGCACGCGACGGGCGATGTGGCGGCCGGTTGGGACCGCGCGAGCTTCGACGCCACGGCGTGGCACCCGCTCGTGGCGATCACCGACGAATGGGATCCGAAAAAATTTGCCAGCCCGTGGGGCACGCCGCAGAACGCCACGCACTGGCTGGCGCCGGCGCCCTTCCTGCGCCGGACGTTTTCTGTTACCAAGCCGGTGCGGCGAGCGACGGTCTATGCGACCGCGTTCGGTCTCTACGAATTGCAGCTCAACGGCGCTCGCGTCGGCCGTGATTATTTCACGCCGGGCTGGACGGAATATGCGCACCGGCTGCAGCACCAGACGTACGATGTGACGGCGCAACTGCACCCGGGGACCAATGCGCTGGGGGCAATCCTCGGTGACGGCTGGTTCGCGAGTGTTGCCGCCTACACGGGCCGGCGCCACTATTACGGCGGTGCCCCGCGCCTGCGCGCGCAGCTCGAGATCGAGTATGCCGACGGCACCCGCGACCTCGTCGCGACCGACGGCTCGTGGCGCGGCCGGCACGGCGCGTTGCGTTACGCGGATATTTATCTCGGCAGCGCCTGGGACGCGCGGCTCGCGCAGCCGGACTGGGCGCGCGCGGATTTTGACGACAAGGCGTGGTCGCCGGTCGCAACCGGGCTCGCTCCGGGTTCGCCGGACAAGTTTGTGTTGGAACCTGCGTCGCTCGACCCGGTGTGCGTGCAGGAGGAATTGCCGGCCCGCCGGGTCACGCAGCCGCGGCCTGGCGCCTGGGTTTTCGATCTCGGTCAGAACATGGTTGGCTGGGCGCGGCTGAGAATCAGCGGTCGGCCGGGCCAGCGGCTGGTCGTGCGCCACGGCGAGATGCTGAACCCCAACGGCACGCTCTACACCTCCAACCTCCGGGGCGCGACGGCCACCGATGTCTACTGGCTGCGCGGCGGCGGGGAGGAAGTGCTTGAGCCGTGGGGCACGTTGCACGGCTTCCGCTATGTTGAGATCACGGGTCTGGACGCGCCGGCCGCCGTGTCAGCGGTCACGGGCGTCGTCGTCCACAACCCGATGGACCGCACGGGAAACTTCACTTGTTCGCAGCCACTGGTGAACCAGCTCTATCAAAACATCATCTGGGGGCAGAAGGGAAACTACCTTGAGACGGCGACGGACTGCCCGCAGCGCGACGAACGACTCGGCTGGACCGGTGACACGCAGTTTTTCATGCGGACCGCGCTCTACAACTACGATGCCGCGGCGTTCGTCGAGCGCTGGCTGACCACACTCGCCACCGACTCGCAGGGCGAGGACGGGACGTTTCCCGACACGGCACCGGCCATCGGCGCGAAGCCGCACGGGGTCACGGGCTGGGGGGACGCCGCGCTGAGCTGCACCTATCTGCTCTGGCGCGTTTACGGCGACACGCGGGTGGTGGAGCGGCATTTTGACGAATTGGCGCGTTATATCGCGTGGCTGCAGGGCCGCGCGGTGAACGGCATCGTCAGTGTCGGCGGCTACGGCGACTGGCTCAACAAGGGCGGGGGAGCAAAAAAGGAAGTGATGGACACAGCCTACTACGCCCACCTCTGCGGGCTCATGGCCGAGATGGCCGCGGCCATCGGCCGCGACGCTGACGCGGCGCGGTTCGCCGCCCTGCATGAGGAGATTGTCGCTGCCTGGCGCCGGGAGTTTCTGCTGCCGGACGGCACCATCCTGGAGAGCAGCCAGACGGGTTTTGCGCTCGCCTTCACGATGGGGCTGCTGCCCGACGGGTTGAAAGCAAAGGCGGCGGACAAATTTGTCGCCGACATCGCGGCGAAAAACTGGCACCTGGCGACCGGCTTCATCGGCACGCCACGGCTTCTGCCCGCGTTGCATGCCGCCGGCCGCGACGATATCGCCCGCCGGCTGCTGCTGCAGGACACCTATCCCTCCTGGCTTTTTCAGGTGAAGCTCGGGGCGACGACCATGTGGGAACGCTGGGATGGTTGGACTCCGGAGCAGGGCTTTCAGAGTATCGGCATGAATTCTTTCAATCACTATGCTTTCGGCGCAGTCGGCGAGTATCTCTACCGTTTCGTCGGTGGCATTGACACGGACGGCCCCGGATTCCGCCGCATCCTGATTGAGCCGCAGCCCGGTGGCGGGATTACCCGGGCAAACACCAGCTACGATGGGCCGACCGGCCGCATCACCAGTGCCTGGAAGATATCCAACGGAGAACTCGCGCTAGACATTACCGTGCCGCCAAACACCACCGCGACCGTGCGCGTCCCCGCCGGCGATGCTGCGGCGGTACGCGAAAGCGGCCGCCCGGTGCACGAGGCGGCCGGCTTGCAGTTTTTACGCATGGATAACGGCGCGGCGGTTTTCCACACCGGCTCCGGCCATTATCACTTCACGACTCCCGCACTCCCGGGCAGTTGATGGATTGCTTCCGGCCGCTAAGCTTGCGCTGCAACACGGCAGTAGATCAAGATGCTCGTGGGGGATTAAGGTGATGTCTCCACGAATTCAGGTTCGAAGGGATCGAGGGTAAAGCCGTCCACGTAAGCCCGGTCTCGCAGGATGCTTCTTGATTTTCCTTTAAGCTCTATACGTTTGGCCGATCCGTCGAGGTTCAGATAGAGGACATGCGCGTGGTCGATCTGCCGGGCCATCACGCCCGCGGGCACCAGCGGTCCGGTGTTGATGGACAGCCGGTCGATCAACTCGCCGAGGATAACATCAAGAACCTCGGCGCGGGCTGGCAGGCCGATATAAATGGCGGTGCCCGCGCCGAATTTGTTCGAGGTGACCACCGGGTAGTCCCGATCAAGGCTCACGATGCTGCCCAGGATCTCGGCGCCCTTGGACTGGATCACATCGAAACGTGGGGACTCGCACGTCAGCTCGCGCCCTTGGTAGGTCAGGCGAAGCTTGTTTCCACTAAATCCGACCCTGGACAATTCATTCAGGTACTCGGGTTCCTCGAAACTCGCCACGCGGATTCCGAATACATCGCTCAGCCGGCCGGGCAGGGTCGTGGAGAAAACCTGATTGTGCTCATCGACCATCGCCGAGTACCCGGTCATCACCACGGTGCCGCCGTTTTGCACAAACGCACGAATCTTGGAGGCGGTACCTTCGTCCATCAGACTCACCCCGGGCACGACCAAGAGTTTGTACGGCAGCGAACTGCGACTGATCTCGACAACCCTGATGTCCACGTTCCGTTTATTGAAGAGACTGAAGACGGTCTGCAGCTGCCCGTCGTGCGGCTCGGGATAGGCGACGCTCACGATCTGGCTCGGGAAGGAAAAAGCCAGGGCCACCTCCGCTTGGGGGCGATAAGGGAAACCGTAGCGTTCGATCTTCTTAAACTCCGCCGCGATTTTCTTGTACTCCTCATATTTGCGATTGGGCAGCCCGTCCCAATCGACCATGCCTTCGAGATACTGCTCCTCGCCCGCGTGCATGCTCTGCCAGGTCCAGCCGCAGACCATCTGATTGCCCAGCATGAGGGTGGCGAAGGCCGATTTGCGGATGGATCCGGGCGTTGCCGTCATGGTCGTGAATTCGTTGCACCAGAACGGCGTGGTGTTTTCAAACTGGATGCGGGCGATACCGAACAGCGCATTGGTGATGCCCTCGTTCTTGACCAGCGAATTACCCGGATAAAATCCGCAACCGCCGCGCGTCAACTTTCCGGTGTAGGCGATCGGGGCGTAGTCGAAATATTTCATGGTGCTGTAGTACCACATGTTCGAATTGATGAGGACGCCGGGGGCGTTGGTCTTCACCCGGTCGATCACTTTCAGCAGGAACTGGTTCACCTCGTCCGAGATGAAACGCCGGAAATCGAGCATTCTTTCCGGGGCGCCGTTGACGTCGCCGGATACCGGGACGCCGACCTCGTCGAATTCGCTGATTCTGCGCGACCACCGCTGACCGGCCCACGCCTTGTTCAGGTTCTCGACGCTGGAATATTTTCCTTTCAACCATGCAATATACCGGGTCCGCACCGTTTCGGAGTAAGAAATCGGCCCGTCGCCTGGTTCATTGTCGATGCCGAAGGCCAGAAGCGCCGGATGTTTCCCGTAACGCTTGGTGAGTGCATCGGTGTAACGCAGTGCGAACTGCTGATACATGGGATCGCCGACGTCCTCCATGTAGCGATGGTTCGGGTACAGCCTGTTGCCATGCGCATCCGTGATGTCGATCGACGGATATTTGTGATGCAGCCACAGGGGCGCTGGCCGCACCGCGATGTCCAGGACGACTTTGATCCCGGCCGCCTGCATCATATCCATCACCTCATCGAACCAGGCAAAGTTGAATTCTCCGTCAGCGGGCTCGTAGCTGTCCCAGGCCAGATGGCCCATCCGGACGACGCGAAAGCCCGCCTCTTGCATCAGCTTGACGTCCCGCTTCCAGGTATCCCGGTTCGAATCATGGGGGTGGTAATTGGTGCCGACGTACAGTTCCTGGGCCCTCGACTGCGAGCCCAAGAGGAGGATCGTTCCGAGGAGGATTGGCCGGGCAAAATTAAGCAGGGGCTTGATCATGGGAAAATTCTGCACACTACGGACGAGGTGAAAGACGGTAAAGGCCGGCTCCGTGCGCCGGCAGTTCGGGGGCGAAGTTGCTGCCGGCCGCGCCGACTTCGCAGTGCCGCCATAGATCGCGGACGATAGTGGTGCCAGTCAAACCAAGGTCGGCTGGCGACACTGGCACGTGGGCGGTGGCGTCGGTGGCGTTGAAGACCGCGAGGTATTTGTCGGGCGAGCCGGGCACGTCCGCAACCCACGCGACGAGGTTGTCGCGGTTGAAGAGCGGACGGTTGTTCGTGCTGTGCTGGTTGACGGCGAGCACCTCGTCGTTGGTCAGGAGCGTGAGGGTGAAATCGTCCATCTTCGTCATGTCGCCGCCGTGCATCAGCGGCGAGCGGGCGATCGACCAGAGTGTCATCACCGTGATCTGCTCGTCGTGGGTGAACTGCGTCGTCCGCCGACCGAGGTCGAGCACGCCGAAGGGCAGCATGTCGGCATCGGGCCACGCGCCGGGTGTGCGGTGGGGATTCCAGTTTTCCAGCCGGGCAAACTGCTCGTGGAGCGATTTCCAGTTGTCCCAGAAATCGTCGCTGATGCGCCAGAGATTGGCGTGCCGGCTGACGTGCCCGGCGGCGTCGAGGGCGGTTTCGCCGGGCGAAAGACTGAGCACCATCGGCCGGCCGGTGCGGTCGATCGCGTGGCGCACTCCCTCGATTTCCTTCTCGTGGTCGTGATAGGGGCGGCTGATGTCGTCGACTTTCACATAATCGACGCCCCAGGAGGCGATGAGGGCGAAGACGGAGTCATAGTAGTCCTGCGCGCCGGGTTTGGCCATATCGATGCCATACATGTCCGTGTTCCACGGGCAGACGCTGCTTTTGTCCGCAATGTCCTGCGCGTGCCAGGGAGTGTCCTTGACGGGGAGATTTTTCTCGACCGCCTGGCGCGGGATTCCGCGCATGAGATGAAGGCCGAACTTTAGGCCGAGAGCGTGGACATAATTGGCGAGGGCCTTGAAACCCGCGCCGCTGGCCGCGGAGGGGAACCGGTTGACCGCGGGCTGCAGGCGGCCCCATTCATCGAGCACGAGCGGCGCGCCCTTGCGGTAGTCGAAACCCGTGGCGGCCGGTTCATACCACTGGATGTCGACCACGATGTATTCCCACCCGTGCGACTTGAGATGCGCCGCCATGTAGTCCGCCTCCGCCTTCGCTTGGGCTTCGGTGACGGTGGTGGCGAAACAATCCCAGCTGTTCCAACCCATCGGCGGGGTTGGCGCCCAGGCATGAAAAGCAGGCTCGGCGGCACGGGCGACGAGCAGGCACGAAAGAAAAAGAGCGGATAATTTCATTTGGATTTGAGCACGAGGTCGTCGTTAAGCTCATCGATCTCCCGAAAATGTTCCCGTTCGTCGGGCGGGCGGTTGGGCTGATGAAAAGCGAGCATCAACTGGCCGTCGAACCGGCGGAAAAGCATCGGGTGCCCGCCGTTGGCGTCGATCAGCGGCACGGGCCGCTGCTCCCAGGGGCCGGCGAGTTTGCCGGAAGGCGAGACGGCGAGGCCGACGGCATAACCGCTGGCGCTGCCCGATGACCAGAGCATCAGGAGCCGGCCGTTTTTCGTCCGGTAGAGCCACGGGCCGTCAGTGACATGGCAGCCGTATTGAGGAGATTTCAAGCTCCACGCGGCGTCGCTACCATGAAAGAGCCGGGTCGGTTCGCCTACCACGTCGGAGAGATCATCCTTCAAGCGGATCATTTCAACCGTGCCGTCCTTGATCTGCACCCACTCGTGGCAGAAGACCATGTAGGGCACGCCGTCCTCCACCCAGAAGGTGCCGTCGAGCGTCATCATGTCGACGGGCGGGTGCGGGCGGTTCTGAAACGGCTGGAAGGGTCCGAGGGGCGAGTCGGCCACGAGCACCTGCGAGCCGCGCTGCACGCGCGGCAGCCAGTCGCGCCATTGTTCGGGAAACTTGTGTGACGAGTCGAAGGTGAGAAAGAGATAATATTTGCCGCGGTAAGCGTGCATCTCGGGCGCCCAGATGCCGCGATCGGCCCAGAAATCCGCCGGAGTTTCAAATACCACGGTTGGCCCGGTCCACGTCTCCAGATCCTTGCTGGTGTAGGCGACGACGGCGGCGCGATGGTTCGGTCCGCGCTGGCCGGAGGCAAAATACATCGTATAGGTTTGCGTGGCGGGGTCGGGCCAGACGCAACCGTCGCGGACGCGCAGGGCGGTGCGGGCCACCGGGCCGAATTTCGGCGGCGACGGAGGGTCGAACGCGGGCGGTGGCGGAGCCTCGGCGGCAATGGCCGTGACTCCCGGCAGCAGGCAGAGCAGAAGGAGACCGGGGAAGGCGCGGGTTGGGTTCATTGCAACGTGAGCTTGAAGACAGTGGCCGGGGAGTCGGCGACCGGGGCGGATGGCGTGATGACCAGCGCCGCATCGGTTTGAGTCCAGGTAACCATGCCAGTGCCGCCGAGCAGCTCGATCCTAGTCACGGGATGCTCGAGCAAGCCGGCGTTTTTGCCGAGGGATTTGATCATCAGCGGTCCGACCGGCTGGCCGAGCGCAATTGCATAGAGGACACCGCCCTTGGTGGTGAAGCGGACATCGACGGCGGTGAAAAGCTTGTTCTTGCCCTCGTTGAAACCCTGCGCGGTCAGGGGCGCGGTATTTTCCATGGCGGGACCTTCCCCGCAGATTTTCCAGGGCCGCGTGCCGAAGATGCACTCGCGGTTGACGTCCATCCACGCTGCGATGCCCTGGACGATCTTCAGTTCATCGTCGTCCGGGGTGCCGTCGCCGCGCAGGGGGACGTTGAGCAGCAAGTTGCCGTTTTTGCTGACCACATCCACCAGGGTCTGGATGACGGTCCGCGTGGTCTTGTAGCCGTGATGCTCAAAGAGGGAGCGCCGGTAATGCCAGTCGCCGAGACAGGTGTCGGTCTGCCACGGCCGTGGTTCGATGACATTGCTCTGACCGCGTTCGATGTCCCACACCATGGCCTTGCGCTGCTCTTCGTTGAGCACCTTGCCGAAAAGGACGGCCTCCAGTTTTCCGCCGTGCGCCTTCATGCTGCTGTTGTAGAGATGCGCGGCGATGCGGAGGCCCGCGTCGCTCACCGGCCAGAGCGGCAGCCCGGTATCGTCGAAGTAAACCAGGTCGGGCTGGTATTTATTGATGAGGTCGATGGTGCGGTTGTAAAACTTGTCGCAGTACGCGGTGTCGGGAATGCTGGCGCCGTTGCCCCAGTCCCACTGCGAGCCGATGTCCGCGGAAGCGCTGCGCGGGTGGTTTTGTGCGTAAAGATCCTGCGGGTCGAGGCCTTCCCACCATTTGCCTTTGCCGTCAGCCTTGGTCATTTTGCCGTCATAAGGCACACCGGCAAACTCACCGGTGGCATCCGCGCCCTGCGCCGGCTCATACCAGGTCCAGGCATGCGCCGCATGCACGCTCACCCCGAAGCGCAAGCCCTGCGCCCGGGCGGCCTTTGCCCAGATGCCGATGATGTCCTTTTTCGGCCCGACCCGGATCGAGTTCCACGGCTGGTATTTCGAATCCCAGAGGTCGAGGTTGTCGTGATGGTTGGCGAGGGCGAAGAAGTACTGGGCGCCGGCGCGCTTGTAGAGCGCCATGAGCGCTTCCGGATTCCAGTGTTCCGCCTTCCACGTATTGATGACATCCTTGAAGCCGAACTGTGATTGAGGGCCGTAGGTCCGCCGGTGGAATTCAAAGTCATTTGAAGTCGCCCACGGCGGTGGTTCCGGGATATACATGAACCGGGCGTACCAGTCGCCCTGTTCGGGCTGGCACTGCGGACCCCAATGGGCCCAGATGCCGAACTTGGCGTCGCGGAACCATTCCGGAGTCGCGTAATTTTCCAGCGACGCCCAGGTCGGTTCGAACTTACCGGTCTGCATCGTCTCGGTATTGGCGCTGATGGGGCGGATGACGGCGGCCTCGGTGGATGCGGCCTGGAGGGCGGCAACGCTGATGAGAAACAGACCGGTGCGGAGGCAGGGGATGGGATGCATAAAAATGAAGCGTTGCCGTACGGGAGATGGCAGGCACTCAGGGCGCGGACTTGGAGGTGAGCAGGATGTGGGTGGGGGCGTCACGGTCGCAGGCGAGCCAGTCATCCTTCATGGACAGCTCGACGACTTGAATCGAACTCCGGCGCAATTCGAGCGACTCCTTGTCTTCCGGCTTGATGGTGCCGGCGCGACCGGGATGGGTGAAATAAAAAAGAAACGCTCGGTCAGCGCTGACGACGACGCAGGGATGGCCGCCGTTGACGCCGTCATCGGCGCCGTGCCCGGGCACGCCCAACAGGTTCGAGGATTGTGCGGTCCAGTGCAGCAGATCATCGGACCGGTAGACGCCCAGGCCTTTCCAGATATCGACGAGCATCCAGTAGTGCCCCTTCCATTGGAACACAAACGGGCCTTCGCCAGGGCGCTCTCCGACCCCAACGCATTTGCCGCAGTCCGTCCACGTCGCGAGGTCGGGGCTGTCGGCGTAGTAAATCGATTTGTTGTCCCGCTCGTTGTTGTACCAGAGCCGCCACCCGCCGCCGGGCAGCCGGAAAAGGCAAGGATCAATCACCCGGTCGCTGGAGAGCCGAAGCGGGGAAACAAATTTCCAGTCACGCAGGTCGGTGCTGGTGAGATGCACGATGGTGCGCGGGTGCTGCCAGTCCTCGAAAACGCCCGGAACGACGGTGACAAACATGTGATGCAGGCCATCGGGAGATGTGCGGACCTCGGGCGCCCAGAGGGTGGGCTCCGGGCCGCCGATTTCCGGCGGCAGCTTGATGCCAGCGGTGCCGGCATAGGTCCAGTTGGCGCCGTCGGTGGACTCCGCGATGCCGATCTTCGTGCCGTGTACCCAGGCCACACCGGAGAGGCCGGGCACGTTGGCGCGCCGGTTGGTGTAGAACATCCACCAGCGGTGGTTCGCCGGGTTCCAGATGACAACCGGATCGGCCGCGCCATCACAGACCGGATCCCGGAAAAGCGGCTTGTTGGCGATGTTGCCCGCTGACTCGGCCGGAAAGGCAGGGGCGGTACCGGCCAGAAGAGCGAGGAGCAAAAGGCACGGACGAAAGGTCACGGACTTGGTCAGAGTTCAAGCACGACGACGGACTTGGCGGGCAGGGTAATGGTAAGTTTGCCGTCGGAGAGAATCGCGCCATCGAACTTCGCCGGCTCGACCGTATGAGGTGCCGCAAAAGTATTGTGCGAGTTGACGGCGGGAGCGGTGAGCACGCGGCCGGTGACGGACTTGGCGGTGCTACCGTTCAGGGTGCAGGCGACGGTGATGGCCGCGTTGGGATTGGCGTTGGTCAACGAGACATGAATCTTGCCGGCGGCGTCGCGCGAGGCGGAGGCGCTGACGGCGGGGATTTTGTTTTCGCCGACGGCATAGTCGGGGGTCGTCAGGGTCAGTGGTACCAAGGTGGCGCCCTGATGCACCTTGAACATCTCGAAGACGTGGTAGGTGGGCGTGACGAGCATCTTCTCGTTGTCGGTCAGGATCATCGCCTGAAGCACATTAATCATCTGGGCGATGTTGGCCATGGTCACGCGGTCGGCGTGCGCCTGGAAAATATGCAGGTTGATCGCGGCGAGGATGGCGTCGCGCAGCGTGTTTTGCTGGAAAAGAAAGCCGGGGTTGGTGCCGGGCTCGACGTCGGTCCACACGCCCCATTCGTCGACGACCAGGCCGACCTTTTTTTCCGGGTCGTATTTGTCCATGATGGCGGAGTGCCGGGTGATGAGCTCCTGCATCTTGAGAGTGTTGCGCAGGGTGGCGAAATACTGGGCCTCGTCGAAATTCGTGGCGGAGCCCTTGCCGTCGCGCCAGTTGCCGCTGGGCAGCGTGTAATAGTGGAGCGCGAGTCCGTTCATGTTGTGGCCGGCGTTTTTCATCATCACCTCCGTCCACTCATAGTTGTCTTCGTTGGGACCGCAGGCGATGCGCTGGATGCGGTTGGCGTCGCCCGGGGTGTAATTTTTGATGAAGGTGTTGTAGCGTTTGAAATTATCCGCGTAGAAGGCCGGGGTCATCGAACCACCGCAGCCCCAGCTCTCGTTGCCCACGGCGATGTAAGGCACCTGCCACGGTTTGTCGCGGCCGTTGGCGCGGCGGAGGTTGGCCATGGGGGAATCGGCGGGGGAGGTCATGTATTCAACCCACTCCATCGCCTCCTGCACGGTGCCGCTCCCGACATTCACACACACGTAGGGCTTGATGTCCAGCAGCTCGCACAGGTCGAGAAACTCGTGCGTGCCGAAATGGTTGTTTTCCACGACGCCACCCCAGTGGGAGTTGTACATGGAGGGGCGTTTCTCACGCGGGCCGATGCCGTCCCGCCAATGATACTCGTCGGCGAAACAGCCACCGGGCCAGCGGAGTTGGGGCACGCCGAGCTGCTTGAGTGCGGCAAGCACGTCATTGCGGTAGCCCTTGGTGTTCGGAATCGGGGAGTCGGGGCCGACCCAGATTCCGCCATAAATGCAGTGGCCGAGGTGCTCGGAAAACTGACCGTAGAGGTTTTTGCTGATCACCGGACCGGATTGATCCGCTTGCAGCGTGAGCTGGGCCGCGGGACCAGTGGCGGCGAACGCAGCGGTGGTGAGTAGAGCCAGCAGGGCTGGCAGCCGGAACAGCAGGGGTGGGGTCATGTTCTTCAGGATAAAGGCAACGGGCGGGGAGGCGATAAGGGTGTTAATTGACCGTAACGTTGCCCGGCGCGCATTTCAAGTGGGCCGGAATCATCATCCGGGTTTGGGTCATAGGATCTTAACCCTTCCGGGTGTTCGGAGGCAAACAAGGAAGAGACAGGGCAGCGAGACTGGCGGAACCAGGCCCGGCCGGCAGGACGACCTGCCTCGTACGTAAACCGCCAGGATCTTGGGGCGGCTTAGACATTGCGAAACAAACCGGCTTGGTTAAGCGTCATACCCAAGCCATGGTATCCCGCGCACTCATTGTAATCTCTCTCTGCTTCATCTCGGCGCTGAAGCTGGCAGGCGCCGGCAGCACCCCGGAAAAGCTCAATGGATTGCTGGAGAATTCGCCTTTCGGTGTGTCCCGGGCCAATGCCGCAGCCGGCAGCCCGGCCAGCGACCCGCTCGAGTTTCGCTCTGTGCTCGAAGAAAAGGGAAGCAAGCTTTTCAGCATCTATGAATCTGCGGTGCATCGGTCGGTCTGGGTCGAGTTGAACGACCCCGTGAACGGATTTTCCATCAAAGGCTACGACGCGGCGCATGATAATATCACGGTCGAGTACCACAATAAAACCCTGACCCTGCCCCAGAAGCGGGCCCCGGCCGTCGCCCAGGCCTCGCCATCGGTTGCCTCCGGTTTGCCTCCATTGGGCAATCCATCGGTTCAGGGCGTTACGTCTCCCTCCGATCCACAGCGGCTTCAGCAAATCCAGGAGGAAATCCGCCGTCGTCGCGCGTTGCGCCAACCGTCGTTGGGGCTTCCCCCTGGCTCACAACCGGGCCCGCAGCCGATGCCTTCCAGCACACCCGGCGCTCCATCCGGCCCGCAAATGATACCTTCAAACTCATCTGGCCCGCAACCGATGCCGGGTACCGTGGGTTCTCAATCGGGTCCGCAACTCACTCCGCTTCCCCCGGGATCACCATCGGGTCCGCAATTCCCTCAGTTTACGCCATCCAACTCATCGGGTCCGCAACCGGTGCCCGCCCAACCCTGATATGAAACCTGCCTCCGCTCGCGCCTTTACTCTCGTTGAGATCCTCGTGGTCGTCGCCATCATCGGCCTGCTCGCCGGCCTGCTTTTCACCAACACCGACAAGATTTTCGGCCACAGTCAGGAAGTGGTCGCCCGCGTCTTTGTGCGCGATTCCTTCAAGACCGCCATCGTGCGTTACAAGATGGATCTCGGCGATTATCCTTCCACCGCCGAGGGTCTGGCCGTGCTCCTGACGGCGCCCTCCAACGGGGCCGAGCGCTGGCACGGCCCGTATGCCGAGGTCAATGGCGGCCAGCTTCCCCTCGATCCTTGGGGCGAGCCCTACCAGTATCGTTACCCCGGTACGCATAACAAAGGCGGCTACGACCTTTTCTCCAAGGGGCCCGACAAGACTGAAGGCACTGCCGACGACATCGGGAATTGGTGACAGCACTCCCTGTCAACGCGTCCGGCCCAGACCAACCGGTGCCATGTGTGCGCCGGCGTGACGCGTTCACCCTGATCGAGGTCTTGCTCGCAGTGGCGATCCTCGGTTTTATTGCCCTGCTGTTCGTCAGCAGCGCCTCCGACCTTTTTCGCACCACCGAGCCGCGCCCCGATGAGGTGTTCTGGCAAAGTGTCACGTCAGCCCGCCAGCTGGCGTTGGAAAGCAACACGACTGTCGTTCTCCGTTACGATCAGGACAAGCACACCCTGAGCTGGTCGGCCGGTCCGGAAACGGGGCCGACCCTCGCGTTTCCCGGCCCCTTGCTCGAATTTCTTCCCGTGACCGAGCAGGGCACGATTCTGCTCGGCGGCCAGCTCACGGAAACCGGCAGCCTCAAGGTCATCCGTTTTTATCCGGATGGCGGCTGTGACGCCTGTCGCATTCAACTGACCGATGCGGCCGGCCACCGCACCGTCCTTGCCATCGATCCCTGGACCTGCGCGCCCATGCTCGCCGCGACCCCGCCATGAACCGCTCCGGCCACCGTGCCTTTACGCTAATCGAAGTGTTGATCAGCCTCGCCATCTTTGCGCTGGCCGCCGTGGTGCTGGCCGCGGCTTACCTCAACGTTCTCGGTGGCTACCAGGCCGTCGCCCGGCGCCAGCAGGGTGAGGAGGACTGGAAACTTGTCCGCATCGCCGTGCTTTCCGAACCCGACCGCACCAAGGTCGAGGCCGGCGGCCGGCTGCCGCTCGCCGACGGGAGCAACCTGCGCTGGACGGCGAAAATCGAGGGCACCGCCGTGGCCGATCTTTTCGCCGTCACCGTTCAGGCGGAGCCCGAATTTACCACGGGCGGCGAGAGCCGCGGGCGCGAACAGAAACTGATGCTGCTGCGCCCCGGGTGGTCCGACGTCACCGAGCGCGGCAAACTGCGTGCCGCCTCCCAGCAGCGCCTCGCCCAGCAACACAAACCGTGAGAGGCCACGCGAAATATTCCGGCACCCGCCCCGGTTTCACGCTCGTCGAGCTGCTCCTCGCGATGGCCATCATGGCCATGCTGCTGGTGGCGCTGTTCACGTTTGTCTTTTCCATGGGCGAGATCTGGGGCCATGGGAGTGAGAAGCGGCTTTTCGAGCAGCACGTCAATGCCGTCACCCGTCACCTTGAGGCGATGTTCCGCCGCGCGGCGCTGCCGCTGGCCGCCACGGCCGAGTCCGAACCGTTCACGATTCGCGAGGTGCGCCTGGCGGCGGGCGGCACCGGCAACCAGCTCGGTTTTGATCTCGCGGACGGTGACCGCCTCCTCGTCTGGAACGGACCGCCGCTGCCCGATGTGGAGTGTTCCCTCGGGCTTGATTCCAGCCGGGGACTGCTGCTCTACTGGCAGTCCAAGCTGGAACTCCGGCACGATACCGACCCGCCGCGCACCGTGCTGGTCTCGCCGTTTGTCACCCGGATCGACTTTGAATACCGTGACGATGACACCGGTTCCTGGCACAGCACCCCCGCGCCCCAGAAATCCACCGAGGGTCACTGGCGCGTGCCCGACAGCATCAAGCTCACCTTCGCTCACGCCGGAGCCACGGCCGAGCGCACCCTCACGCTGCCGGTCAGCAACGGCGCCCTGCCGCTGTTCTAGCCATGAAAGCCCGGCCGCAACTTTCCGTCCTGTTTCCGCGCCACCGTCGCCGCGGCTCGGTCATCCTGTTTGTGCTGGGGGTCATCCTGCTGACGGCGTTCCTGCTTACGCGGCTGATCGATCGTGCCGGCGGTGAGCTGCTGGCTGAGACCAAGGCCGCCAGCCGCACTGCCTTGCGCGACGAGGCCTATTCAGCGCTCGAGGTCACGCTCGCCGTGCTGGCCGATGCCTCGGCCAACGACAACGGACTGCACGCGCCGCAGCAGGGTTGGGACAATCCGCTGGACTATGCCGGCTACGAACCCCCCGCCGGTTTCGACATCGCCGTTACCTTCGAGGATGAGACCGGCAAACTCCCGCTGGCGTCCACCACGGAGGCGGTCCTCCAGCATTATTTCGAGACCATCGGGTCTACCACCTCAGAGGCCGAGCAGTTGACCGACGTGCTGCTGGCCTGGACGAAAGCCGATTACCTGCCGCGCACTTCCGAGGCCGACCCGCAGACCTACGAAAATGCCCCGCTGCCCTATGCGCCGCCGCACCGCCCGTTCCATACCTTCGAGGAGCTGCGCGCCGTCGCCGTGGCCCGCGATCTTTTCTTCGATGCCGACGGCCGCTGGAACGAACTCGGCGGAAAATTCCGGGCCGACGTTTCGCTCCAGACCTTCACCAGCGTCAATGTGAACACCGCCCGTCCCAGCGTGCTCGTGGCCCTCGGCCTCGATCCCACGCACGCGATTGCCCTGGCCGAGGAGCTGACCCCCGTCCCGGATCCCGTCCACGACCCCAAGTACTACCATTCCATCGCCGAGGCGGCCGGGGTGCACGGGGCCGAGCTCACCCAGGCCGGGCTTGGCGCCGACGTGCAATGCCTCCGCATTTTTGTAACCGTGCGGCAGGGTGCGCGCGTCTTCACGCTCGAGGCTGTTGTCCAGCCGGGCAGCGCTTCCGCGACGGGAGCGGCCCCGGCCGCTCCCACGGCCCCCGCTCCCGATGCCAACGCCACTCCCGCCACCCCGGTGGATCCCCGCACCCTGACCCGCAAAAGTATCGACTATCCCTTCCGCATTCTCGAAATTCGGGAGACCGACGGACCCGCCCACTGACATGCCGCAGGACAACAACCAATCACTGAAACCCGCCAAGGACGGCGCCATCATGCTCTTGCCCGGCGAGAAATTTTTTGTACGCCGGGTGCCGCTCGACCCGGCCGGTGATGCTGCTTCCCAGGCCGGGCTCGCCCTCGAAGGGCTCTCGCCGTTCCCGGCCGGCCAGCTTTTTCACGGATTCCGCACGGACACCGCCCGCAGCTGCGCCCTGGTCTTCGCGGCCTACCGCCGGAATTTCACCCCTGAGGAAACCGCCACCTGGAACGGGGCGGCGGCCGTGCTGCCCGAATTTGCCGTATGGCTGGCCGTCGGCTCCGTGCCCGCGGCGGGCCTGTGGGTGCGCGAACACGCCGGGCGGGTGGAAGTTGTGGCCTGGGACGGACGCAGTGAACTGCCCGCGGCCATCGTGGTGCGGCCGGCGGCCGGCGTGGAGCGCGACGCCCTGATCGTCGAGACCCGCCAGAAGGCCGGCCTGGCGGCGGGTGCGCCGGTGAAGATTTTTTCCGCCGCCGTGGAAGCTGCCCGCGAGAAACGCGAGTTGGTGGTCCGGCTGGCCGGTGGCGGGATTGAGGCGCGTTTCGACACCGCCGCACTCGGACAGGCGGATGTGCGTGACAAGGTGCTGCTCACCGAACGGCGGCGGACCCTTCGCCGCGACACGCTGCTGTGGCGTGGATTTGCCGCGGCGGTGGGCGGTCTGGCCGCCTGTGTGCTGCTCGAACTGGGCCTGCTCGCGACGCATGGCTGGTTGCGCGTGCAACAAGGGGCGGTCGACGCGCAAAAACCCATGGTGGCCCGGATTGATCTGGCGCAAAGTCTGGCCCGACGGCTCGAGCAATTCTCCGCGCAGCGCCTGCTGCCCTTCGAAATGCTCGCCGCGGTGTACGAAAAGCGGCCGAATTCCGTGCAATTCACCCGCGTCAGCACCAACGGCCTCTGGCGGATGGACATCGAGGCCCAGACGGACAACGCGGCCGATTTGCGCGATTTCGAGGCCGGCGTCCGCAAGCTTGCCACCATCGAGCATGTGGAGCTGCGCGATCCGCGCACGCGGGAGGGTCTCACGACCTTCCTGCTGGAGGTCACTTTCAAGCCGGGCACCCTCAAGCCGGGAGGCGGCGCATGAAGGCGTTTTTCTCGGGGCGTTCACTCCGCGAGCGCGTGCTGCTGCTGGTTTTCGCGCTCATCGCACTGGCGTGGTGGGCTCCCGTGGCGCTCGGGCGGCTCGGCGCGCTGCGGAGCGACCTGAAGGAATTTTTCGTGGAACGCGAGACGCAGCAGATCGTGCTTTCGCACCGGACGGAGATCGAGGCACGCGCCGCCACGGCGGGCCGCATGCTCGACCCCGCGAAGACGCTCGACGCCTCGCAGGCCTTCGCCGAGCTGAACCGGATGACCACCGGCCTGAGCGCCGATCTCGGTGGGCAGCGTACCGAGAGCGCGGAGCAGTTTGCCCTCCACAACATCCAGGTGAGCATCCGCCGTGCGGACATCAAGGGCCTGTACGGCTTCTACGAGCAGATCAGCGCCCGCGCCCCGTATCTCGGCATCGAGCAATGCGTCATCTCGGCGGACCGCGCGAATCCCGGGCTGCTCAACGCCGTGTTCCGCGTCTATTCGATCGAGGCCCTGCGCCCGACGAAGTAGGACGGACCGGCCTGAATTGCATGAATAAGGTCACTCTCAATTGCGTCCTCTTCGCCTTGGCCGCCGGGTTTATCGCGGCCGCCGAGCTGCCGGTGCCGGCTCCCTCCGCGCCGGCCACGCCCAAATGGTGGCAGGGCGGGCCATGGAAGCGTCCGCAGCCAAATCCGAAGGCGAAGATCCTCCCGTTGATTTCCGTGCAGGGAAACCGGTTTGTGAACCCGGCGGGCGAGACGGTGCTTTTTCGCGGGCTGTCGATCGCGGACCCCGACAAGCTGGCGGGCCAGGGACGCTGGAACCGGGAACTGTTTGTGGCGGTGAAGGACATGGGCGCCAACCTCGTCCGGCTCCCGGTGCACCCGGCGGCCTGGCGGGAGCGCGGCCCGACCGGTTACCTTGAACTGCTCAACCAGGCGGTCGACTGGTGCACCGACCTGGGCATGTATGTGATCATCGACTGGCATTCGATCGGCAACCTGAAGAGCGGCATGTTCCAGGCGCCGATGTATGAGACGTCCATCCCCGAGACGCTTGCTTTCTGGCGGACCATCGCGCTGCACTTCAAGGGAAACAACACCGCCGCCTTCTACGAACTGTTCAACGAGCCGACCCATTTCAACGGGATGCTCGGGACCCTGACATGGACGGAGTGGCGGGAATTGAACGAGGAGATGATTAGTGTCATCCGCTACTCGGACAAGGAACGCATTCCGCTCGTGGCCGGATTCGACTGGGCCTATGACCTGAATTCCCTCCACTACGAACCCGTGCAGGCGGAAGGCATCGGGTATGTGACGCATCCCTATGCCAACAAGCGTTCGCAGCCGTGGGAGCCGAAATGGGAGGAGAATTTTGCGTTCGCTGCCGGCCGCTATCCGGTGATCGCAACCGAATTTGGCTTCGGCTTGAAGGACGGCGAGGTGGTCGACGACAATCACTACGGCAACCGCCTCACGCGCTTTCTCGAACAACGCGGCATCAGTTGGATGGCCTGGGTGTTCGATCCGGAGTGGGGCCCGCGGATGCTGAAAAGCTTCGACGGATTCGCGCTCACCGGTTTTGGCGAGTTCGTGAAACAGGCGATGCACCGCCCGCCGGCGACGATTGCGCCGGAAAAGAAAACTGACAAGTGACGGACTCGACAGCATGAGTCCCGCGAATCAGCCGTCCGGTTGAATCTGAGGGAACACTGGCCGAGGCAGCAACGCTGAGGAATTTGAGCGCAGGGACCGGGACGGCGGCGGGACGGATCAGGGGAGAAGCCGATGCATGGTATGTTTCACTGGCTCAGTTGCCCGAGACAATCACTGATCAGCCGGGCCCAGAGGGGATATGCCTCGGGCTTGAGATGCGTGCCGTCAATGCTGAGTTCCGCGCGCAAATGGTCGCCGGAAGCCAGCACGGCATTTAGGTCAATGAACCGGACTTGGTTCGCCTCGCAATACGTGCGTAGTCGGGTGTTGAGTGCGGTGATCTGGGTGTTGATGTCCGGTGCATCGACCTGCAAAATGGTGGATTCGATGACGGGTGTGATCTGGTGTTCGCGCCACCAGGCGATGGCTTTGACCTGATTCTCATAGACACGGTCGGCCGGCACACCGAGGGAGAGGTCGTTGATCCCGCCGTTGAGAAAAACAATCTTCACCGTCGGGTGCTCGCGAATAATGTCCTTGAACGTCCAGGCCAGCTGGCCGGTGGTGTAGCCGGGAATGCCCCAACTCAAGACCTTGGGTCGGCCCAGCAGCTCGTCCCATTTACCCCGGTGTGTGATGGAATCGCCGATCATGACAATGGTCTTGGCCGGTGCTGCCGGCGTCGTGGCGGCTGCGGGCCCGGCCGCCTGCGTTACGACGGTCAGCAGGGCGGCGAGGGCGAGGAACCGGAGGCGGGGCGGTTGCATGCGATCGGGTGAGTGTTGGATCAGGGATTGGCGGGGAGCGGGGCGACGCCCCACGCACGGTTGGGCTGCGGTCCCATCTCGAACTCCAGCTTGCCGCCCGCGACAATCTCCGAGTGATAAATCCACGCGCGGTTGATCGGCTGGCCGTTCAGCCGCGCGGACTGGATGTAGACATTGGCCGAGGAATTGTGGTGGGCCTCAAGGACAAAGTCCTTGCCGCTATAGTAGTGCGGGTCGAGATGGAGGACCACGCGATCGAACAACGGACTGCTCAGATCGTAGGTCGGCTTCACGGCGCAGCCACCGTCGAGTTCGAAAAGGCCCATGGCCCAGAGCACATAAAGCGCGCTCAACTGACCTTCGTCCTCCTCGCCGATCCAGCCGCGCAACGGCGAGGTGCTATAGTCCTGGTCGAGGCATTGCCGAGTGAATTTCTGCGTGAGCCACGGCTGGCCGGAGTAGTTGAAGAGAAACGGCGACTGCAGATTCGGCTCGTTGGTCAAGTCCACGTAGCCCTTGGCGAAACCCTCCTCGAGCCGGCGGTTGAACTCGTCGCGGCCGATCAGGTTGATGAGACCAGCAGGGTTTTGCGGGACGAACAGCGTGTAGATCCACGCGGTGCCCTCAACGAAGCCCGGGCCGTTCCAGCCGCCCTCGGTGCCGAAGTGAAAGAGGTCGGCCGGCTCGACCCAGCGGCCATCGGCGTGGCGGCGCTGGGCAAACTTCGTGGTGGGATTGATGCTGTTGCGCCAGTTTTCTGAGCGGGCCTGAAAGATCTTCGCGTCATCAGTGTGGCCGAGGGCGCTGGCGAACTGGCCCGCGCACCAGTCGTCGTAGGCGTATTCGAAGGTGTTGGATGTCGGGCCGGTTTCTTCGGGTACGTAACCGTGCTCCAGATAGGCTGCGAGGTGGCGGTTGCCCGCGAAGCCGCGGTTGGCGACGGCGATGCCGGGTGTGGTCAGGTCGTGCTTGATGGCGCGCCATGCGCGCTCGGCGTCGAAGTCGCGGATGCCTTTCTGCCAGCTGCTCGCGATGAGCGACTGCTGGTGCTGGGCGACCATGATGGGCGAGTAGGCGCCGTTGACCGGGGCCTCGGGAATCCAGCCGCCGCGGTCGGCGGCCTCGAGGAAGAACTTCACCCATGAGCTGGCGATGCCGGGACTGTTGAGGGTCCAGAGTGGGAAGAGCGTCCACTGGCAACCCCAGAGCGCGTCGCTGCTGTAGGCCGCCGCGCTGGCGCTGGGGAGCTTTTGCACCTGTCCGTTCATGTCGCGATAGGTGCCATCGGCGTCGTTGATCACGCTCTTTGATTCATAGGCGCGGTAGAGGCAGGTGTAAAACATCGCGCGTTGCTCCGCAGTGGCGCCCTCGATCTCGATCGAGGCGAGCAGTTTGTCCCAGGCCTGGCGGGCGCGCTGGACGACGGCCTCGAAATCGTCGCCGCCGGCCGGGAGCTCGCTGTCGAGGTTGCGGCGCGCCTGTTCGGTGCTGACAAGCGAAAGGCCGGTGCGGATCAAAATCTGTTCCCCGGCGCCGGTCTTGAAATTCATCACCACACCGCAGTGATCCTGACCGGTGAACGTGCGGAGGCCGCGTTCGTATTTCACGGGCGCGCGCCAGTCGGTGCCGTAATTCACGTTGTCGGGCGTGAAGGGCTGGCGCTGCCAGGCGTCCAGCGAGGCGAAGGGTTTGTCGGAGCGCAGGACGAAGTAGACGGTATATTCGCCGGTGTAGCTGTTCGACTGACGGATGTGCCCGGTGATCTCGCCGGGGCCGGTCAGCGTCGCGGCGGCCTCGTGAATCTGACAGAGTTCCTCGGTGGGAAAAGCGAAGTCAAGCAACAGGTGCGCCTCGTCGGTCGCAGGGTAGGTGAGTCGCATCACGCCGGTGCGCAGCGTGGCGGTGAGCTCCGCCTTCACGTGGTGGTCGAGCAGCTCGACCGCGTAGTAGCCGGGGGAGCCATGTTCGGTGGCCTTGTCAATGCGCGAGCGGTAGCCGGAGGTCCACATCGTGCCGAAGGGGCCGTCGGGTGCGCCGGGGAAGACGCGGAACATGCCGGGATTGTATTCGATGGGGCCGGTGACGGGCATGAGGCTCACGCCGCTCAGGCACATCGCGTGCAGATGGCTGAAGCCGGAGATGCTATGGACGGTGTATTCGTAGCCGCCGTTCCAGACGTTGGTCTGGTTGTCGGGGCCGAGCTTGACGAGGCCGAAGGGGAGCGAAGCCGCGGGCGTCAGCATCCAGCGCGAATTGGAGGTGCCGGTGAACACGTTGACGGCGTCGACGGGGTCGGGCGACGGCGGCGATGCGAGCGTCGTGACGGCCACCAAGCCGGCCAACAAACCAGGCAAGGAAAGTTTCATGGGGTGGCAATGGTAGCGCCGGGCGGCGCGTAGCGGGCGTTGGCGTCATCGAGGACGAGCACCCAGTCGGGGCCGTAGGACGGGCTTTGGAATTCCCGCTTCACTCCACCGTCGATGAGGCCGAGCGGATGGGCGAAACCGGTGCGCGGATCATACCACCAGCCGCGCAATTTGCCCGCCCGCAGTTTGCCCAGATCCACGGTTGCGGTCTGGTCGCTCGTGGGAAAATACAGGAAGGCGTATGTGCCGTCACGATCACGGCTCGCGGCGATATGCAGCGCGCGGCCGGGCGAGGGATTGTCGACCATCGTCTGATCGGGGATGCGCGCGAAAAACGGACGCGACTCGATCAGGCGGCGCAGGAATTGCATCTGCGCGGCTCCCGGCCGGTGCAGTGCGTCGATCCAGTCGCGGTCGGCGTGGTTGATCACATCGTTGCGTTCGCCGACAAAACCCCAGACAGCGTGATGACCGTAAGTCACGCCGCACGCCCCGGCGAGCACCGAGCGGTAGCATTGCTTGCGCACATCATGGTCGCGGAAATAACCCAGCGCGGGGTCCCAGCGCGGCCAGGGACTAACGGGGTGGTCCTCGTAGTTGGGTTCGAGGTCGAGCGTGGGTTTCGCGGGAGTCAGGGCATAATCGCGCGCGATCAAGTCCCAGACCGGCACGTCGTGCCCGCCGCCGTGGCCGCTCTGCATGCCATTAATTGAAAGCCAAGATTCATTCGGCATCATGACTGAGGTGGTTAGGTCGCCCCCTTGGGGATGATAGAGGCAGACCGGCGTGGTGCCCGTGCCTTCGGCGAGGCCGGCGGCCAGCTCGCGCCAGATCGGCCGCCAGTCGGTGTCGGCTGGAAAACCGGCGGCGATCCCCGGGGCGTTGGGATAGACGTCAAGCTTCGTCGGGTTGAGTTGCGCTGGGCGGTCGCCGCCCAGCATCCACACCACATTGGTGCGGCCCTTGAGCTTTTCGCCGAGGTACCGAGCGTAGGCGCGGACGACCGGCAGCTTATCCAAAGTGAAGATCCGGGGACCGTCGCCCCACGGCGCGGTGAGCTTGTCGCCCCAGGACGGCAGCAGGGCCACGTAGAGTCCGTGTGCCGCCGCCTCGTCGACGATTTGCACCACTCGGTCGAAATACGCTTCGACGGGCTGGGCGGGATCGTTGTCCTTGAACGGCCGCAGGCCCTCGGGCGTGGGCTTGTTCAGTCCGTTCATTTCCCCAAGCACATTTGTCTGGATGACGGTGAATCCCTGCCGGGCCCGGGTGCTCAAATAGTAGCTGCACTCGTCACGGGTGGTGGCGTGAATGAGTTCCCAGGCGGTGTCGCCCAGCCAGAAGAAAGGCCGGCCTTCGGCGGTTTCAAGATAGTGACCACC
Source organism: uncultured Oleiharenicola sp. (assembly GCA_964492635.1). Classification (GTDB taxonomy): domain Bacteria; phylum Verrucomicrobiota; class Verrucomicrobiia; order Opitutales; family Opitutaceae; genus Lacunisphaera. Next base: position 35,091 of record CAZBLQ010000014.1, read on the forward strand.
GGGGTTGACACGGAGCGGTTTCAACTCCGGAGCAGCCGCAGCCAAGCTTGGGGCAATGACACTGAGTAACACGAGGACGAACAAGACGATAATGTTTCGCATGAGACGGATCTGGGGTGGGGCATTAAAAGGGTTGATGGGTGGGGCAAAGCCAGAGCACGGCCTCAGTCATGTGCCCGTGCGGGATGTCCCAGATTTCCTGGCTGCTCCATTCGATCAGGGGTGATGCTTCCTGGTAGGGCGTGTCGTCTGGCCGGCCAATGTGCCCTACGCAAATGGCGTCAGGCAGCTGGGTGACGTAAGCGGAGTAAGGGGTCGGATGCCGGTAGCCGACCCCGGTGTGGAGGCACAGGCCTTCCGGATTGTGCCCGAGCGTCCACTGGATCATCCGTTCGGACGCGGCCAGCCAATCAGGACGGCCGAGAAGGCGGCCGGCTTTGGCGCAGAGCGCGGCTTGGTGCATGACAACGCCACCCGTGCCATGTACGATCTGTTGGTGACTGAAAGGGTGGATGAAAGTGCGCACACCCCGGCCGCGACCCGCATCGCGAAAAACCTGCAACTCGGGGGACGGCGGGTGCAGATACACTCCATAGGGTCCGATGCCGTAAGGATTGCTGACGGCGTCGGCGAGAACGTAGCGATCGACGTGGAGTTCCACCGCCGCTCGCGCCCGGGAGTACAGTCCCTCTAGCCCGGCGGGCGCGAGTTCCACGAGCCGGAGTAGGGCGAGGGCCGGTTCGCAGGAAAGTGCGATGCAGCGGAAGGCGTCCGCCTCATTTCGTTCCATGAAATACCCGCGAAGTCCCGTTTCACCAGAGTCCTGCCGGTCCAGCATCTCGGCGGCAAGGGATTCGATCACGCCGATATCGATACCGGGCAGACCGGCGGCCCGGGCCTCGAGGGCTGCCCAGAGTTCTTCTGCGACAAAAAGTGTCCGGCGGTCGTGGCCCCTTTTTCGGCCGCAGCCCCAGGCCTTGGCCGCGAGCGCGAGACAACGTTCACTTTCCGCTGTGCCGAGGAGCCCGGCGACCAGGCATTGCGTGCGTACAAACTGGAACTGGACGGCGGGATTGTAGCTGGTGCGGATCAGGCGCTCATCGCCGCTGCCGGGCAGATTGTCCGTGTAGCGGCCGCCGGAATTGTCGGCGTTACATCCCGGGTGGTTCTCGTACCACCAGTCTTTCCCGAAATCGAGGCCCTCCTTGAAAGTTCCGCCGGCAAGATCCTCCCACAACTGTCCGTCAGGAGCCATCATGGCGTGGAAATAACGGTTGCCCCAGCGGATCTCGTCGATCGCGGTGGTGCGCAGGCTGGAATGTCCGCGGGTTGCAAGGGTGGCGAGGGCGGACAGGTTTGGCTGGGTCAGGAAAAGCCATTTGCGCAGATCGCCGGCATCGTACCAACCCCCGGTGGCGATGATCTGTTCACCGGTTGTGTCCAGCACGCCGTCGTCAAGATGATCCGCCCCGCGGAGACCGGGATTGTCGAAGCCGGAGCGCTGGCCGTGGAGGTAGTTGAGAAAACCTCGTTGAATGCGGTCATAGAGACCCGATTTGATCGCGATGGGGTAAGTGGAAGCGTAATCTGTCTCAACCTGCCAGTTCCCCTCATGGTCGAATGCGGTGAAGTCGCCTTGCCAGACCGTGCCCCAGCGGCTCACCGTCCGGACAAGTTCACCTTGGAAGGCGATGCGTCCATCACTGGGGATCAGCGCACCCTTCTCGAGATCAAACGGCCAGCGGAAGAACTGTCCTTTCCATCCAGCCGGAGGGGAATGGCGCCGGGGAATCCGGTCGATGAGTGCACGCAGGTAGAACGGAATCCGCTCAGGCAGCACCGCGACCGGGTCGGGCACGAGTGTGAGCGTCTTGGGTGAGCCGGGCCGATAACCAAGCTGGCAATGGGCAAGGTGACTTGGGTTCATGATGACGGACGGGATTACTGAGGCAGGTGAGTTGTCCGACTGGGGATGAGATCACGGCTGCCGGGGTGACCGGGTTGGGGCTGGCACGGGTTCCGCGTCTTCGGCGAATACGCGCAGAGCCACGCCGCCGCCGTGGCGGACGCCGGGCAACGTTGCGAGCCATTCACGGGCCTCGTAGTGGAGGGTGGTCACGCCACCCGTCAGGATGTCGACCCATTCGGCCCGATACCAGCCTGGCGGCAAAGCGAGGCCGGGGGTGATCGGACCTTCGCCGGGAAACCAAAAGGCCCAGGCCACGCCCGGCTGCGCCAGCGCGATCCAGCTGTCCGCGCCGCCCACGACCACGGAGTCGTCGCGCCGCATTTGCACGAAAGGAATGGAGCGCATGAAATCCAGCAGAACCTTCAGTTGCCGCCGCAGGGCGGGGCTGCCGCCCGCGTTGTAGGTGCCGGTGAAGACCGGGGTGGCGGTGCCGTCCTCGTATCCCGCGGTGAAGCTGAAATCCAGATGGGAATAGACCGCGCCCCCGGCCAGCAGATAGCGCCAGCCCTGGACGCGATAGGCTTCGTCTGACATGCCGTTGAATCCGGTTTCGTTGAAGGCCAGGTAGCGTGGCAAGGACGGGTTCAGGGTCAGCGAATCGGCATTGGCGTCGTAGTGGACATTGAAGCCGTCGACCTGCGGAAAAAAGCGCGTTAGGTCGTCGGGGGTGATCACGGTTCCCTGGTTGGAAATATCCACACAAAGCACGTGCCGGTTCGGCAGCCGGCTCTCCTCGTCGCGCACCCATTGGGCGATGCGCTGGATCCATGCCTTGGTCCCCGCCGGTGGCTGTGCGGCGAAACCGGGGCGATCCTGGTTGTAGAACCAAGGTTCGTTGCAAAGGTTGATGAGCACGTTGCCATGGCGGTTGAGTTCGTGCACGAGCTTGCGGGCGTAGGTCTCCTGGCGGGCGAGCAGGTTGCCGTTGTCGAGGGTCAGATAGCGCATTGCGCCCACATCGTCGGTGGCGTTGACGTTGTTGCGCGGATTCATCGGCAAATGTTCCCAGCCGGGGCCAACGAAGAACAGGACCGCCTCCACCACGATTCCGAGCCGGTCGGCTTCGTCGAGATAGGCATGCAGGCGGGCGAAATACGCCTCGTCCCAGTGGTCGAGGTCAAACTTGTTGCCGCCGAGGGAATATCCGGGGATGGCGCTCCGTGCCCAAGGTGCAAGAAAACACCCCGTGGCGGGCGCCAGCGGATTGTCGGTGATGCCGAAGGCCTGCGGCCACTCGACATAGCTCCCGAGAAACACGCGGGTGTGGTTCAAGCCGTCGGCCGCGATCGTGCGGAGATACCGGTGGTAGTCGAAGTCGGGATTGATCACCGCGCCGTAATGCTCGCCGGCGGCAACCAGGACCATGGGTTGACCGCGCCACTCAAAGTAGCGGGGATTCTCGGGATGAATGCGGATCACCTCCGCGGCATTTGCTGCGATCGCCAGGAGCATTGCGATCAGGAGCTTCTTGCCGGGGTGGCTGGTCATGGGGAAACAGGCGCAGGGTGCTCGCGGAGATGGCGGCATCACAGTGGGTGGCGGCGGATCAGTAGCCGGGGGTCGCGGCGGCGGCACCGCCCGGCTGGCCGGTGCTGGCGGGAATGGGGCCGGGGAAGCCGCGACTCACCGCTTCGTTGAGGATGGCCTCGGTTGCCGTGGCGCCGATGCGGGTGACACCGAGCGCGCGGACTTTCAGCAGGTCGTCCAGCGTGCGCACGCCGCCGGCCGCCTTCAGTTGCACCCGCGGGCCGCTGTGTTTCCGCATGAGCCGCAGATGGTGCTCGGTCGCCCCCTTGTAATTGTAGTCGCCGTTGGGCTGCTTGACAAAACCGTAGCCGGTGGAGGTTTTCACGAACGCCACACCGTGCTCGGTGCACAGCTCGCAAAGCCGGATGATGTGCGCGTCCTGCAAGAAATCGTTTTCGAAGATGACCTTGAGGATCGCGCCGCGGGAGGTGCAGGCGTCGTTGACCGCCTTCAGTTCACTGGAGACGTAAGCCCAGTCGCCGCCAAGGACCTTGCCCGCGTTGACCACCACGTCGATCTCGGTCGCGCCCTCGGCGATGGCTCGCTCAGCTTCGGCGACCTTCAACGCGATGTGGCTGTTGCCATGGGGAAATCCTGCGACGGCGCAGACGCCCACGCCGGAACCGGCGAGCGCGGCGACGGACATCGGCACGGCATAGGGCTTCACGCAGGCGGTTGCGCAGGCGCAACGGCGGGCGATGGCCAGACCGGCGCTGAGCTGCTCGTCGGTCATCGTCGGGTGGAGGAGTGAGTGGTCGATCATCTTGGCCAGATCAAGCACAGTGGGAGAGGCAGAGGAGGACATGGTGTCGGGTGAGTAGAAGGGACAGGTCGGATGATTTCAGTAATGTTTCCCGGAGCAAGCTTCTGCATTTGAGACGAACCCGTCACCGTTTGCGGTGTCATGATTCAGACTGGTGTTGCACTTTGTGACCCGCGAAACTAACCAAACCGAATGCGTTCATCCGTTTGTCTGCTTCTCACTCTGGTCCTTGGCGTGCTCCTCTCCGCCGCCGCCTCGCCGCAGTTGTCCACCTCCGCCTCGGCCTTTGTGCGCGAGCAGGCCGGCAGCGTCGTGGACTGGCAGCCGTGGAGCGCCGCGACCTTCCAGCACGCGAAGGAGGCTAACCGGCCGGTGTATGTTTTCCTCGGTTCATTTCTCAGCGAGCTGACCCGCGCGACCTGCAAGCAATCCTTCGCCAATGCCGACACCGCGGCCTTCCTGAACGGGCATTTTGTCTGCGTGCTGGTGGACCGCGAGGAACAACCTGATGTCGCGGCGTATGCGCAGCACTATCTGCGCACGGTCAAGCAGCTCGGCGGCTGGCCCGCGCATCTCTGGCTCACGCCGGAACTGCAGCCGTTTGAAGGCGCCGGCTATCTGCCGCCCTCGGAGGAGTGGGGCAAGTCGAGCTTCATCAAGATTGCGCAGCAGGTTCAGGATGCCTGGGCCAACGGCGCCATCGGCTGCCGCGCCCGGGCGGCCGAGGCCGTCACCCGGCTCGCGGCGCCTTTTCCGCCCCTGCCGGCTGGCGGCGGTCATCCGGAGAAATTAAAGACCGGACTGGCCGACGCGGCGAACGCCTGGCGCACCAGCTTCGATGCCGGCAATGGCGGTTTCAGCGATCCGCCGAAAAATCCCGAGCCCGAACTGCTCTGTTTCCTGCTGCACCAGTCGCCGGCGGACCGCGACGCGGCGCTCCTGACTCTCCGGAAACTCACCACCAGCGCCCTGCGCGATCCGCTCGACGGCGGGATTTTCCACAACGCCACCGACGCCAGGTGGAACCTGCCTTATCCGCAGAAAACGCTGGCCGACCAGGCCCGGCTGGTGCTCGCGTTCCTTGAGGCGGCGCAGGGCGACGACGCGAAGACCTTCGCGTCCGTCGTGCGCGGCCTGCTTGATTATTCGCTTACCCGGCTGGTGCGGCCCGACGGCACGTTCGCCGCGGCCGAGGACGCCACCGCGGACGAATTTGCCGGCTACTATGCCTGGACGGAAAAGGAAATCGACACGGTGCTTGGCGCGGATGCCGCCGCATTCAAGCAGGCGCATGGCGTCGAGGCCGCGGGCAACGTATCGGCGGATGATGATCTTTCCGGCACCTATAAAGGGAAGAATCTCCTGCGCTCCGCCGCGACCAACGACGCGGCGACGGCGGCAAAGTTGCTGGCCGCCCGCGAGCAGCGCACTGCGCCGCCGCGCGACGACCGCGCGACCGCCGGCGCCCACGGCCTGCTGCTCGCCGCGCTCTCCCGCGCGGGCACGCAACTCAACGAGCCGCGCTACCTGACGGCGGCTGGGCACCTGTTCGACGCGGTCAAAAAAGAATTCGTCCTTTCCCCTGATGGTGATCTTCGCCGGTTGCGCGGCTCGGTCGCTCCAGCGGCGCCGTCGGACTACGCCGCGCTGGCCCTCGGCTGTCGGGAATTCGCCCGTGCCGCCAAACGTCCGGACGCGGACGCTCTCGCCACGAAGTTGCTGGCGAAGGCTGGCAGCCAGTTCTTCGAGGCAACCAGCGGCCGCTACTACGCCACGCCCGCCACGCTGCCGGCGGGGATTTCCGCCCGGCCGCCGGCGGGCAATGATGTGCCGGTGGCCGAATCGCTGGCGCTCATGGCCGGAGTAACTGCGGAGCAGGCCAAGGCCATCACCGCCGCCCTGTCGGCGACACTGGACGACCCGAACGCCCCGACGGCATCCGGCGACATTCTGTTGGCGCTCTCGAAATCGCCTTAGCACTACTCCATCAAGTAACAGACACTAAAACAGGCGTTTTTAATAGGGAAAGTAACCTAATAGGTTACACGTATAAATCAGCCGGAACTGGAAAATATGGAGTGGAGGCAAGGGTAATCCTCAACTTGGATTGTCATCCTGGGCGCGACGAAGGATCCACGTATTCGCATTTTTCTCCGCGCGGTCGTGCCGGAGGAGCTTGTCAAGAATCAAGACTTGATCGGTCGCTTTTTTGCTTGGCCCTTCGATTAGTAAAAGAAAGTACGTATATATTTTGGCCGATGAGATACATCCATATTGGATGTGCCGATATGTTGTCCAACGAACGTCATTCCTCCTCCACCTGACTGAACGATCTCTCGCCCGTCACTTTCCTGCCCAAAGATAAGCACAAGATTCCTCCTCGACTCAGGCTTGAATAAAACGACGTAAATCTCAGCTCTCATGGGTAGCATTGAACCAGTACCGCCGGCCGTGGGAAGTATTACCTCTTGAGCAAATGAGCGTGCTATTTCGTTTCACGATGCATCCGGGTACGATGCTATCACTTTTCCAACGATTACCGAACCATCCGGTCTGATATCTGCCGACATAACCGCATAACGATCATATTCCAGATTACGAAGCCTACCCCAATCAGCAGGGGAAAGGAATGCCTCTATATCGTTTTGGGGCAACTGTTGGTTGCCAGTCAGGGTGTGCGTAGCTGGACCGCCCCGCGTTCCTTCCACCGCACATCCAACGAGTGCGAGCACCGACATGTAAATTATCGATCTGAAAGTCATCAGTTCTTTGCCCAGACCTTCTTGCTGTGGGTCAAGCAAAGGGGGCCAGGTTTTAAGTCTTTCAATAAACTTATTCAGAACCGGAAGCTGGCGCTGACTTGCAGCACGGCGGAGACGATGGCGTAGGCGATGAACCCGACGAAGGCGAAAGCGAAGAGCAGCACAGCGCTGGACATCATGGTGGTGAGCGCATGAAGCCGGCGGGAGTGGACGTCAGCGTAATTCCGGGCGATGTCTCGCAGGCACGGCGCGAGCTGACCGGTGCTCTCGCCGACAGCCAGGCGGTCGATCACGAGGTCGGGCAGGTAACCCGTGCGCGCCAGCGCGGCGGAGAGGCTTTCGCCTTCCAGCACGCGATCGGTGGCGGTGCGCAACGCGGCTTGCACGGTGCGGTTGCCGACGGTGCGCTCGGTGAGGCGCAGCGCTTCCGCGGGGTTGATGCCATTCTGGAGGAGCACGGCGAGTGTCTGGGCAAAGTTGAGCAGGGCGGAGTCGATGGCGAAGCGTCGGACGCCGGGCAGTTGGACGAGCCACGCATCGGTGGTGGTCTTGCCGCTTTCCGTGTGGCGCCAGCGCCAGAGCAGCAGCACGCCGAAAACCGCGAGCGGCAGGAGCACGATGCCGTAACGCAGCAGCAGTTGCGCGGAGCTGACGAGCAACTGCGTGGAAAACGGAAGCTTGCTGCCGAGCGAGGTCAGCAGAGTCTGCAACCGCGGCATGAGGAAGAGGACGAAAAACAGGATGACGCCGAACGCGACCACGCACACAAATACCGGATACATGAGCGCCGTGGTGAGCTTCTGGCGCAGTTCTTTCTGCTCGGTGTGATGGATGATGAGCCGGTTCAGCACTTCATTAAGACTGCCGGTGGCCTCGGCGGCGCGGACGAGGCTGATGGTCTGCTTGTCGAAGACGCGCGGGATCTGCTCCATCGCCTGCGAAAGCGGCTGGCCTTCGCTGAGGCGTTCCCACACCGCGGCACTGAGTCCGCGCAGTTGGGCGTCCTTCAGCCGCTTGGCGAGCAGCCGCACCGCTTCGCCCGCGGAGAGGCCGCTGCCGGTGAGTTCGGAGAGCGCCTGGAGAAACGGCAGGAAGGCGCTGCGGGAAAATCCGTCACTGGGACCACTGAGGAAGGAGAGCGGGCTGGCGGCAGCCTTGGCGGCGGCCGTGATCGGCCGGCCGCTGGCGTTGAGTTCGTCAAGCTGCAGCGGCTGCAGGCCGCGGGCCGTGAGGAGGCGGAGGGCGTCCTTGCGCGACGGCGCGGTGAGTTCGTCGGTGGCCGTGCGGCCGGCGGCATCGCGGACGCTATAGGCGAAGCGCGGCATCGTCAGCGATCCGAGAGGTTGATGACCTGCAGCACCTCGTCGAGCGTGGTGAGGCCGGCGCGGACCTGGATCCAGCCGGACTGTGCGAGCGTCCGCATGCCCTCGGCCCGGGCGCATTGGATGAGCGCACGGGTGGGTTCGCGTTTCACGATGAGGTCGCGCAGTTCATCGGTGGGACGGAGAATTTCGAAAAGTCCAACGCGGCCGCGGAAACCGGTCTTGCGGCAGCGGTCGCAGCCGACGGCGGCGGCCAGCGTGGTGACGCCGGCAACCTCGGCGGGTTCGAGACCGAGGATCGAGATGGCGTCGGCAAACTTGGTAGGGTTGACCGGCTCCATGCGGGTGCAATGCGGGCAGAGGCGGCGGACGAGGCGCTGGGCGATTATGAGCTCGAGCGCAGAGGCGGTCAGGAAGGGCTCGATACCCATGTCGACCAGACGCGTGATAGCGCCGGGCGCATCGTTGGTGTGGAGCGTGGAGAAGACGAGGTGACCGGTGAGCGAGGCGCGGATGGCGATGTCGGCCGTCTCGCGGTCGCGGATTTCGCCGACCATGATGACGTCGGGATCCTGGCGGAGGATGTGGCGGAGCGCGCTGGCAAAGGTGAGGCCGATCTCGGGGCGGACCTGGAGCTGGTTGGCGCCGGGCACCTCGTATTCGATGGGATCCTCGACGGTGACGATGCGGAGATCGGTCGAGTTGATTTCGCGGAGAAAGGCGTTGAGCGAGGTGGATTTGCCCGAGCCGGTGGGACCAGTGACGAGGATGATGCCGTGCGGATAGGCCAGCACGCGCTTGATCTGCTGCTGGTCCGTTTCGGTGAGACCGAGCCCCTCCATCGTGTAGGCTTCGCGCTTCTGGTTGAGGAGACGGAGGCTGACGCTCTCGGCGTAGATGGTCGGGATGGTGGAGACGCGGATGTCGA
>CAZBLQ010000015.1:0-19555 GCA_964492635.1 uncultured Oleiharenicola sp.
CGGCCGAGACCTGGCCGTTGACAAGGCTCAGCTTGAAAAGCTGTTTCGCGAGGAGCTTGGTCTTTTTATTCGCGGCCATGAAATAAAGCAGGGGATGGGGCGCCTGGATTAGAGAGCGGTCAGCTCCTTGGTCGCGGCCTCGTTGTAGCCGGCGCGATCAGCATCGGAAAGTTTCCGGGCGAGGACCTGCTCCGTGGTCTTGACCACCAGCCGGGCAATTTCACCGCGGGCCTGATCGAGCATTTTCTTGTGTTCAAGCTCGATGGCCTGCTGGGCCTTGGCGAGGATGTCGGCGGCGCGGATATTGGCTTCGCCCTGCTGTTTGTCGGCGAAGTCCTTGGCAATCTTGCGGGCTTCGTTGACGACCTTCTGGGCCTCGAGCTGGGCGGTCTTGATTAGCTGGGCGCTCTCCTGGGCGGCGGCGGCGAGCCGGAGTTGCGTCTCCTCGGCGTTTTTCAGGCCGGATTCGATCTTTTTGTTGCGGGCCTCCATCGTGGAGATGGTGGGCTTGATGCCGAACCGGTAGAGGACGGCGAAGAGAATCAGGAAGCTGACGAGCTGGAAGAAGATCAACTTCGGCTCAACGCCGAAGTGCTCGAAGGTTTGTTTGAGACCTTCAAGGGGACCAGACGCGGCCGCCGGGGTGGCGTCAACAGTAGCGAGCAGGAGTGGCAGCATGACAGGAAAGAGGCCGGCAGCGTGGAGCATGGGACTCCGGGCCGCCGGTGAAGGGGTTGCTTACTTGGTAGCGAGGAACAGCGCGAGAATGCCGAGACCTTCGGCGAGCGCCATACCGATGATGGCTTGAACGAGGATCTTGCCGGAGGCGCCGGGATTGCGGCCGACGGCTTCAGCAGCCTTGTTGCCAATCAGACCGACACCGAGACCGGCGCCGAGCAGACCGAGACCGCTGGCAATATTGCCGGAGATTTCAGCGAGGAGGGGAGACATATTAGTGGATGGGTTGGTGGTTGTAGTTGCCGCCGTGCGCACGCGAAGCACGCTCCCGGCGGAAAAGTGTACTAGTGATGCGCCTCGGTGGCGTGATCTCCCGCATGTGCGGAATCGTGATCATCACCGTGGTTGCAAAGGAGGCCGATATAAACGGACGTCAGCAAAGTGAAAACGAGGGCCTGGATCAGGCCGACGAGCAGCTCCATGAAATAAAACACGAAAAAGAAGCTGGTACCATGCAGGAGATTTTCGCCGCCAAAAATATTGCCGAAAAGACGAACCGAGAGGGTAAAAGGACGGATAGCGATGGAAAACACCTCGATTAAGCCCACAAAGAAGAACACAAGAGTGAGAATTGGGTAGAGCCAGCCGGGGGTTTCCTTCTTGTCGGCCTTGTTGCCGAACAGATCCTGCAGGATCAGTTTGGGGCCGGCATATTTTAAAACGATGATGGCCCAGCCGCCAAAGGAAACAAGGGCGAGGGCAATCGTGCCGTTGAAGTCTGAGTTAAAGGGGCGAACAAGCGGCTTGGTGAGTTCGAAATGACCATCAACGTCATGGCCCCACCCGATCGTACCGACACCGGGGAGAAGTCCCATCCAGTTATGCACCAAGATAAAGATAAAGAACGTGACAAGGAGGGGAAACGCGAAGGGAAAAGCTTTCTTGCCAACGATGGGTTCAAACAAGTCATGCAAAGCCTCGAGGATAGACTCAAAGACGGCCTGGCTTTTGCCCGGCAGGATGGATGGTTTGCCGACCACCAAAAAGATTAACAGAATTATCAGGGCAGAGAAGATCCAGCCCGTGACCATGCTGCTGGTAATGGTCCATCCGTTGCCGAAATCGACCAGGTGTGCGGCAGCGGGCGCAACCCCCTCCCCTTCCGTGGCAAAGGCAAAGGTCGCCGCAGATAGTGCAGCACAAATACCCAGGAGTTTCTTTACGTTAAACATGTTTTACCGGCAGGAGGTCCGTCGGGGGAAAGCCAATTAGGTAGGTTTCCGCTCTGCAAAGCGTCAACCTTCTAAATCAAAAAAGAACAGGAAGTTTCGGAGAATTAGCGCCGGCGTAAAATCCCCGGGGTCTCACTAATAAAGCAGGCCGGGCTTGCCAGTTCCGGAGGAAAGTGGAATTTGTAAATTATGGACCAAGCGACCCGCGATTTGCTGACCCGCACCGAGCCGGCCCACCGTGCGAACGGCGAACGCAAGCTGGCGCATAACGTATTTATGCAGCTGACGTGGGGTTTGCTGGGGGTGGCAGCCCTGGCGCAACTGTTTTTACTGGTCTGGCTGGATGTGATGTCCTGATTGCGACCAGCGAGTGGTAACTGGTGGCCCGGGCTTGAAAGACGGTTTCATGTTCCAGCGGCCAATCCCCGCCTCGGCCCTGGCGCCAGGTTTTCAAGGCCGGGAGCAACGACTCCACTGCAAGGAAGTATTCCTCAAAATCCGTGCGGAAATACAACCGGGCGCCCTCCCCCGTCCGTCCGGCGGCCGCCTCAAAAAAATCCGGCAGCAGCAGGCGGTTCTTGTGGTGGCGTTTCTTGGGCCACGGGTCCGGAAAAAGTACCCAGATTTCTTCGAAGGTTACCCTGGGTGGCAAGGCGAGCAGAAATTCCCGGGCTTCGGCGAGAAGAAAGTGACAGTTGGCAAGCCCGGCGCGCTCCGCTTTGCGCCGGCCCCGGTCAACGCGCACCCGTCGCAGATCCACGCCCACGCAGATTTTTTGCGGAAATTCCGCTGCATAGCGGACCAAGAAATGCCCGTGACCGCAGCCGATTTCCCAGACAACTGTGCACGGTTTCGGGAAAAGGGCGGCCAGCTCGGCCCGCAACGCGATACGCCGCCCGGCGATTAGCTCCACGAATTCCGGTTTGAATTCCACACGCCCAATTGCGCGAGCTCGCGGCGGGGTGCAATCCCGAAGCGTCAGGTTTTCTGCACACGGGGCAGCTGAAGGCGAATGGCGAGACCCTGCCCTTCTTCTCCCTCCGCCCAGACACGTCCGCCGTGCAGCTGCACGATGTGTTTGACAATGCTCAAGCCGAGACCCGTGCCGCCAGTCTCACGGGAACGGCCTTTCTCAACGCGGTAGAACCGTTCAAAGATCTGTGGCAAATCCGCCGCGGGAATGCCAGGGCCGTTGTCAGCCACAAAAAGCTCCACCGTGTTTTCGCCGACCTGCTTGCCGCCGATTTCGAGGCGAGACCCCTTGGGGGTATATTTGAGCGCGTTGTCGAGCAGGTTGCAGAAAACCTGGGTGAGTTTTTCCGCGTCGGCGCTGATTTGGCCGAGTTCATCCGGGGCGCGGACCATGATTTGATGGTCGGTGGCATTGGGCCGGCGGCGATAGTCCTCGGCGAGATTGTCCAGAAACGAGGCAACCTCCATTGGCACAAATCTCAATCCCGGGGTGGCGGACTCCAAACGAGACAATACCAGCAGGTCGTCGATGATGGCTTTGAGCCGCTCGCTGTGCCGCTGGATGGTTTTCAGGAATTTGTCCCGATCCTCGAACGCCATTGTCTGGTGTCCGTCCACCAGGGTTTCGATGTAGCCCTTGATGATGCTGAGGGGCGTGCGCAGCTCATGGGAGGCGTTGGCGACAAAATCACGGCGCACCCGCTCCAGTTTGTGCTGGTTGGTCATGTCGTGGATGACGAAGAGCGCCCATTGGGATTTGCCGTCGGGCGAAGGAATGGGGGCGCCGGATACCTCGATCCAGTGGGTGTCGGAGCGGTCGACGATCTCAAATTCCTGGCGCGGCAGCGGCTGGCCCGCACGGGTTGCGCTGACATATTCAAGAAAGGCCGCGCTGCGCACGATGAGCTCCAGGCGCAGATTGACGAGATTCCGGGCGCCGGGAAAAATTTCCCGCAATGCGCGATTGGCAAGGTGGATGTAGTTGGCCTCATCCACAATAAGCACGGCCTCGCGCAAATTGCCCAGGGTGGCTTCGAGTTGGGTGAGCTGATCGGTGCGTTGTTGGCGCAGCTCGGAGTTGTCAGTGATCAGGAGGTTGACCGAGTCGGTGAGCTCCCTCCAAGCCGGCAGGTAATCGGCGGCCCGGTCCTTTTGGAGAAATGGCTGGTGGCTGCGAATCGCGTTGCGCAGCTCGCCCAAGGCGCGGTTCTGCCTCCACAGGGCGCGGAGCACGAACAACAGGAGGAGAAATAATACAACGGCGACGAAAACACTCATGCGGACAGTTTCTTGTCCGCAATCCGGTAACCGACTCCGCGAATAGTTTCAACCCAACCTGCTTCATTCCCGAGTTTCTCCCGCAGGCGGCGGACATGGGTGTCAACCGTGCGGGTTTCGATCTCAGTGGAATAATTCCACACATTAAGCAGCAGATGTTCGCGGGTCTGGACCCGACCCTGCCGCTCCATGAGCAGGCGCAACAATTTGAATTCTGTCGCCGTTAGTTCGAGCAAGGCCCCGCGAACGGTCACGCGGTGAGTATCGCTATCCAGAAGAATGTCGCCGATGTGCAGTCTGGCCGCCACTGGCTCATGGGGCGCGGAAACCCGGCGCAGGATGGACTCTACGCGTAACACGAGTTCCTTGGGACTGAAAGGTTTGCTTAGGTAGTCGTCGGCACCCGACTCCAGTCCCTCGATCCGGTCGTGCGGCTCCGCCTTGGCGGTGAGAAAAATTATCGGGACCTTGGTGAGCTTGGGATCGGCCCGAAGTATCCGGCAAATCTGGATGCCGCTCAAGTGCGGCATCATTATGTCTAATATTATCAGGTTCGGCTGAAAATTTCTGGCTTTGGATATGCTGGCCGTGGCGTCGGTCAGGGTTTCCACTTGGAACCCTTTAGCCTTCAGGTGATAGGCCACAAGATCGGTGACGTCTGGCTCGTCGTCGACGACAAGGATCTTTTTCTTATCCATGGGAGGGTGATATATTGCCAGGGCGGGTGCCCTTTCCAGTGAATTAACCAGCGTCACCGAATTGTCACATCCTTGTCAACGGGACGAAAGATTCTGGTGAGCCTCATGAGCTATTCCTTCCGTGTGCGAGCACCAGCTGCTATTCGCACCATAAGAATGCTGATGTCGGTGGGATTCACGCCGCTCAGGCGGCTGGCTTGGCCCAGATTAAGGGGACGGAACCGGTCGAGTTTAAGCGCGCTTTCACGGCGCAAACCAGGTGTTCCGAGATAATCAAAGGATGGGGGAATATGTATTTTCTCTATCTCTTTGAGTTTTTCGATCTGCCTTTGCTCGCGGGCGAGATAACCACGGTAAACCACACGATAGAGCACCTCACTTTGGGCTTCCTTTGACTCTGACAAAAGTCCCTCGGGTAGTGAATAGCGGGCCTTATTGCCCCGAATCGCTTCCGCCCACGTGCCTCCGAAGGTTTTAGTTGTTTCCAAATAATTCTCCCAATATTCGACGCGGGTTTTCTTTTGGGTAATAGAATGTAATCTATTTATGGATAACAGTTTATGTCTTTCAATATGCTCTAACAACCTTAGCTCAGCACTTCCATGGTTAAACAGCAGCCGATGTTCGGCTCTACTCGTGAACATACGATATGGCTCGGAGGTCCCTTTCGTCACCAAGTCGTCGATCATCACACCGGTGTATGCTTCGTGCCGCTGAATAATCATGGGCGGCGCTCCTCGCCCCTTAAGTACTGCGTTAACTCCTGCGACCAGACCTTGAGCGGCTGCCTCCTCATAGCCGGAGGTCCCATTTATTTGACCCGCCAAAAATAGGTTCTCCATCTTGCGTGATTCCAAGGACGGGAAGAGTTGTGTCGGTGGGGCAAAATCGTACTCCACGGCATATGCTGGCCGCAGAATCACGGCATGCTCAAGCCCAGGAATGCTGTGGACCAAATCCAACTGAACATCGTAGGGCAGGCTGGTTGAAAGACCGTTTATGTAGTACTCGTTAGTATTGCGCCCTTCAGGTTCCAGAAAGAGAAGGTGTCTCTTTTTATCGGCAAAACGGACGAACTTATCTTCAATACTAGGGCAGTAGCGCGGCCCTACCCCAACGATCTCGCCGGAGTACATGGCGGATTTGTGCAGGTTATTCCGCACAAGTTTTTCGGATTCCGGGGTTGTATACGTCATCCAACAAGAAATTTGCTCCGAACCAGGCATCCAGCCGATACGCCGTTCACCTGTCTGTTCCACGTGGAACAAGTCCTCGGGCCCCCGCGTGTCGTGAAATGCAAAAAAAGTCGGTTCTATGTCTCCCTTCTGTTCTTCAAGGCCACTGAAATTAATACTGCGCCCCAAGATTCGAGGTGGCGTACCGGTCTTCAACCTCTGCAGGTCTATGCCCGCTTCAAGCAGGCTGCCAGACAGGGTTTTCGCACTATAATCGCCCAGCCGTCCGCCTTCAGACTTGTTCTCTCCAATATGCATCAGCCCTCGTAAAAAGGTGCCGGTTGTAATTACCACGGTGAGCCCATAAAAATCGATATCCAGGTTTGTCTTACAGCCGACGACCTTGCTGTTCTTAAAAATCAACCCCGTTACGATGGCTTGAAACACCTGCAGATTTGGTTGCAATTCTAGCGTATGTTTCAGACGGAATTGGTAAGCTTTTTTGTCGCACTGTGCCCGAGGAGACTGGACTGCTGGTCCTTTGGATTCGTTGAGCAAGCGAAACTGTATCCCTGTCACATCGGCATTGATCGCCATTTCTCCGCCCAATGCATCAATTTCCCGTACCATTTGCCCCTTCGCCTGTCCGCCAATCGCAGGATTGCAACTCATCTGGGCAATTGTATCAATATTACCCGTAAGCAATAGGGTGGACGCACCCATTCGAGAAGCGGCCAGACATGCCTCAACTCCTGCATGACCCGCACCACAAACAATCACATCAAATGGCTTAAGCGGAGACACGTTTTATATTTGGTATCAAAATATATATTTTGATATATTATTATTTTCCAATGCAGAATGAAGCAAATATCTGATCAAGAATCCGTTCATTATCAATTTTGCCAGAAATTTCTCCAATTAAATCAAGCGCGTGCCGTAAATCACTTGAAACCAACTCAATAGCCTCATGTTCGACAATTTTGTCAGTGGCGCTTTTTAGCGAAACAACCACTTGTTCCAGCGCGTGAGCGTGACGGGCATTTACAGCGATTAATTCATCGCCGATTTCAACCCGGAAAGATTCAACGAGGTTTGTTATAGCTGATAGCAGCGCATCCAGTCCCGTGCCATGCAACGCAGAGATCCTCACGGCGGGAAAGGAAGTGCCCCGGGAAAACCCGGTCGCAGGGGAAAGATCCACCTTATTAATAACCACCACAGTGTTTGTCGGCGTCATACGCGCCAAAAGCTTGGCGGGTAAAGTCGGAACTGGGCGCGTCGAATCGAGTACCCAAAGAAAAAGATCAGCTTCTGCCGCCTGCTCAAGCGTCTTGTCGATGCCACGTTTTTCGAGTGAAGAAGGGGATTCATTGAGCCCTGCCGTGTCAATGAGACGCATCCAGTGCGAACCCGTGACGATGCGCTCTTCAATGTAATCTCGGGTGGTACCGGGCTCAGCGCTGACCAAGGCACGCTCCCGGCCGACCAACCGGTTTAGCAGACTGCTTTTCCCTGCATTCGGTTCACCAATGATGATGGTTTTAATCCCTTCGCGCAGCAACTCGCCATAATGACTGGTTGCCAGCAACTGACTGGTCCCGGTTTGCAGTTTGGTCAGATTCGCCAGAACAAGTTTTTGATCTTCAGCCGGCAAATCTTCATCAGGAAAATCAATATAGGCCTCAATATGTGCCAAGATACTAATCAAGAGAGAGATAAGTTCGTTTATTTTGCGGCCTAACGATCCGCGTAATTGCTGGTTTGCTGCAGCCAGAGCACGAACACTTCGCGCCTGGATTAGATCCATAACGGCTTCCGCTTGGCTTAAATCCATTCTCCCATTAAGGAAAGCCCGTTTGCTGAATTCGCCGGCCTCGGCCGGCCGGCAATTGCGGGCAAAGAGGTCTTCCAGGATTTTTTGAGCGATGAATGGATTACCGTGACAGGAGATCTCCAGTATATCCTCGCCGGTAAACGAATTTGGCGCGGCAAAATAAGTGAACAGGACATCGTCTACGAGCTGCCCGCGGGTATCACGATAATCGGCGTGCCGGGCGAGACGGGGCAGGGAAGGCTCTTGGAAGATAGTCTGCGCAATTGCGGGCACTTGGGGTCCACTGACACGTATGACCGCAATAGCCGAGGTGCCAGCAGGAGTGGCAAGTGCCGCAATAGTGTCTGTGCAAAACGACATCCGCCCCACGCAAGCGAACACTGGGACGAAGGCAAAAGCGAAAACGGCACGCGCCGTATGCCCCGGGAATAGAGGCGCCAAAAAAAGACGCAACAAACCCGCGACGATTGAATCACGGGTCGAAAGCCGAATGAAAACTAAACCGCGGCCTCGCTCGTCACGGAGGTGCCGCCCTTCACGCTCACTTTCTCCAGGATGCCGGCCTTCACCTTGGCGGCGAGATCGGGATTCGACTTGAGTGCTTCCTTGGCGGCTTCGCGGCCTTGGCCGACGAGTTCGCCATTGAACGCGATCCACGCGCCCTTTTTCTCAAGCACTTTGTGATCGATGCCCAGGTCAATAAGCGAACCGGTTGCGGAGATGCCTTCATCATACATGATGTCGAATTCCACCTCGGTGAACGGCGGCGCGACCTTGTTTTTCACCGCCTTGAGCTTGGTGCGGTTGCCAATCACCTTGCCATCGGGGGTCTTGAGCTGGTCCTTGCGGCGAATGTCCAGCCGGATGGAGGCAAAAAACTTCAAGGCACGGCCGCCAGAGGTAGTCTCGGGGCTGCCGAACATGACGCCGATTTTCTCGCGGATCTGATTGGTGAAAATGCACACGCAGTTGGTCTTGCTGACCACTGCAGTGAGCCGGCGCATGGCCTGGGACATCAGACGGGCCTGACTGCCCATGGTCATGTCACCCATCTGACCGTCGAGTTCGGCCTTGGTAATCAAGGCGGCGACGGAATCGAGGATGATCACGTCGATGCTATTCGAGCGGATGAGAGTCTCCATGATGTTGAGGGCGTCCTCGCCGGAATCCGGTTGCGAGACGAGGAGATCGTCAAGACTCACGCCGACAACGCGCGCATATTTTGGATCGAGCGCGTGCTCGACGTCGATGAAAGCCGCCAGGCCACCTTGGCGCTGGGCCTCGGCAATGACACTCAGACAAAAGGTGGTTTTGCCGGACGACTCCGGTCCATAAATCTCGATGATGCGTCCGCGGGGCAGCCCGCCGACACCGAGCATGAGGTCGATGGCCAGCGAACCGGTCGAAAGGGTATCGACCTTCATCTTGGTGTTGCTGCCCAGGCGCATGATGGAACCTTCGCCGAACTGCTTCGTGATGGAGGAGACGGCGAGCTCGATATTTTTCTCGCGGGCAACGTTGGCGGTTTTTTCCGCAGGAGCGATCCGGGAGTCGGAAGGCTTGGATTTTTCGGCTTTGGACATGGGAAAATTCAGGGATAGAAGTTGAGAATTCAGGGTCACGCTGCGTCAACGCATGGGTGCGGGCAAGCGCGGAGTAGGTGAAAAAAACGCCTGAAAACAGGCGGGAAACCCGCTCAAGTGACGGGCGGAACCGTCTTGTTGACTCCGAAGGCAAAAAACACGGCGAGGGCGATGAACAACAGGCTCACGGCATAATTCCAGCGGAGTTTTTCCCCGAGCACCAGCCAGGCAAAGCCGACAAACACAATCAGAGTGATGACCTCCTGGATGATTTTCAACTGATAGCCGGTGAAGTGACCGTAGCCGAGCCGGTTGGCCGGCACCATCAAACAGTATTCGAAGAAGGCGATGCCCCACGAGATCAGAATCGCAACCCACAGGGGTTTGTCACCGTGGTATTTCAAGTGCCCATACCAGGCGTAGGTCATGAAAATATTGGACAGACAGAGCAGGAAAATTGTGATCATGCGCCGGATTGTGCGCCGGCCGGCTTCCACCGCTAGGCGAAAATCAGGCAAGACACCCACGCTCCGGACAGCACGTGGCCGGAGAATCACTCTGTCAGGGCATAGACCGCAAACGAAGCCAGCCAGTGGGCGCGGTGAAAATCTTCGGCGCTGAGCAACGGCAGCGCGGCCTCCAAATGGCGCACCGCAGCTTCGCGGGCACGAACATGGCGCAGGTCGGACTCGGCCAAGGCCGAGGCAATGCGCCGCCAGCACCAGGCGCGATTCAGGTTCAGGCCGATAAGATGGGCAATTTTAGGGTCCGTGGGATTGCTGACCTCCACTGGCGCAAACAGTCTGGCGGGCTCCCCGGCGGGCAGACCGGGCAGGAAACGATCGAGCCAGCGGGAGAAAATTTCCGGCGGAAGGACGGCGGCCATCACTTCCGCCTCAGTCAGAGCGGGGGAAAGAAAATCCTCGCCCGAAGGTTCCCAACGCGCCCCGTAATCGGTATCATGGCCGAACCAGAAGGCCATGCGGCCGGTGCAGAAAAGCTTCAAGGCCTGATCGTCGGCCACGCGGGTGTAATCCAGCGCCAGCTTCACCGCAAACGCCGTGTTGTTATGCACGCCGTGCCGCACGGGGTGGGTTAGGGCGGACAAGTAGGCGAACAATCCCTCGCGCATGACCGTGACGAGGGGCGCCAGGTTTTCCGCCAGTCCTGTGTCGTAACCCCGCAGCTCCGCGGCGAGTTTGAGCAACCACGCCCAACCGTAGGGGCGTTCGAAAAATGCCCGGCCTGGCGCCTGAAAATAAGCCGCCTCGGCGGCAATGTTTTCCGCGGTCAAATGTTCTCGCAACACCCGGTCGATTTCCTCCCGCTCCGGCAATTCCGGGAAAAGCCGCGCCAGCCGGACCAGCATGCCATGCTGGTGCACACAGGAGTGCCAGTCGTAACTGCCATAGAAGGCCGGGTGCAGCGCCCGGGGTGGCCGGACGTCGTCGGCGCTGTTCAGCATGTGCGACAGGTGGTGCGGAAACGTCCGGCGGACGTTGGCCAAGCCCAGCCGGGCAAATTCGGAGGCCTGATCGGTTAAAAGAGTGGGAAAAACGGCGGACACGACTTGCAGGGTTATGGGGGCTGAAAGATTAAGTTGAAGAAGAAAAGCTGTCGCATAAGCTGTGCCGTCCACCCGATTTCCCACCCACACCCACCGAACTATGAAGATCAAAGCTTACCTTAAACCACACTGCGGCTGGTCCAACGGCGTCCGTGCCATCATGGGCAAATATAAACTGGCGTTCGAGGATATCGACATCATCAATCAACGTGCCAACTACGAGGAGATGGTTCGCAAGTCCGGCCAGTCCCTCTCCCCCTGTGTGGAGATCGACGGCGTGATGCTCGCGGACATTTCCGGCGAAGAGGTGGAAAACTACCTGCTCGCCAACAATCTCGTCAAAGCCAGCGGGGCCAAGCCCGAGGCGGCCACCAATGCCGGTTGCTCGACGGAAGAACACGACCGCATGGCCTCCAAACCGGTGCGTTTTTTCTAGGATCCCCGAAGTTCGGACCAGGAGTTTGGGCTGGTCCCAAAGCGGGGTGGGCTGAACAACGCGGGCTAATCCCATGGCGCAACCATCGCATCTGGAGGTCAGCCCGTTTTGGGGCCGCCGGGCGGCCGAAATGCGCGGCGGAAAGCGGATTCTGCTGAAAATTTTTCCGCTGCACGTCCTCTTGCAGCTCAAATTTGAACTTCAGGTGGTGTGGGCCCGGCTCACCCATCACCGTCACCAGCGGGCTTTTCGTGGCCGGTGCAGCTTGCTCGTCAATATCGGCTCCGGCAGCCGCGGTCGGTCCGGATGGGTGAACACTGATGTTTTGCCGATGCCCGGGGTCGATTGCGTATGCGACTGCCGGCGCGGCCTGCCTTTCGATGACGGTTCGGTGGACGTGATCTTCAGCGAGCATTTCTTCGAACACATCGATTACACGGAAGAAGCGCCGTATTTTCTGGCGGAATGCCGGCGGGTGCTGGCGCCGGGCGGGGTGGTGCGGATCATAGTGCCTGATGCCGGCCGCTACCTGCAGGCTTATGCCGCCGCCGGCTGGTCCGGGCTGGTCCAGTTGCGCCAACTGCAGCCCGACAATTTTGACCGCTACACGAATTGCCGTTACCGGACAAAAATGGAACTGGTGAACGAGATATTCCGGCAGGCCGGTACGCATAAATTTGCCTACGATGCCGAGACCCTGATCCGCCTGTTGCAGGACGCCGGGTTCTCCCGGGTGCAGCAGCAGAGTTACGGGCAGTCCTTTGATGAACGCCTGCGGATCGACCTGGCGGACCGCGAGCACGAAAGCCTCTATGTCGAAGCCGTCAAGTAGAGTCGTTTTTTTCAGGCAGCAGGAAAGTGAATCGACGGTCGGTCATGATTTGAAAGAGCATTTGCCAGCCGGTTAAATCCGCCTTTTCTGGCGGCTGTCATGCCCTCGAAACCCATTCCCGGCTCGTCCGGTGAAGTGCTGACCTGCCTGCCGCCGGCTTATGCCCCGCATGTGGCGACCGGTCTTCTGCACCTGCCGCGTTTCCTGGCCAAGTGCCAATACGTGAAGCAACACGGTGCGCTGCCGGCCAGCTACGCCAAAAATTACAAACGCGGCATGGACCGGTTCCTTTGCCAGCACCTGGGCATCGAGCCGGCGGCCGTGGAGAAAATAGTTTTCGCTTCCACCACCGACGGGGAGATCGAAACCGGATTGAAGATGCTCCTGCCGGCGGACGTTCGAGCGGCCAAATGGAACCGCGAATATGTGCAAAAGGGCATGACGCCCAATGGCCGCAGTTTCATCTTGGAAGCACTGACGGCGATGGGCTGCGCCGACCGGATCGACGACATCAAAAGCGTGGTCGACCTGATTGAGTTCGACGAAGGCCGGATCGAATAAGCCGGCAAAGCGGCGTCACACGCCCGGGACAACCGGCACCTCGAACCAGAAGACCGCACCGCCCTTGGCGGGAAATTCTGCGCCGACCGTGCCGCGCTCGGACTCAATCAGCTGCTTCACAATGGAAAGACCGAGCCCGGTGCTTTCCTCTCCGCCGGTGGGCCGACTGGAGAGCCGGGTATATTCGTTAAAAAGAGCGGAACGCTCGGCAAGTGGCACACCGGGTCCTTCGTCCTGCACCTCGGCGCGGAGGCGTTCGTCCGTTAACCGCGTGCGGATGACAATGCGGCCACCGGGCGGGTGAAATTTAATCGCATTGCTGACATAGTTGCTGAGCGCCTGGTAGGCACTCCCGGCATCAATCTTGGCCAGGGGTGCATTCTCCGCCAGTTCCAGCGCCAGAGTGAGTTGCTTGCGCTCGGCAGCCGGCTCGTTCTGCGTGACGACCGCCGCGGCGAGAAGATTCAGGTCGGCGCGGTCCATCGGACCCCGGTTTTCATCGCCCGGTTTGCGAAGGTTGAGAAAGGTGTCAATGATCCGGCGCATTTGTCGGGCCGAGAAGAGGATGCTTTCCAAATATTCCGCCACCGCTGGCGTGGCACCCTTGCGACGCGCCAGTTCGCCGGACATGAGAATCAGGCAGAGCGGATTGCGCAGATCGTGGCCGGCGATGCGCATGAAGCGCTCTTTGAGCTCCACCTGCTGCCGGAGTTCCTGTTGGAGGCGGCGGAGCGTGAGGTGGGTGCTGATGCGGGCGAGTGCCTCCTCGTGCTGGATGGGCTTGGTGATGTAGTCAACGGCCCCGGCGGCGAAGGCCCGTACTTTCTCCGTCGTGTCGGTAAGTGCCGTCATGAAAAGCACCGGAATGTCGCGGGTGCGGGGCTTTGCCTTGAGCCGGCGGCAGGTTTCGAACCCGTCGAGACCGGGCATCATCACATCGAGGAGAATCAGGTCGGGCTGGGTATGCGCGGTCTGGGCCAGCGCGTCCTCGCCGTCCTCGGCCACCATCAGGTGATACCCGGCCTCCGAGAGGGTGTCGACGAGCACGCTGAGATTGGCGGGCGTGTCGTCGACAATGAGGATGGTGGCCGGCATGTCAGTTTTCCGTTTTTGCCGGCGGGCGATAGCGGGCCACAAACTGCCGGATGGCCTTCATCTTGAAACGGGCCGCCAGATCGGTGATGCTCCGGGCAAACGGAATCAGGCGGGCATCGCGCTCGGCGAGCTGCTGGACGTATGTGCGCACCCCGAGCACATCCCCCTTGCTGGCGAGTTCAAACAGCGCTTCCGCGTCCGCGGGCGTGGGCGCGTACTGCACGGCGGGAAAGGGAGAACCGGACCCGGTTTCGGCTGCTTCCACGTAAAGCCACTGCAGACCAAGCTGGCGTTCCAGGATAGCCAGCAGCTGTTCCTCGCGGAAAGGCTTGGCCAGAAATTCGGCACAGCCGGCGTCAAGGCACGCCTGGCGGTCGGGATCGAACGCGCTGGCGGAAATGCCAACCAGGCGCGGACCGTCGTTTTGCGGGAAGATTTTCCGGATCGCGCGGGCGGCGGCAAAGCCATCCATGCGTGGCATGCGCAGATCCATCAGCACAAGGTCGGGTCGGTGCTCCCGGGCGTGTGCCACGGCTTCCACGCCGTCGGCGGCGGTGATCACCTCGAAACCCAAAGGCGAAAGCAAATCAACCAGCAGGCTGCTATTGGCCGGATGGTCATCGGCCACGAGCACGCGGCGGCGGGTGCCCACGTAGCCCGTGATGTACCGGGGCGCAATGGCTGCGGCGACCGGCGCATCGCTCGCGGCTTCGGGCAGCGGCACCTCAAACCAGAAACGGCTGCCCCAACCGGCCCGGCTTTCAACGAGCAGCCGGCCGCCCATTTGCTCGACAATACCGCGGCTGACATTGAGCCCCAGGCCCGAGCCCTCGGGGTTCAACTGCTGGTCGCCAATCTGCGTAAACGGTTCAAACAACCGCGGCTGATCCTCGGGCGCGATGCCCGGACCGGTGTCGCTGACGGAGAAACGGATTTTGTCGCCGGATTTTTCCACCGAGAACACCACCCCGCCGCGGGGCGTGAATTTCACGGCGTTGCTCAACAGGTTGAAGACAACCTGGCGGAGACGCTGGATGTCGCCCGTCACCACGCGCGGCAGATCCGGCGCAAAGGCGGTTTCCAGCAGCAGGTTTTTTTCCCGGGCGCGCGGCAGAAAAAAGCTTTCCACGTCGCGGACGAATTCAGGAAGGTCAAACTCGGCCGGATGCAGCTCAAGTTTGCGGGCTTCAATCTTCGCAAGATCCAGCACATCGTTGATCAGTGCGAGCAGATGATCGGCTGACTGCTGGATGATGCCCAGGCCGTCCCGCTGCTTGTCGGTCAGGGCCGGATCGCGCTGCAGAATCTGGGTGTAGCCGAGGATGCCGTTGAGCGGCGTGCGCAGTTCATGGCTCATGCTGGCTAGGAACTGTGACTTGGCGCGGTTGGCGGTGTCGGCGGCGTCCCGGGCGGCCCGCAGGGTGAGGGCAGTTTCATGCTGCGCGGTGATGTCGGTGGCCACGCCTTCGAAATGGCTGATTTCACCGGCGGCATTGCGCACGGCGCGCACGGATTCGGAAATCCAGATCTTGCCGCCATCCATCCGGTAGACCTCCGACTCAAAGTCGGGGACTTCGTCGGATCTTTCGACCAGGCGGAGAAAATCCTGGCGGCGGCCGGCATCGACATAAACCTGGCGGCCGATGTCGTTGATGGCCCGCAGCAGATCCGCCGGGCTGGGGTAACCGAGCATGCGGGCCAGGGCGGGGTTGGCGCTGAGGAACCGGCCGTCGGCGGAAGTCTGGTAAAGCCCCTCGAGGGCGTTTTCGAAGATGCCACGGTACTGGCGTTCGGCCCGTTGGACGGCCTCCTCGGTCTGGCGGCGGTGCACGGCGGCGGCGGCCTGGTCGGCGACGAAGACGAGCAACCGTTTCTCCTCCTCTCCGTAGGCATGCTCATTGGCGTAATCCTGGACCGCAATTACGCCGATGGCCCGGCCGTCGATCATCAGGGGCGCCCCGAGCCAGAGTGCAGCAGGTTTGCCGACCGGCATGTAACTGCTGTGGTCCCGCAGGACCACGGTGAGTTCATCAGCCGTGGTCAGCAGCGGCTTGCCGGTGTGCAGCACATATTCGGTCAGGCCAAAACCCGGTTTGCGGGCCGTCGGGGCCGGAATCGTCTCGTCCACGAAATACGGAAAACTCAACAGGCTCCCGTCGGCACTGAGCAGCGCGATATAGAAATTTCTCGCCGACATCAGGCCGGCGATCAGCTGGTGCAGCTCGGCAAAGAGAGTGGTGAGGTCGGTGCCGGCCAGCACGGCCCGGGAAATCTGGTAGGTTGCGTTCTGCACCTGTTCACGCCGCCGGCGCTCGCTGATGTCGATGGCGACGGTGAGCATGCGCGGTTCACCGCCCAGCTCGATCAGGTCGGCGGTGAGGAGCACATTCCGCACGACTCCGTTCCGGCTGCGGAACTGGGCTTCGTAGTCCCGGACACTCCGCTGGGTCTGGATCACCCGGATGAATTCATCACGCTGCTCCGAGCTGACCCAAAGTTTCAGCTCCAGCGTGGTGTGGCCAATGGCCTCTTCGCGGCTGAACCCGGACATATTCACAAAAGAGGCGTTGATCTCGATCAGACGCCCGTCGACCGGATTGGCCAGGATCATCATCGCCGGGTTTGAATAAAAGGATTTGGCGAAGTGATCCTGCGACTCGCGCCGGCCGGCCTCGCTGCGGTGCAGGGCCTCCCGCACCCGGGCCAGTTCCAGACCGGTTTCCTTCAGGCGCGCCTGCAACAATTCGGGGGAGTTGGGACTGGCGGGGTCGGACATGGCGGGCTCCATCGGATAAGCACAAACGGGGCGCAGGCAACGGCGGACTTGCCGCCATTGCCCACACCCCGGTTAACCTGCACCAACAAAAAAGAATTAACCAAGACGGCCACAATCACCGGGATCGGGCCATCCGCACGGCGGCCAGGAATATTTTCGCGTAAAGTGCCCTCCAGGAATAATCAGATCAGGCTAAGGGTTGGCAGCGCGGCGGCGGCGGCGACATGCACGAGACAGAGGGCGCAGGCCCAGCGGGGCAGGGGACTTTCGAGGTAAGGATTGTGCATGACGGAACGAAAACAAGGCACGGGTTGGCCACGGACGCTCAAGCAACGGCACGATTCAGACTGGCGGCACCATCGCGGGCACCGGCTTTCATGGTCTCGGCCAGCAGCCAGTAGGTTTTGCCCCAGGCGATGCGGGTCTCCAGCGTGAATTCCGCACCCAGGCCCTTGTCGAGTGTCCAGAGCAGAGCCGCGCCAACGGTTTCGTAGTGGTCTTCTTTCACGTGGTAGCCGGCATGCCGCAGGCCGAGCTGACGGACGACGGAAGCCAGGGTGTCGAGACGGTCGAGTCCATTGACCGCCACTCCGATCATTTGCAAGAGCTTGCGCCCCTGTCCGGTCATGTCGCCATGGAAAAGTTCGCGCAGGGACGGATCCAACTCGAACAGGCGGGCATAAAAAAGCGCGGCGACCTGGTCGGCAATCGGGACGACTTTTTGAAAGGACGATTTGATCAGGGAGATTTCCTTGGGGGTCATGAAACGGGAGGGGACTGGTTTTAGCCCGGGAGCATGCCACAAACCGGTCCGGTGCACCATGGGCCGATCGGGCATGGGCCGGTCGGCCCGGGTGCTGTCCGCTTTACTTCGCGCGGTCCGGCCGCCAAGTTCCCCGTGTGGAAAAAATCCTCGTGATCGACGACGACGCCCTGATGCGCGGCCAGATGGTTGCGCTGCTGTCCGCCGAGGGTTACCAGACAGTCGAGGCCCGCAACGGCCGCGAGGGCATTGAGCTGGCGAAGCAGGAAATGCCCGCGCTCGTGCTTTGCGACATCACGATGCCGGAGATAAACGGCCACCGCGTGCTGGAATCGTTGCGCGGGAATGCGGCCACGGCACACCTGGCCTTTGTTTTCCTCACCGGCTGGGGCGAAAGCGCGGATTTACGGACGGGCATGAACCTGGGCGCCGACGACTATCTGGTAAAACCCGTGGCACCGGACGAACTGCTTGCCGCAGTGCGGGCGCGGTTGCGCCGACGGCGACAGGCCGGCAAAGGCCACCCGGCCTCGGTGGCTGATGCCACACCGGAGGCTCTGGCGGCCGCCCTGGGCCTGACGCCGCGCGAAGCCGAGCTCCTTTCCTGGGTGGTGCAGGGCAAGACCAACCCCGAGATCGGCATAATTCTCGGCATCCAGTTGACGACGGTGAAGAAGCACCTCGAAAGCATTTTTATGAAACTTGGGGTGGAAAATCGCACGACCGCGGTCACCTTCGCTTTGGAAAAAATCACCCCGGCCTCGTAAGTTGCGGGCTCACGGTTCGCGGATTACCAGCGTCTGGTTGATCGCCTCGGGCCGGAGTTCCTGTCGTTGCCCCGAAGGCCAGTGAATCACGATTTTGCGGACGCGGGCATCTTCGCCCAACCCGAATGTGAGCACGGCTTCCGACTGGGCCATGAAACTCATCGCCGGGGCCATCGTCTGCACGAGAATACGGCGCGGGGTATGCACCTCGACGCGGGCGCCGCCCGCCTCGGGCTGGCTGTGGGTGGCGACCAGTTTTATTCGGAGCCACGGCAGTCCACCGTGCTGGTCGTTGCGCAGCACCAACGCGGGTCCGTTGTTTTGGACAATGATGATGTCACTGTCTCCGTCGCCATCGATGTCTGCTGCGGCAATGCCACGGGCCACGATTGGTTTCGCCCAAGCCCCGCCCTCGCCGCCGGTGGCGGGCGTGGCAATCCAGCTGCCGTTGCGATTCACAAACAACTGTGGCGCGGCCTGGAAGTCCCGGCCTTGCTCAAATTTGTTCGCATCCGGCTCCGCCCGGCCGTTGCCGGTGAACAAGGCGAAATGGCCGTCACACTCGTAGTCAAACAGCGCGCCAGCCAGTTTGCCGCGCAGGTGAAGTTGCGATTCGTCGCGACTGGGCGGCTCAATAGCCCCGGCAGACTGGAACGCCGCCAGGCGTTCGTCCGCGTTCGAGGCCTGCGCAAAGGGAAAAAGGCTGGCCGACGCCAGACCGGCCGCGCCCTCGTGGCGATTGTCCGAGCTGGCAACCCATTTTCGAAAAGTGCCGTCCCCCTGGTTGAGGAAAAGCGCGTTTTCGGCGGTGTGGTATGAAAACAACAGATCAAGTTTGCCATCGCCATTGGCATCAACCGGAACGACCGCGAGGGCTTTGGCCACGGGCAGGCCCGTCATTGGATCGAGGTTGCGCAGGCCGGCCGCCCCGGGGACCAGCACAAATTTACCATGGCCCAGGTTGTGATAAACCGAGGGCGGAACGCCGACGAAGCCGGTCGGCGCACCATAGGAACGGCCGACATCGGCGATGGTGAAGGCCATGGCAAGACTCACCTCCTGTGGCCAGCGTGCATAGTGTGCAACGACCAGATCAAGCAAGCCGTCACCATCGTAATCGATCCACGTCGCACCCGTGCTCCACGTGTGGTCATCGCCGGCCACATCGGCGGCGAGTGTCACATCCTCGAAAGTGCCATCGCCCCGGTTGTGAAAGAGATGATTCCCGCCGATGCATGTGACAAATATGTCCGGGAAACCATCGTTGTCGTAATCGCCGACTGCCGCCGCCATACCCTGCGTGAT
>CAZBLQ010000015.1:19655-43688 GCA_964492635.1 uncultured Oleiharenicola sp.
TGAATTCCCGCTTCCTCGGTGATATTCGTGAACCGGGCGGCCGGCACGGGTTGCACCGGGCCCGTGACCGGAAAAAACCAGGCAAAAGCCACGCTCAATACAATGGCGGCAACCACCAGCGTCAGCACCACGGGCAACAGCGGCGACACGGCGGCGCTTCCCGCCGGACCGACGTGGGAGCGGCCAGGGTCGGTACTTGCAGGAAGGGCACCGGGTTTTGCCATAAAAAATCCGAAAGGGACGTGGACAGTATTGCTTGTCCATCCTAGATACATCGCAAATCATTTAGCGCGATGTCTGCCGTCCGCCCGTTTTCCCATCTGCTGTCCCGTCTGGGGGCCGTCAGCGCCTTCTGGACGCTGGTTGGGCTGGCCTTTGCGAGCCAGTTTTACCTGTCGAGCACGTTGTTGGGCCGTACGGTCACCTGGGGGCAGGCGATCAGCTATTCGCTGGCGGACTGGTATGTCTATGCGATCCTCTCCTGGCCCAGCCTGCTTTTGGCGCGGCGTTATCCGCCCGAGGGTGGCGCGCTGTGGCGCACGGCCGGAATTCACCTGGTGGCGGCCTTGGTTTTTTCCCTGGTCTATGTGGTGTTGCGCACCCTCGTGGACCAGGTGCACGGCCTTCTCATCGATGAACCGGTGACCTTCCTCGGGGTTTTCCGTCAACTGTTCAAGAATACGTTTCCGTTCAACCTGCTGATTTACGGCGTGATCATTTCCGCCGGCCACGCCATCGACTACTACCGCAAATACCACGAGCGCACCGTGCACACCTTGGAACTGGAAAAGCATCTCGCCGAGGCGCGGTTGCAGGCGCTTTTGCGCCAGCTCAAGCCCCACTTCCTTTTCAACACGCTCAACGGCATTGCCTCGCTCATGCACAGTGATGTGGAGGCGGCCGATCGCATGCTGGTGCGCTTGAGCGAACTCCTGCGCCTCACGATGAGTCATCCGGGCCAGCCCCTCACCCGGCTGCGCGAGGAAATCGCCTTCATTGAAAAATACCTGGAAATCGAACGCATCCGCTTTCGCGACCGCCTGTCGGTCACCCTGGAGATCGACCCGGCCGCGCTGGAAACCGAGGTGCCCAGCCTCATCCTCCAGCCCTTGGTGGAAAACGCCATCCGCCATGGCATCGAGCCCCACGCCCGCCCCGGCCGGATCGAGCTGACCGCACGCTGCAAGCCCGGCTTCGTGGAACTGGCGGTGCATGACAACGGAGCCGGCCAGCCCGCCGGCGGTTTTGCCCGCGTGGGCATCGGCCTGGGCAACACCCGCGCCCGGCTGAGCGAACTCTACGGCGACCGCCACCGCTTCGAGCTGGCCAACCATCCGGACGGTGGCCTAGTGGTGCGCGTGACCATTCCCGTTCCCCTGACACCATGACCAAGCTTCGTGCCCTCATTGTCGACGATGAACCGCTCGCCCGCGAACGCCTGCGCGCCCTGCTGCGTGACGAACCGTCGGTCGAAATCACCGGCGAATGCGGCAGCGGCACCGAGGCCATTGCCACAATCCAGCGCACGCCCCTCGACCTGGTTTTTCTCGACATGCAAATGCCCGGCTGCGACGGGTTGCAGGTGCTGGCCGGGCTGCCGGTGGAGAACCGGCCCGCGGTGATTTTCGTCACGGCCCACGAGCGCTTTGCCCTCGATGCGTTCGAGGTCCAGGCCATCGACTACCTGCTGAAGCCATTCGACCGTGAGCGATTCCAGACCGCGCTGCGCCGCGCGGAGGAATTCCTGCGCGCCCGGCGCGCTGGGCAGCTGGGGGAAAAACTTGAAAGCCTCCTCGCCGACGCCTCCCCGCCGGGCAAAAAAAGCGAGCGGCTGACCGTAAAGGCCGACGGCCGGCTCGTGTTCCTCAAGTCCGATGAAATCGTGTGGGTCGAGGCGGCGGACAATTACGTGGTCATGCATCTGGTGACCGGCCGCCTGATGTTGCGCGAGACGATGGCGGCCATTGAAGCGCGTCTGGGCACGGTCAGTTTTGCGCGGGTCAATCGCTCGGCCTTGGTGCACCTCGACCAGATCAAGGAACTGCAGCCTACCTTGCATGGTGATTACACCGTGCTGCTGCGCAACGGCACCAAGCTGCCGTTAAGCCGCAACCTGCGGGGGCAACTGGACAAATTCACGGGCGAAAAACTGGGCTAGCCGGGGAATCTGTTCCGGCAGGCCACCCCGTTTATCCCGGCAACTGGTCCCTGTCCGTCTGCTGCTGGCCCCAGAGAGGTTTACTGAAAGAGGGAAGAGGTCATACCTTAACCCCAGTCAATAGGGTTGGCCCCGGCGAGTGAAGTCACTCCCGGGGCCGTGTATTTACAGAGGATGATGCGGCGAAACAGCAACCGGAGGAAGCGCGGCAACGTTGGATAAGCACATTACATTTACCAGTCTCTGCGGATGGATGCGATACCATGATGAAACTGCGTGTTCTGATTGTTGATGACGAACCCCTCGCGCGGGAACGGCTGCGCAATTTTCTACACAAAGAGCCTTCCGTGGAAATCGCCGGTGAGTGTGGTGACGGGCTGGAGGCCGTGACGACGATCCGTCGCGGACACCTTGACATTATATTCCTGGACGTGCAAATGCCCGGTTGCGACGGACTGCAGGTGGTTGCGGAGATTTCGGCCGACCAACGCCCGGCCATTGTCTTTGTCACGGCCCACGAACATTTCGCGGTGGAAGCTTTTGGCGTGCAGGCCATCGACTTTCTCCTCAAGCCTTTTGATCGGGCGCGCTTCCAGCAGGCGCTGCAGCGCGCGCGCGAACATATCCGCACTCGGCGGGCAGACGACCTTGGTACCCGGATGGAAACCCTGCTGGCTGCCATGCCGGGACGAAAGCCCGAAAGGTTGGCTGTCAAGGCCGACGGGCGTGTGGTTTTTCTCCGGCCTGATGAAATCGTGTGGGTGGAGGCGGCGAACAATTACTCCACACTGCATCTGGTCGACGGCAAACGGTTGATGTTGCGGGAAACCCTTTCCGCGGTTGAGCGGCGGCTGGGGACGGTCAAATTCGTGCGCGTCAATCGCTCGGCCGTCGTGCAGATTGATCAGGTGCAGGAGCTGCAACAGGCCCAATACGGCGACTACCTAGTCGTGCTCCGAACCGGCCAGCGTCTGCCGCTCAGTCGCAATCTGCAGGGCCGGTTGGAAAAATTCGCGCCCGGCGAATTGTAGGCGGCTTTCGCGATGGTTTCACCATCAGTGCGCAGCACGACACCGCGAATTTTCAGCGCTTGGTCCCGTAACAATTTCCAAAGCGGCCCCGCCTGGCAATCTCATGGTTCATGCCCATGCCCACGCACCCATGGCCCCCGGCTGTTTCGCGGCTGGATGACTCGCCATCCTTATTGGCGGAGAAATGCGCGGATTTTCATCGGCGGGCCTTCATCCGCTCGGCCCTGTGGGGATCGTTCGGTCTGGCGATTGGAATGAAGTGGCCTGTCCAGTTGATGGCCGGTGTGACCAAAAATCCTGAATTTTGTTCACCAGGGGCTGCGCCGACGCCGGAGCAGGCCGCGAGAACCGCCGCGGCTCTGCTCCGCCAACCCGAGAGCACGCGTCGGATGGTCGCGCTGCTGCAAAGGATCACGCGCGAAGCCGATCCGTTGCGCAATCAGTTCCGCAATGCGGAACAGGTAATGCTGCTGCGCTCGGTGGCGGCACGGACCACCGCGACCCAACAACTTTTCAGCATCAGGATGCAACTAGCCTGGCAGTTGTTGTCCGCTGGCAAACCCGAGGAGGCGCTGGCGGAATACGAGGTCGTCAAGCAGATGATGCAGACGAACAATGTCCCACCGGCGGACCAGCGGGAGCCGGACTGGCTGGAATTCAAGGCCATGTGTTGGCTGCGGATGGGCGAGCAGGAAAATTGCCTCAATGATCATAACGCGGACTCGTGCCTGTTTCCCATTCGAAACGGCGGAGTGCACAAGCTGCAGCGCGGATCGCGTGGCGCCGTGACCGTGCTGAAGGAATTGCTCACAAAATATCCCGGCGAGTTGCGCGCCCGCTGGCTGCTGAACATCGCCTACATGACGCTCGGCGAATATCCCGACAAGGTGCCGCCCCAGTGGCTGATCGACCCGAAACTTTTCACGTCAGACTACGACATCAAGCACTTCCCCGACGTGGCCAACCGGGTGGGGCTGGACGTGGAAGGCCTTGCGGGAGGCGTCGTTTTGGAGGATTTCGACAACGATGGGTTCCTTGACGTGATGGTATCGGGATGGGGCGTCAACAGCCAGCTGCGACTCTTCCATAACAACGGCGACGGCACTTTCACCGAGCGCACCGAGGAAGCCGGCCTCCTCGGCCTAACCGGCGGGCTCAATCTGATCCATGGCGACTATAACAATGATGGGTTGATGGATGTGCTGGTGTTGCGAGGCGCCTGGCTCGGGACCGAGGGGCATTATCCGTGCTCATTGCTCCGCAACAACGGCGACTTCACCTTCACTGACGTAACGGAAGAAGCGGGCCTCCTGCGGTTTCGTCCCACGAATTCGGCGGTCTGGTTTGACTACAATAATGATGGCTGGCTGGATCTCTTTATTGCGAATGAGTCAAAGGGCAGGGATGAGAACCCCTGCGAGCTCTTCCGCAACAACGGCGATGGTACCTTTACCGAGTGCGCGTCTGAGCACGGCGTGGACTTCGTGGGTTTCTTCAAGGGCGTTGTAAGTGCCGATTTCAACAACGACGGCCGGCCCGACCTCTTGCTCTCGCGGCTGGACGGCCCTAAAGTCCTGCTTCGTAACGATGGCCCGGCGGCTGCCGACAAATCAGCCCGGGCGCGCTGGCGGTTCACTGATGTGGCGGAAGCGGCGGGAGTGACCGACCCGCCAAGCAGTTTCACCTGCTGGTTCTGGGATTACGACAACGACGGGTGGCCAGACATCCTCCTCCAAGGTTACGGCATCCAGGATGTGGGCGATGTTGCCGCCGATTATCTTGGCCTCCCGAGCAGCGGCCAGCGCCCCAAGCTTTTCCGCAACAACGGCGACGGCACCTTTACCGACGTCACCAGGGAATGTGGACTGAACAAGGTGCTGCAGACGATGGGGGCCAACTTTGGCGATCTCGACAACGATGGCTGGCTCGACTTCTACGCGGGCACAGGCAGTCCGGGTCTCGATGTGCTCATTCCCAACCGGATGTTTCGCAACAACGGCGGCAGGCAATTCCAGGAGGTGACAGCCTCGGGCGGCTTCGGTCAGTTGCAAAAAGGCCACGGGATTGCCTTCGGCGATATCAACAACAGCGGAACCCAGGACATCTATTCGGTGGTTGGCGGCGCGGTCGAGACCGACTTCGCCCACAGTCAGCTTTTCGCAAATCCTGGCCATGGCAATAACTGGCTCAAACTGAAGCTTGAGGGAGTGAAGACAAACCGCGCGGCCATCGGGGCGCGGATCAAGGTGGTCGTGGAGGCCAACGAAGGAGAGCGCGTAATCCATCGCATTGTCGGCAGCGGCGGCAGTTTCGGCGCCTCGCCGATGCGACAGGAAATCGGGCTGGGGCAAGCCCGGATCATCAAACGCGTCGAAATTTTTTGGCCGGTCAGCGGGATTACCCAGATGGTGACTGGATTGAAGCTTAATAAATTCTACCACGTTCGGGAAGGCACAGACACTCCAACCCTGGTTGAGCTTAAGAGCTTTCCTTGGCCGGCCGCGAGGCAGCCGGCATGAAACCGACCATTTCTCCATCCGCGCCCGAGAAGGGACCTCATTGTTGCCTTCGTCCGCCGCGGTTCCAAAGCGGGCCGGGCATCACGCTGTCCGTCCGCTTGATCGGTTTGGCGATGTTGTTGCTCTCTACAATAGGGGCGATAGTGGCAGAGCCCACCGCACCCAGCGCCGAACCGCTCGCGGCGATCACCGAGCCTTATCCGCCCGCGGCGTTTGCCGCCATCGGTTCGTCCTTTGCCCAGAGCAGCCACCTGCCCGAACTGGGATGGGACGAGGCGCAGATTGCGGCTTTCATCGAAGGGGTGCGCGCTGCGTTTCGCGGCAAGGGGTACCCTTTTGATGATACCGCCCGGCTGGTCAGCGCGGAAATGGGCCGGCGGGTTCAGCAAATCGTTGCGCGTGAAAAACAGCAGACTTCCGACACATTTGCCCAACCGGGCCGGCTCGAACAATACATGAAGGAGACACGCAAACGCCTTGGTCTCCAACAATCGGACAGCGGTTTGGGCTACCGCATCGAACCAGGCCGGGGCGGGATCAGGCCACGTCCCGGCGATACGATTGTCATCACCAGTATTGCGACTGCCGCCGATGGCACCACCAAGCTGCCCCAGTTGACAACCCCGGAACGGGTTCGCGTAAAAATGGCGGATTTGTTGCCTGGATTCATGGAAGGATTGCAGATGATGACGATCGACAGTCATGCCATATTTGTTCTGCCACCCACCCTGTCTTTTGGTGAGGGGGAATGGCCGCAAGGCGTGGATCGCGGCACGCCTCTCGTTTTCTGGGTCACTCTGCACGAAGTAATCAGTGCGCCAGTCTCACCCTAGACGCCGCCAGGTGAACAGGGGGCAGGCCGGGCTCAATTCGCCCCAAACTGGCGGCAATTCGCCCCTATGATGTTTTCAGGCCACGAGGATTTACCCAACTTCCGCCCGCTCTCCTGTTCGCTGCACGCAAGCGAATCAACCCGGTCCACGTTATCCCTCCGCATGAAACTACCCCGCATGTTTATGGTGGCGCTTGCCGCCATTTCCTTCACCGGTCCGCTCGCCTTCGGCGACAACGCCGTCCTTTATTGGAATAATCAGGCTCTCGATGCCACCCGGCTGGCGCGTAATCCGCCCCCGATGTCTTCGTTTTTTTTCGCGACCTTCCACGCGGCGATTTTTGATGCAGTCAATGGCATCACCCGCACCCACCACGGCTGGCTGGTCAACGATCCCGCGCCCGCCGGGGCCAACATGGATGCGGCCATCGCGGGCGCAGCGCACACCACAATGGTTGCCCTTTGGAGCGCGACCTCCAATCCGCACAATCTGCAGGTTGCTTATGAAAAGGCGCTCCTAGCGATTCCCGATGGCCAGGCCAAGACCGAGGGCATCGCCTGGGGAGAGCACGTCGCCCAGCTCATCCTCGAAAAAATTGGGAAGGCCGGCTATAACAAACCGGTCCCCGGGAAGTATTCCAGCACCGAACCGGGCAAGTGGCGGGAGACTCCCTCCCAGTTCCGCCCACCTCTGCTGCCTTTCTGGGGCCGGGTCACGCCTTTCGTCCTGACCTCGCAGGATCAGTTCCGTTGCCCGCCACCCGAGTCGCTGGGCTCGGAAGCTTATGCCGCGGAACTCGCTTTCGTTGCCAAGAGGGGTGTGCGGGATAACGCCGACCGCACCGAATACGAAACCCTGAGCACACCGTTCTGGAATGATGATCTTGGCACCAGCACTCCGCCCGGTCACTGGAACATGATCGCGGAAGACCTGGCCCGGCGGAAAAATATTTCCGTGCCCGAGTCCGCCCGGCTGTTCGCGCTGCTCAACTTCGCGCAGGCCGATTCCGCCATTTCGTGCTGGGAAACGAAATACTATTACAATGTGTGGCGTCCCGAGACGGCGTTGCGCGAGATCAACCCCCAGCTGAACCCGAAGGCCGAGGCTATTCCGGATTTCATCCCCAATATGCCTTCGCCGCCGTTTCCGGCTTATACGTCCGGACACAGCACGTTTTCCGGAGCGGGGGCGCGGCTTCTGGCGGTGTTCTTCGGCACCGACGAAATCGAGTTCTCCGTCACCTCCGATGCTCTGCCGGGCGCCGTGCGCACCTTCAAGAAGCTTTCGGATGCCCAGAAGGAGGCCGGCATGAGCCGGGTGGTGGGCGGCATCCACACGATGTCGGACAATCTCGAGGGCCAGAAGGCCGGGGTGAAGATTGCCGACTGGACCCTCGAACACGCGCTGCTTCCGCTGAAATAAGTTCCTCTTTTTCTCCTGTTCAGTCAGTGCCATGAAATTTGTATCTGCAGTCCAGGCCTCTGACGAGACGACGGACGCATCGATTCCGTTGATTCTCCGGATTGGCGTGGCCGGCTGTTTCCTCGGTCACGGAGCCTTTGGCCTAATCACCAAGGCTGCGTGGGTGCCGTATTTTGCGGTCGGAGGAGTCAGCGAGCCATGGGCCTGGCGGCTCATGCCATGGATTGGCACGATGGACATCACGGTCGCCGCGCTTGCCCTGGCGTGGCCATGCCGCGCCGTCTTTGTCTGGGCCATGGTGTGGGGGCTTTGGACGGCACTGCTCCGTCCGCTTTCCGGTGAATCATGCTGGGAATTCTGGGAACGGGCGGGCAATTACGGTGTGCCTTTGGCCCTTGTCGCGGTCGTGGGCTGGCGCGGCGCCCTGCTGACCCGGCTGCCGGCCCGCTGGCCGGAATTCGGCGATGGTGTTCGCAGACGGCTCGGGTGGACCTTGCGTCTCGTTACAGTCACTCTCCTGGCTGGTCACGCTGGCTGCACGCTGCTGGAGGCCCACCCGTCTTTCGCGCGCAATTTTTCGGCGGTCTGGCCGCACGGGCCCGCCAGCGTCATTCCCACTGCCGGGGTAATTGATCTTGCACTCGCCGCCGGCGTTCTCTTCCGCCCCACGGTCGCGTTGCTTATCGGTGTTTGCCTGTGGAAACTCGCCACCGAAAGCCTTTTTCTGGCGGCGGGCTCGCCTGCTTGGGAAGTGGTTGAGCGGTTCGGCAGCTATACCGCACCGCTCGCCCTCGCCCTCCTGCTTTTCCGCCAGCGGCCGGACCCGGCATACGGTTCCCCTCCACCGCAGCGCGCCAGCCTTTGAAACCATACCACGCAAACCCCATGTTTAAATTCACGCTCTCCACCGCCGTGTTGTTTTGCGCCACGGCACTGGCCTTCGCGGCCGACTACACCGCCACGCCCCTGCAGCCCCGCATGGCCGCCCCGGCGGGAACCAAGCCCTTTCAGATTCTCACCCCGGCCGACACCGGCGTGAACGTGCCCAATGTCTTCAACGACCCCCGGATGTGGGGCAACCGCTTTCGCGAGCTCACCCTCGGCGCGGTCGAGACGGGCATTGCGGTCGGCGATTTCTTCCATGACGGCCGGCTGGGTATTTTCGCCATCTCGAAAAACGGGCCCTGCGCGCTTTACCGCCAGACCGCCCCGTTCAAGTTCGTTGACGTTGCCGCTGCGGCGGGCGTGGCGTGTGATGAACCAGGCTCGAGCAAGACCGGGGCCACCGTGGTGGACATCAACCAGGACGGCTGGCCCGACATTTACGTCTGCCGCTACGACGCCCCGAATCTTCTCTTCATCAACAATCACGACGGCACCTTCACGGAAAGCGCCAAAGCCTACGGTCTCGATATCAACGACGCCTCGGTGCATGCTTCGTTCGCGGACTACGACCGCGACGGCTTCATCGATTGTTACCTCGTAACGAACATCCTCGATTTCTCCAAAGCCCCGCAGGGCCGCCGGGACTATCTGCTCCATAACAACGGCAACGGTACCTTCACCGATGTCACCACCAAGGCCGGCATCTGGGGCCTCACCCAAGGGCACACCGCCATCTGGGTGGATATCAATCATGATGGCTGGCCCGATCTCTACGTGGCCAATGATTTCGAGACGCCGGACCGCCTTTATTTGAACAAGGGCGACGGCACCTTCACCGACGTGGTGGACGAGCGGCTCCCGCACGTCACCTATTTCTCGATGACGGCGGATTCGGGCGACATTAACAACGATGGCCTGATCGATTTTCTCGTCACCGATATGCGTGACCGCAATCACGCGCAGTTCATGACCGGCATGGAGGAGATCGGCCGCGGTCTGTGGGATATGGAGCGCGTGACCGAACTCATCCCGCAATACATGTGGAACGCGGTCTACCTGAACACCGGCACGGACCACTTTGCGGAAGTGGCGCACCTCACGGGGATGGATGCGACCGGCTGGACGTTCGGCGCCCGCCTCGGCGACCTCGATAACGACGGCCGGCTCGATGTTTTCTATACCTGCGGAATGATCCGCAACTTCATCGATGCCGACATCGTCGACAAACAGAATGTTGCGCCCACCCTCACCGCCCGCGCCAACGTCTGGAAAAATGCCGCGCCGCGCCACGAGACCACGCTGGCCTATCGCAATCTCGGCGACCTGAAATTCGAGGATGTTTCGAAGGAATGGGGCCTCGACCACGATGGCGTGAGCTTTGGCTGCGCCCTCGCTGACC
Source organism: uncultured Oleiharenicola sp. (assembly GCA_964492635.1). GTDB lineage: Bacteria > Verrucomicrobiota > Verrucomicrobiia > Opitutales > Opitutaceae > Lacunisphaera. The sequence continues at coordinate 29,903 of CAZBLQ010000015.1, forward strand.
TCGATGGCGACGGCAACCTAGACTTGGTATTTGCGAACTACAACGAGCCCCCGACCATTGTCCGCAACTACACCGCCACCGGTCACCGGGTAATGATCAAGCTCGCGGGCCGGGTGCCCAATCTCGACGGCATCGGGGCCGAGCTGCACATCGAGACCGCCTCCGGGGTGCAGATGCGCCAGCTCTATACCGAGCGCGGGATCGTGGCCAGCGAGCCGCCGCTCATCCACTTTGGCCTCGGCAACGACACGGTGATCAAGAAACTCACCGTCAACTGGCCGCGCGGTGAGGTTCAGGTGCTGGAAAATCTCCCCGCCGACCAGCTGCTCACCATCAGCGAACCGCCGCTGGCGGAAGGGACGAAACCGGCGCCCGCAAGCATCAGAACCCCGGCTCGCTCTGACGCACTGTTTGCTGAATCCGCGGCCAGCCGGGGCCTCAAGCACAGCAACACGCTGCGGCCCTTCGACGAGTTCACCCGCCAGCGGCTTCTGCCGCGCCGGCTCAACGGTCTCGGCCCCGTGCTCGCCGTGGCCGATGTGAATGGCGACGGAATCGACGACATCTTTGTAACTGGTACTACCGGGCAGGCGGGCGAACTTTTCCTCGGCCAGCCCGACGGCAGTTTCAAACCCGCCCCCGAACAGCCGTGGGCCACGACAACCGAATCCGATGACGTGGGCGCGCTGTTTGTCGATATCAACGGCGACAAACATCCCGATCTCATTCTCGTGGGCGGCGGCGTCGAACACGCTCGCGGTGATTCCCTGCTCAACGCCCGCGTTTATCTCAACGACGGCCACGGGAAGTTCACCTTGGCGCCTGCCGGCACATTGCCGGCCACCGGCGAAAGCATGGCCGCGATTGCTGCGGCTGATTTCAACCACGACGGCAAAGTTGACCTCTTCATCGGTGGACGTGTCGTGCCCGGCAAATACCCGGAAACGCCGCGCAGCTTTCTCTACCGCAATGTGGGTGGCAAGTTTGTCGATGTGACCGACGAACTCGCCCCCGGTCTGCGCAATGTTGGCATGGTCACCGCGGCCGTGTGGGCCGATATCGATGGCGACAAACGCCCCGACCTGATCGTTGCCACCGAATGGGGGCCGGTTACCTACTGGCACAATACGGGCAAGGGATTCGAGAATCTCACGGCCAAATCCGGGCTCGCCGCCTACACCGGCTGGTGGAGTGCGCTGGCCGTGGCCGACGTCAACGGCGACGGTCGGCTGGACATCATTGCGGGCAACGTCGGCCTCAATACAAAGTACCGGGCCTCCGCCGCCGAGCCGACCGTGCTTTTCGCCGGGGACTTTGATGGAAGCGGGAAGGACCAGCTCATCGAGGCCCAATACGAAAGCGGCAAACTCTACCCCGTCCGTGGCCGCAGCAAGCTGGCCTATGCGTTCCCGTGGCTGCCAAAGAAATTCCCCACCTATGCCGCCTATTCGCAGGCGACGGTGGAGGACATTTTCGGCGCCGATCATCTCGCCAAGGTGCGCAAACTGGCGGCCACCGAACTCGCCAGTGGCGTTTTCGTGAACCGCGGGGACGGTACGTTTGAATTTCAGCCCCTGCCGCGGCTGGCCCAGATCGCGCCGATCAATGCGATTGTGGCCCGCGACCTTGATGGCGATGGCAAGCTCGACCTTTTTTGTGCCGGTAATAATTTTGGACCCGAGCCCAACACCGGCCGCTTCGATGGCGGCCTCGGGGTGCTGCTGAAGGGCGACGGCAAGGGCGGATTCACCGCGCTCTCGCCCGCCCAATCCGGGCTGATTGTCATCGGCGACGCCCGGTCCGCCGCGGTTATCATGCCCGCAGGTGGCAAGCGTCCCGCCATCGCCGTGTCGCGTTGCGATGGTCCCGTGCTACTTTTCACGCCCTCAAAAAACTAGGACAATAACTGTTTCCACGACCAGCTATTCTCTGCCTGCCGCAGCCAGTTTGTCGCCAATCCAACCGTCTGCTTCATGAGCCCGGTTCATTGCCTTCATGAATTGTTTGCGGAACCAGAATCGCCGCATCCGCCCCCGGCGGCATGATCCGTGCAGACCCGGGGAGTGACCACGCCTTTCCTCCATGCAAACCACCAAATCCACGATCCTGTTATTCCTCCTATCGGCGGCCTCCGCTTGGGCCCAGTATGTGCCCCCGTCACCCGCCATTCCGGTCCCTGGCGCAATTGACGATTATCTCCGGGCAAAGGACCCGGCGTTCAAGACCTGGGACTTCGGCATCAACGAGCGCATGCGCTCTGAAAACAAATCCGCGGCGGGCACGACCCATGCCGGGTCCAATTTTGATTTCGCCTCGGCGCCGCCAACCACCAACACCAACGATTACTGGCTTTCCCGGCTCATGCTCCGCGCCGGGTATACGGACGATTGGTTCTCGGCGGTCGTCGAGACGCGCTCAAGTTATTCCATTGGCGACAACCGATGGAATGCGACAGCCGCGGGCAAGGGCCTGACCGAAAACGACGGGCCGATGCAATTGGAGCTGGGCTACCTGCAGTTTGGCAATCTGAAGAAATTTCCTCTGCTCGTGAAGGTGGGCCGGCAGGAGCTGGTTTACGGTGATCAGCGCCTCGTGGGCAGTGCATACTGGTTAAATACGCCGCACACCTTCGATGCGCTCAAGGTGAGGTATCAGGATTCGTTCTTCGGCGTCGACCTGTTTGCCTCCAACCTCGTGTATACCCGCAGCGACCACTTCAACGAATCCAACTCGCAAGACACGTTGTCGGGCGCGTATTTTGATTTTCCGGGTCTGTCGAAGGACGCCGTGGTGGAAACCTACCTCCTGGCGCGCAATGTGGCGCGCGGAATCGTCACCGACAACTGGTCCCAGGTGCCCGCACCTTTCCGGTTTACCGCCCCGCAGGACATTTACACCCTTGGTTACCGGACCAAATCCAAGCCGGGTAAATTCGGTCCGTGGGATTACGGCATCGAGCTCATGTGGCAATTCGGCGATCGCACGGCGGTTTTCCCCGCGACCCCCGTGGCAGCGGCCAAAATTGCCCCGCGCCTGAGCCAGAGTGCCTGGGCCTTTGTGCTGCAGGGAGGCTATACCTGGACCGCCAGTCCTTATAAGCCGCGTGTGGCGCTCATCATCAGCGGCGCTTCGGGTGACAGCAACTCCACCGACACGGACAGCGGGACATTCCAGAACCTGCTGCCCTCTAACCACGGGCTCTACGGTGCCATGGATTTGTCCAGCCTGCAGAACATCGTGGACTACCGCCTGTCGGCAACCATGAAGCCTAGTTCCAAGACGAGCCTGGCGCTCGATGTGCATCAACAGTTTCTCGAGAAGACCAGCGATTATTGGTATAATGTCGCCGGCGTACCGCGGAACACCCCCGGAGCAACGCCCGGCAGTGGTAAAGGTTTTAATATCAATCCAGGCTACAGTTCCAACCTGGGCCAGGAAGTCGATTTCATCGCTGGCTGGACGGCGACGAAGGGCTTGCTGCTCGAAATCGGGCTCGGACATTTCTTCCGGGGTGAGTACGTGAAGGAATCATTCAGTGCCGTCGGCTCAAAGGACTCCAACTACTGCTACGTCCAGGCGACGCTGAACCTTTAGTTTTGTTGGGCAAGGGATCGCCCCGGCTGGGCCAACCGGGGCGAACATTCAAGCACGATGGCGGCGGCTGGCATTGGCCAGCCAGCTTCCGCCGCCGGCTATTCCTGTCCGGAGGAAAGCATCATCTCGGCGGGGGTGGGCGGAATTTGCTGCTCGATGCGCTCGCGCACCGTGCGGAGGCTCTCGCTCACGAGGGCTCCCATGGTCTCGCAACGGAGAAAACGGTCGACCTGGAAGTGCGCGGCAAGGCCTTCACGCAGGGACCGGATGTTGCCCTCCGGGGCGAGGGTGTCCTCGTGCATGGCGGAAAGGAGCACTTTGAGGCGGGCGGCAGACAGCTCGGCTCGCTGCAGCACCAGCGTCTGCTCCTCGCGCTGGTATTGGTAGGCGGTCTTGGGGTGGAGGTGCTTGTTGCAAAACTCCACCAGCCGGACGTTCTCCTTGAAGAATTGCGGCAGGTAGAAATTTTTCCGGCCGTTGTAGGATTGCTGGTCAAAATCCATGGCGCGGATGCGCACCTGCCAGCCCTCGAAGTCCGGGGTGAGGACGATGACGAAATTGTAGCTCCGCATGTCGCCCAGCAGGCGCACGAAGCAGCGCTCGTTGAACTTGATGAGCTCCTTGGCAATGCGGATGGGCTTGAGTTCCTTGCGCTCGAGCCACTGGTCGATGAAAATGTCGCCCGGCACTCCGGCGATATGTTCCTCGACGAGCGTATCGCCGTGGGTGAGGAAGTTGAGCCGGTTGGGCGAGAGCAGGTGCTCCAGCTCGAGGCCGTAAACGCGCGAGGCGTCGGCCTTCTTGACGTAGAAGTAGTCGGGATTGTCGTTGTAGGCGTTGACAATGCGGAGGCGGAACGGCGTGGAGTTGCCGAAGCTGCAGAAGTCGATGCGGTCGATGTAGAGATGCTCCATGACGGAGAAATCGCCGTCGACCCGCAACAAGGCGTAAAGCCGCTTCAAATCCTCGTTGAGCGCAGAAATTTCATCCGATCGATAGACGACCGTTTCCCACAGGGTGGGGCGGCCCTCGGCGTCAGCGAGTGGGAAGGCCTCGTGAAAATGGCGCAACCGCTCGTAGGTGACCGGGAGCGCCCGTTCGCGGCGGTAATGTTGCAGATAACCGCGCAACGGCCCGCCGATGGGGTAGCTGGGCTTTTTCAGGGTGCGTTTCTGCGCGGGGTTCGCCGGCTCGGCCATGGGGGCAGCTTGGCTGGCGGCGGGCGCGAGGCAATGCGCGACTCGTCGATGGCCGACTCGAATTAGCTTCAGCCCAGCAGTCGCTCGGCCAGCACAATGAGTTGGGCGCGCAATGGCTGGCTGCGCCGGGCAAAATCGCGTTGATGTATTTCGTATTCGGTCCGGCCTTCCGGTGTTTCGATCTGGATGGGTGCGAAACCGAGTTTGGAGAAATCGTAGGGACTGGCCCGCATGTCGATCTCGCGGATGTCGTGCGCCAGGGCGAAACAGTCGGCGGTCAGCTCACTGGGAGTGAACGGCGCAAATTTGAACGCCCATTTGTAGAGATCCATGTTCGCATGGAGACAGCCGCGTTGTTCAAACTGCGGCGCTTCAACCCGGGTGGGCTGCAGTTTGTTAAGCGGCCGGGCCGGCGCGGTGAAAAAGCGGAAGGCGTCAAAATGAGAGCAGCACACCGGCTGGGCCTCGACCAGGCGCGCCAGCTCATCCGGCGGGAAGCGCAACGGCCATTGGTTGTGGCGCACCTCTTCCGGCGTCTGCCGGTATACCATGGCCCACTCGTGCAGGCCGTAGCAGGCGAACTGCGGCGGCCGCTCCGCGGTGACACGCAGCAGGTTTAGCACCCACCCAAGGCTCTCGCGCCGGTGCGGTTCCAGCGCGGCAACGTTCAGGGCGACGCCGCCAGTCGTTTCGTGATACTCCGGCCAGCGCAGAAACTCCCGAGCGCTGCCGCCTTGTAGGACAACGTCGGGTCCTGGATGCCAGCGCCGCAGCCAGCTCGGGCGGAAACGATAGTATTCGAAAAGGAAATCGTAGACGGGGTGTTTTTCGCCCCGGGCCGCCCGGGCCTGATGCGGTCCGGTCCAAGCCAGCACACGCTGCTCGTGCAGCCGGCGTTGTTTCTGCCAGTCAGGCTCCGAGAGGATGGTGCCAGGCTTGTGGGAGCTTGCTTGCAAGCGGGAAGTCTCAGTCAGGATCATCTGGGAACTGACGCTTACATTTTGCCGAGCAACCGGCGCACGCCCTCGATCGGCGGAATGTCCATGAAGCGCAGTTCCACTGGCCAGTGCAGTTTGCTGGCCAGCGAGCGGAGGGCGAAGGCCGCGGGCACGCTGTTCAATATCCGGCCGCTCACGCCGCAGGGCAATGCCGCCACGGGCGGCGGAAAAAGCCGGTGAATCACCTGGTCCGCCAGCCGCGCGAGGTCGGTGATCGAATCAGCCACCACCTGCTGTGCCGGGCCGCAATCCTGCGTGGCCAGCTCGATGACGCGGGGCGCGAAGGCCGCGATCCTGGCGTTGGCCTCGTCGTCGTAATAAAAAAACCGCGAGTTCGCCGAGTAGTCGGCCAGTCCCGTATGCGCGCACAACGCCTCGGCCAGTGGCGAAAGGGTCGTCCCCCCGCCCGCGGGTGCACCTTGCAACTCCAGCAAGGCCAGCCCCAGCGCGCGGCGGCCGAGATCGAAGCCGCTGCCGGGATCACCGAACTTCCAGCCGAGTCCGCCGGTATAATGCATTGCGCCGTCCGGACTGCGCGCGGCGACGAACGAACCGGTGCCGGCGTGCAGCACCAGCCCCGGAACGCCGCCAGTCGCCAGTTCCAGCACCGGAATCGAATCATCGGTCGTGGTTACTTGCCCGAGATCCTTCAAGGTGTCAGCGGTCTCGCGCCAAAATACCCGGTTGCCGGCCATGCAGAGGAGCGTGGTGGTGATTTTCGATTCACGCCTGTTGATTTTTGATTGGGCCAGCAATTCGGCCAGGGCGGCGGCCAAAACCGCGCGGGCCTCCTCCGGGCCAATCTGGCTGGGGTTGCAGCCGGGCGCCAGGTACCGGGCGACGATTTCACCACCGGCGTCCACGAGAATGCACTCCGTCTTCGTGCCCCCGCCATCCACGCCGATCTTGTAAGAATTGCCCACGGAACACACGGAATACACAGAACCATCCAAACCGGAATTCTTTTCAGTGAGCTTCGCGGACTGATCGCTCTATGCGAGCTGGCGGCTGAGCCGACCCTTGTATTTGCTGCCCAGCTCGCGGTTGTATTCGATGGCATTGGGCAGGTTCTGGCTGCGGAGAATCGGCAATGGGTGGCCGCCGGCCTTGAGCCACGCGAGCACCTCGAAAGAGAGCAGGTTGAGCAGGGTCGCGCCAATCAGCGTCGACGTCGGGCCCGCCTTTACGCCCTCGGCCACCTCGGTGATCGCGTCGCCCGGCACACCGCCGTTATCGAGCACGTAGTCGGCAACCTCATGCAGTTTTTTCCCGCCGGGGTGAACCGTGGGGGACGTCTTCGACATCGCGACGCAGGTCAGACCGACGACGTGGAGGCCCTTTTGCTTCGCATAGAGGGCGACCTCGATCGGCGAGGAGTTTTTGCCCGAGTTGGAAATGACGATGACGGTCTCACCGGGGAGCAGGCCATGGGCGCGATCGTAGCGCTCGGCCAGTTTGGTTCCGTAGCCAACCATGTTCTCGATGAAGCCGCCGGTCGGGTCAGAAATCCCGCTGACGCAGACCAGCCCGCCGGCCCGGCCGATGATCTCGCGCGAAATGATTTCGCTGTGGCCGCTGCCGAAGGTGTGCAGCACGCCGCCCCGGGCGAGGGATTCGCCGATGACGGCGCCGAGTTTTTTCAACACCGGCGCGTTCTGCGCGCAGGCGCGCTGCAGCATGGCGGTGGCGGTGGCGAGGTAGGTTTCGGCAAGGGAGGACATGGGCAGAAGAGGAAGATGGCGTTAACAGAACCAAGCACATCACGGTGCGCTTGGCCGTAAAATTCTTTGGGGCGGTAGCCGGGCAAGGCCGGGAATAAAGAGGAGGACACTCTACAATTGCCGGGCAGACAGGCGCCGGCATATCTCTTGCGGATGAAAATGTGCCGAGTAGCCGCAGCGATGCTGAGCATGATGGTCGGGGCGACGCAAGCATGGGCGGCGGACATTCCGCAGATCCCGGTGGAGGATTTTGCGCGGGCACCGCAGTATGCCGACATGCAGCTCTCACCTGATGGCAGCTGCGTCGGTTATCAGGTGCAGGAAGACGGAGGTTCGGGGCTGGGTTTCTTCCCCCTCGATGACCAGAAACCGGTGGGCGTATTCTGGGAGCGAAAAGGCGATTTGCCGTTCAACGCCATACTCGATTACCACTGGATCAGTTCGAAGCAGGTGATCATGAATACCGCCCTGGGCTGGGCGGTCGCGGACCGGGGGACCAGGCTGATCAAATACCTCACGGGTTATGGACGCTACTTGGAAGAGAGGAAAAGCCAGTTTGGAACCCGCGAAATCGCGGCGATCTATCCCGACGGGCTGGTGGCGGACGACCGGCAGGATGCGACGATCATGCATATGCTGAACCGCTCCGACGTGTCCGGCATGGAATACCGGCCGGATATCTACAAGCTGGACGTGGGCAACGGGAATTACGGTCTGCTCGAGAAAAATCCGGGCAACGTGGAATCCTGGGCGGCGGACTGGGAGGGGAACATCCGTTTCGGCCTGATCAACGACGGGGTGCACACGGAACTGATCTACCGGGCCGAACCCGGCGGTCCGTGGAGCACGCCGCTCGAATTTGGCCAGGTGGGGGCCCACTGCAGCATTGCCGGACTCGATGCGGACAACCGCACGCTGTACGTTTTCAAGCCGTCAGCCAAGGGCCGCCTCGCGCTCTACAGCCTCGATTTACAGACCCGGAAATTCAGCGAGCCGCTTTTCCAACACGACAAGTACGATGTGAACTCGGCCGTCTTTTCCCCCAAACACCGGCGGCTGCTGGGCGTGCGCTATGAGACGGACGGGCCGCGGCAATTCTGGTTTGAGCCGGAATTTGCCCGGCTGCAGAAGGAATTGGACGCTGCGACTCCCGGTCTGGTGAACGAAATCGTCAGCATGGACCGGGAGATGCACCAGTTGCTGATTTTTTCCCACTCCGACCGGGAGTCCGGCTTCTACACCCTGGTCGACCTTGGTACCGGAAAAACGAGACCGTTGGGCAAGACGCGGCTCTGGCTCAAGCCGGCGGACATGGCCGAGATGCATCCGGTCCGATGCCAGGCCCGTGATGGCGTCGAGCTCAACGGCTACCTCACTTTGCCCGTCGGCCGCGGCCAGAAAAACCTGCCGATGGTGACCTTGGTGCATGGCGGGCCGTACGGCGTTCGCGATGTCTGGGGTTTCGATCCCCTCGTCCAGTTTCTCGCCAACCGCGGTTACGCCGTGCTGCAGGTGAATTATCGCGGCTCGGGCAGTTATGGCACGGAATTCTACCTCCGTGGCCGGCATCAGGTGGGGGCAGCGATTCAGGATGACATCGTCGATTTCACCCAATGGGCCGTGCAGCATGGCGTCGCCGACCCGCACCGGCTGGCCATCATGGGTGCAAGTTACGGTGGCTACAGCACGCTTTTCGCGCTCGCGCATACGCCCGACCTGTTCCGCTGCGGCGTCGCCTGCGCGGCGGTGAGCGATTGGAACGGTTTGATCAAATACGTCCGGGATGAACACCAGTATTCCAACGACGTCCTGCGTTACTGGACGGTCATGCTCGGGGACCTGCGGGATTCCCGGGAACGGGAGAAGCTGGCCGCGGTGTCGCCGCTCAATCTGGCGGCGCAAATCAAGGCTCCGTTGTTCATCATGCACGGGGAGAAGGACACGACCGTGCCTATCGAGCAGGCCCATGCCATGGTGGCGGCCTTGAAAAAGGCCGGTCGGCTCCCCGAAACACTCTATTTCGAGCACCTCGGCCATTCGTGGCCGGGCAACAAAGACGGAACGGAATTTCTCCGCCGGCTCGAAACCTTTCTCGCCGCCAACCTGAAAGCCAACTGACCGTTCGCGCGCTGCCCGGCAGGACCGTCGCTCAATCCGCTTCCCAGCGGCCAAAAATGCCGCAGGGCAGGACTTTGCCATCGCGCTGGACCGGCAGGCCGACTTCGCCGCCGGAGAGACGGCCGCCGGCACCGGCCATCAGGCTGGCGAGCAGGTTGATGACCACCGTGGGCGAAAGGCGCGCCGTGTAGGCATTGATCAGGAAAAACACCGGACGGTCGCTCAGCACCTGTTTGCATTCGTTGAGCAGTTCCCAGAGATGGTCCTCCAGTTTCCACAATTCGCCGCCGCCGCCGCGGCCATAGGTGGGCGGATCCATGATGATGGCGTCGTAACGGCGCCCGCGCTTGATCTCGCGGCGCACGAATTTCAGGCAGTCGTCGGTGATGTAGCGCACGGGCGCCTCCGCCAGGCCGGAGAGGGTGGCGTTTTCCCTGCACCATTTGACCATGCCCTCGGCGGCGTCGACGTGGCACACGCTGGCGCCGGCGGCGGCGGCCGCGATCGTGGCCGCGCCGGTGTAGCCGAAAAGATTCAGCACACTCACCTCGCGGCCGGTGGCTCGCGCGGCCTTGATGCGCTGGGTAAACCAGTCCCAGTTCACCGCCTGCTCGGGAAAGAGCCCGGTGTGCTTGAAGCTGGTCGGGTGGATCTTGAACGTCAGCGCGCCGTAGCGGATGCTCCAGTGATCGGGCAGCTTCTGGCGGAATTCCCATTTGCCCCCGCCGCTCTCGCTGCGGTGGTAGAAACCGTCCCAGTTTTCCCAGCGGCCGTTGCCGCCGGTGCGCGGCCAGATGATCTGCGGATCCGGCCGCACGAGCGCGTAGGGACCCCACTGTTCGTGCTTCAGGCCCAGCCCGCAATCCAGCAACTGGTAATCCTTCCAGCCGTCGGCGACGATGAGACCCGGGCGTTCAATGGTCATGTGCCCGGAAGTTGCCCGCGAATCACGCCGATGAACACGAAAAAATGAGCCGGGGGATCAGCCGGGCTGCGCCAGCTTCACCTCGATATCGGTCATTGTGGCGAGAAATGCCTTCTCGAGGTCCACGTCGTAGAGCCTGGCCAGCACGAGCACGCTCCACAGGCAGTCGGACAGCTCGTGCGCGAGTTTTCGCTCGAGATCCTCCACCGGGCGGGCGCCGTTTTTGGCCATCACGAGTTTCATCAGGTCGCCTACATCCACCACGAAACCCTGCATGATTTCCTCGCGTGTCCACGACCGGCCGTTTCGCGCCTGTTCAAACTCGGCAAATCGCCCGCGGATTTGCATCGCCCGCCCGGTCAGTTGTTGAAGCTCCATGGCCCGAGCAAAGCGGTTATAATGGCACCGTCGAGTCTAAGCCGGCGGGGCCCGGGTTTGCGGTTGAGGCGCACCAGCCCGGGTGATTCAGTGAACACCAGATGAACCGCCTGTCACCCCGTCTGTTGCTTTCGGCCGGTTGTCTTGCGCTCCTTCTGACCGTGGCGCGCGGAGCCGAGCCGGCGGCGATGGTCCGGCTTACGCCGCTGGCCGACCGCGTCCGCATCGAGATTGGCGGACAGTTGTTCACCGAATACGTTTATGGCGACGGTGCCACCCGTCCTTACTGCTATCCCATTCTCGCGGCGGACGGTACACCGGTCACCCGGGACTTCCCGATGAAACAGACACCTGGCGAGGACACGGATCATCCCTGGCACCGGTCGCTCTGGTTTGCGCACAGCATGGTCAACGGGGTCGATTTTTGGAACGAAGGTGCCGGCGATGCCGGGCACTCGCCCAAGGGCAAAGGCAAAACCGTGCAGGATGTGCTGGTGGAAACAACCAGCGGCACGACCGGTGTCCTTCACGCGCACAACCGATGGATCGCGCCCGATGGCAGGCTCATCTGCACCGACGACCGGACGCTCCGCTTCCACGCCACGCCGGCCGGCCGGTTTATCGACTATGAAGTAACGTGGCATGCGCTGCCCGGTGAACCGCTGCTGATTGGCGACAACAAGGACGGCACCATGGCCATCCGCCTTGCGCAGTGGATGACACTTCCCCACAAGTTCCAGGGAAAGGATATTCCCGGTACCGGCCATATTGTCACGAGCACCGGTGCGCGCGATGCCGACGCTTGGGGCAAGCGCGCCGACTGGTGTGATTACCATGCGCCCCGTGACGGCAAAATCTACGGGGTCGCCATCTTTGACCATCCGCAGAATCTCCGGCACCCGACGTGGTGGATGGCACGCGACTACGGGCTCTTCGGCGCGAATCCCTTCGGCCGGCACGACTACGAAAAACTCCCGGATCAGCCGCACGCCGGCGATTATACGGTTCCCGCCGGAGGCAACCTGACCCTGCGCTACCGCTTCTTCTTTCACGTCGGCGACGAAATTGCCGCACAGGTCGCCGCACAGTATGACGACTACGTCGCTGGAAAATGAATCAACTCCCGGTCATTCTGAACGGAGCAAGTAATCTCTGCTTTGTGGGCGGGGTGCCCACACCCCGCGGGGCATGGCGGACGAGGACGTCCGCCCTCCAGATGGATTCTTCGCTTTGCTCAGAATGACGGACAGGATCTTTTCTCCTCCCATGAACCACCTCTCCCGCCGCACTTTTCTCAAAACGTCAACGCTTGCCGCCGCCGGGGTTGCGCTCTCCGCCCGCTCGTGGGGGCAGGTGACAGGGTCCAACAGTGACGTTCGCGTCGCGGTCGTCGGCCTTAACGGCCGGGGGCAGAACCACCTCACCAGTTTGCGTGCCGTTCCCGGCGTACGCCTGGCTGCGATCTGCGACGTCGATTCGGCCGTGCTGGATCGAACGGCGGCTGCGCACGCCAAGGATGGCCTCACGCCTAAAAAATTCACCGACGTGCGCGAACTGCTCGCGTCGTCCGACCTCGACGCCATCACCATTGCGACGCCCAATCACTGGCATTCGCTCTTGGGAATCTGGGCCTGTCAGGCCGGAAAGGATGTCTACGTGGAGAAACCCGTCTCACACAACGTCTGGGAAGGCCGGCAATTCGTGGCCGCGGCGAAGAAATACAACCGCGTGGTGCAGGCCGGCGTGCAGATCCGTTCCGGCGACGGCCTCTCGGAGGCGGTCGCCTGGGTCCACGCGGGCAGCATCGGCAAAATCACCGCGGCCCGCGGTTTCTGCTACAAGCGACGCGACAGCATCGGCCGGACCAGCGGCCCGCAGCCGGTTCCAGCCAGTATCAACTACGACCTTTGGTCGGGCCCGGCGCCGCTGGTTCCGCCGCATCGCAACAGCGCCCGGAACGGCCCGGTGCATTACGACTGGCATTGGATCTGGGCCTACGGCAACGGGGATGTCGGCAACCAGGGCATTCACCAGATGGACGTCGCTCGTTGGTTTCTCGGCGAACCCGGTCTGCCGCGCCACACGCTCAGCGTGGGGGGCCGGCTCGGTTACGAGGACGACGGCGAAACGCCCAACACGCAGGTGATCATTCACGATTACGCCACGGCACCGCTCATCTTCGAGGTGCGCGGCCTGCCCGCGAAACCCGGAGGCAGTGTTGCCGCCGCCGGCCTGAACAGTGCCGAGGCAGCCGGTGCCGCGGCCTCGACCATGGACAAATACCGCGGCGTTTCCATCGGCAACATCATCGACTGCGAGGGAGGGTATGTGGTCGTTTCCGATTACTTCACCGCCCGGGCCTACGACCGCACCGGCCGGCTTGAACGGGAGTTTCAGGGGCACGACCGGCACATGGCCAATTTCATCGACGTGGTCCGCAGCCGGAAAACGACCGACCTGCGCGGCCCGATCGGCGAAGGCCATGTATCCAGCGCGCTTTGCCACCTCGGAAATATTTCCCATCAGCTCGGCCGGGCCGCGCCCGAGGGCGAGCTGCGCGAAAAAATCAAAGGCGACGTCCCGCTGGCCGAGGCTTATGGCCGGATGACCGAGCATCTGGCGGTCAATGGCGTCGATCTCACCAAGACGCCACTGACCCTCGGTGCGCCGCTCACGCTCGATCAGGCGGCGGAGCGCTTCACCGGGGAAGGCGCCGCGGCGGCGAACACACTGCTCACCCGCAACTATCGCGCCCCGTTTGTCGTGCCGCGGCTGGCGTAATCAGGTTCCGTAGAGCCGGTCGCCGAAGTCGCCGAGGCCGGGCAGAATATATTTGCGGCTGTTGAGCGCGCG